>DXHQ01000069.1 GCA_019113345.1 Candidatus Faecalibacterium intestinigallinarum
TGACTTTTGCAGTTAGTAAGCGTAAACTTACAGCGTACACAGAGTTTGCACAGGCAAACGCAGAGGGGAGATGAGCGCGTATGATGCCTTTGACGATGGCAAAGCCGGGTGAGACCGTCACCATCCGGCGGGTGACCGGGCGGGACGAGGTGCGCCAGCACCTGGCCGAGCTCGGCTTTGTGGTGGACAGCCCCGTAACGGTGGTCAATGAGATCGCCGGCAGCCTGATTTTGCAGGTCAGGGATGGGCGCATCGCCCTGGACAGTCAGATGGCAAACCGCATCCTGTATTGATCCGGCAAAACGGCCGGGGCGGCCCATGCGGGGGCTCCGGCGGTTTGTATATTGCAATCAGTGGGAGGAAACAAGTATGAAAACCCTGAAAGACGCGCGTGTCGGCGAGACCGTGACCGTCGCCCGGCTGAACGGCGCCGGCCCGGTCAAGCGCCGCATCATGGATATGGGCATCACCAAGGGTGTCCAGGTGTATGTGCGCAAGGTCGCGCCGCTGGGCGACCCGATGGAGCTGAACCTGCGCGGCTACGAACTGAGCGTCCGCAAAGCCGACGCCGAAATGATCGAGGTCGTCTGAGAAAGGAGAAGGCTACATGGCACAAATCAAGATCGCGCTGGCGGGCAACCCGAACTGCGGCAAGACCACCCTCTTCAATGCACTGACCGGCGCCAATCAGTATGTGGGCAACTGGCCCGGCGTCACCGTTGAAAAGAAGGACGGCCGCCTGAAGGACAACCGGGACGTCACCGTGCAGGACCTGCCCGGCATCTATTCCCTCTCCCCCTACACCCTGGAAGAGGTGGTGGCCCGCAACTACCTGGTGAACGAAAAGCCGGACGCCATCCTCAACATTGTGGACGGCACCAACATCGAGCGCAACCTCTACCTGACCACCCAGCTGATCGAGCTGGGCATCCCGGTGGTGATCGCCGTCAACATGGCCGACCTGGTCCGCAAAAACGGCGACCGGATCGACCTGGAACAGCTGGGCGCCGCCATGGGCTGCAAGGCCGTTGCGATGAGTGCCCTCAAGGGCGACGGCACCGCGGCCGCCGCAAACGCCGCCGTCGCCGCCGCCAAAGCCGGCAGGGCGGCCAAGCTGCCGCAGGTCTTTACCGGCTGCGTCGAAGAGGCCATCGAGCAGATCGAAGGCGTTCTCCGCGGCAAGGTGGACCCCCGCTTTGTCCGCTGGTACGCCGTCAAGCTGTTCGAGCGGGACGAGAAGGTCACCGCCGAGCTCAAGCTGGACGAGGCTGCCGCCGCAGGCATCGAACAGGCCGTCGCCGCCTGCGAAAAGGAGCTGGACGACGATGCCGAGAGCATCATCACGGGTCAGCGCTACGCCTTCCTCCACGGCGTCATGCAGAAAGCCTACACCCGCAAGGCGCGCAAGGACAACCTGACCGCCTCCGACCGGATCGACCGCATCGTCACCAACCGGGTGCTGGCCCTGCCCATCTTTGCCGCCGTCATGCTGGCGGTCTACACCATCGCCATGGGCGGCACCAAGATCTCTTTCGGCACCATGGGCACCGACTGGGTCAACGACGTGCTGTTCACCGAGATCGTGCCGCCGGCTGTGGAAGGCTTCCTGGTATCCATCGGCTGCGCCGACTGGCTGGTGGGCCTTATCAACGACGGCATCGTGGCCGGCGTGGGCGCAGCCCTCGGTTTTGTGCCCCAGATCCTGGTGCTGAGCTTCCTGCTGGCCATTCTGGAGGACATCGGCTACATGGCCCGCATCGCCTTTGTGATGGACCGCATCTTCCGCCGGTTCGGCCTGTCGGGCAAGAGCTTCATCCCCCTGCTGGTGGCCTCGGGCTGCGGCATCCCCGGCGTCATGGCCTCCCGTACCATCGAGCAGGACCGTGACCGCAAGCTGACCATCATGACCACCTGCTTTATCCCCTGCAGCGCCAAGATGCCCATCATCGGCCTGCTGGCCGGCGCCATCTTCGGCGGCAGCAGCCTGGTGGCCGTCAGCGCCTACTTCATCGGCATCGCCGCCGTCATTGTCAGCGGCGTCATCCTGAAAAAGACCCGCGCCTTTGCCGGCGACCCCGCCCCCTTCGTGATGGAGCTGCCCGCTTACCATGTGCCCGCCTGGGGCAACGTCCTGCGCTCCACCTGGGAGCGCGGCGCCTCCTACGTCCGGCGGGCCGGCACCGTCATCCTGGCTTCCACCGTGGTGCTCTGGTTCCTGCAGGGCTACGGCTTTGTGAACGGCGCCTTCGGCGCGGTGGAGGACGCCAACGCCTCCCTGCTGGCCGCCATCGCGGGCGTCGTCGCCCCCGTCTTTGCGCCGCTGGGCTTTGGCAACTGGCGTGCTGCCACCGCCTGCGTGGGCGGCCTGATCGCCAAGGAGAACGTCGTTTCCACCCTGGCCGTTACCTTCGGCGTGGCTGAAGTCGCAGAAAACGGCGACGAGATCTGGAGCCTCATCGCGGCCAATTTCACCGCCCTGGCCGCCTACAGCTTCATGATCTTCAATCTGCTCTGCGCCCCCTGCTTTGCCGCCATGGGCGCCATCAAGCGGGAGATGAACAACCCCCGCTGGACCGCCTTTGCCATCGGCTATATGTGCGTGTTCGCCTACATCGTCTCGCTCATCGTCTATCAGCTGGGCGGGCTCGTCACCGGCGAAGTGAGCTTCAATCTCTTCACCATCGTGGCCGCGGCGCTGCTGGCCGGGCTGCTCTACCTGCTCTTCCGCAAGAACCCCTACGAGACGTCCGACGGCGTCCGCATCAGCCGCAAACGCGCCGTCAAGGCGTAACCGCCCCAAGGAGGCCCGCTATGCTATCCTTCTTTACCGCCAATCTCTCCACCATCGTGGTGGGGGCCGTCGTGTTCGGGCTGGTGGGCCTGTCGGTGCGGGCCTCCATCCGGGACCTGCGCGGCGGCAAATGCGCCGGCTGCAAAGGCTGCGGGCACTGCGACGGCAGCTGCCATGGCTGCCATACCGAACACTGAAACCCAAATCGAACGGGCGCGGGCTTGCCGGACGACGGCCCGCGCCCGTTTTGTCAAGGAGGCTTGTATGGAACTGACTGCCGCCCATCTGCGCTATCTGCTGGCCATCTACGAAACCGCCCGCACCCAGCTGGATGTCAGCTCCCGCACCATTGCCGAGCGGCTGGGCGTGACAAGGCCCTCGGTGGCGCGGGCCCTCGGCCAGCTGGCCGAGCGCGGGATGATCGTCAAGGCCCACTACGGCAAAATCTACCTGACCGACCGCGGCGTCTTTGTGGCGCGGCGGGTCGCCCGGCAGATCGAGTGCGTGACGGCCCACTTTCCGCCGCTCGATCTGGACCCGCCCCTGACCGCGGAGGAGCGCCGCCACGCCGCCCTGGCCCTGACGGCCGCTCTGCCCGAGCGGGCCTTCACCGGGGCCTATGAGCGCCTCATCGGCGGAGAGGACGCCGCATCCTGACCACAAACAAGCACGGCCCCCGTCTCTCGTTGCAGAGCGGAGGCCGTGCCTTTTTGTGTTTTTCTGCCCTGCCTACAGCAGCATCCCCAGCGCGCCGAGGCCGAAGCCGAGCAGCGCGCCGGCCGCAGCATCGGCCGGGGTGTGGACCCCCGCCAGCACCCGCTGCACCCCCAGCGCCGCCGTCAGCGCGGCCAGCAGGCCGGCTGCCGCCGGGCTGACCGGCAGCCAGGCGGCCGCGATGACCGCCCCGCTCAGCACGTGCCGGGAGGGGAAGCTTTTGCCCTGCGTCTCCTTGGGCAGCAGCGGGACAAAGCCGGGCTGCTGATAGGGCCGCGGCCGGTCAAGGGCGGCCCGCAGCGCGCTGCCGCCCCCAAAGACCGCCCCCGGCACCAGGACTGCCCGCACCGCCAGCCGCATAGGATAGACTCCGGCGGCCGTCCCCGCCGCCAGCAGCCCCAGCAGGGCCAGGTAGGCCCCTGCGAACAGGACCGGCAGCGCCCGGCCGGTCAGCCGCAGCGCGCGCAGCGCCGCCGGGCGGGCGGTGAACCAGTCGTAGACCTTGCGGTATTGCTGCGGGCGCATGGGCGCGCCTCCTTTCCTCTAAAAGCAGGTGTCGAGGTAGCCTTCGACGTCGAAGGGTTCGGGCGCGGCGTCCCTGCGCAGGTAGAGCGGGTGGTGGGGGTGGCCGGCCTTGCTGCGCCGTCCAAAGGTGACCCAGGGGGTTCCCCGCTCCCGGGTCAGGGCCACCATCTCCCGCATCAGCCCCGGCAGATAGGGCCGCTTTTCGATCAGGGTGCCCCAGGCCGCCCACATGGTGGGCTGGGTCTGGGCCAGCACCGCCGCCAGCCAGCGCAGGTTCTCGTCGCAGAGGGCGCGGTCGGGGGTCTTGTCCATATCGTTGGGGTTGGTGGCGCGCTGCGGGTAGACGTTGAACATGATCCAGCTGTCAAAGCCGTTTGCCGCCGCCAGCCGCTCGACGCTCTTGACGGTGGGGTCCAGCGCGCCGGGCTGCGCCGTGCTGGGGTTGATGCCGATGCAGACCAGCGGCCGCTCTCCCGGCCGTCCCAGCACGTACCGGTAGGGCTGATAGACGTGGGGCTCGTAGTACCACAGGCCCCCGGCGTATTCCCCCGCGGTCAGCACGGGGAGGGTTTCTGTTTCCATCTTGGTCGTTCCCTTCGTTTTTCTTTTATGGTACCGGAAAACGCGGGAAGATGCAAGCGCCGGGCGCAAAAAAGCCCGCAGGGCGTCCCTGCGGGCGGTAGAATGGGCATTTTTCCTGGAATTTCCGCCGGTTCATGCACGCTTTCGCAAATCGTTTATACAGGCATCCACAAAGTTCCGGCTGCAATCCTTGTTAAAATAGAGACAAAATGCAAAAAGTATGGTATACTGTGATTTGGGCGGAGCCCCACCGCCCGTATTTTGGCAGCATTTGGCAGAAAGCTGAGATAAGAGAAGAAATACGTTTGTTTGGATCCCGCCCGGGCTGGACGGGATGAGTTCCCCTGTCAGTGCGCCCTGCGCACGGAAAGGAATGTTTGCCTATGTCTAAGGAAGAATATAAGTCCGCCCTCAAGGCCGGTCAGAAGGATTACCGCGCCCATGTTGCCCGCGGTCAGAACCCCTACCTGCCGGTGCTGGACGATATCCTGGTCAATGTCAACATCGTGGCCACCGAGCCGCTGGGCCTTGTGAATATGCCCAGTGAGAGCATCGTGGGCACCAAGACCAGCGGGCGGCACACCGCCTTTGCCCCCAACTTCATGCCGCTGCTGGACGAGGACACCGAGTTCGCCACCAAGTGGTCGGTGCTGTGTGACGCCCACCTCGACGAGGGCATCCGCAACCCGGTGACCGCCTACGAGTTTTTGAACCAGTTCTACATCGAGGAAGGGAACAAGCGGGTCTCGGTCCTCAAGCACTTTGAGGCGAGCAGCATCCCCGGCACCGTCACCCGGCTGATCCCCGCCCGCAATGACAGCCTGGAAAACCGCATCTACTACGAGTTTTTGGATTTTTATAAGCTGAGCAAGGTGAACATCGTCCAGTTCTCCCGCCTGGGCAGCTACGCCAAATTGCAGAAGCTGGTCTGCAAGGCCAAGGGCGAGGAGTGGACCGACGACGACCGCAAGAATTTCAACGCCCTGCACACCAAGTTCCGCAAGCAGTTCCGCGCCCTCGGCGGCGCGCGGCTGCCGCTGACGGTGGGCGACGCGCTGCTTGTCTATCTGTCGGTCTACCGGTACACCGACGCCTGCGACGCCACCCCCGCCCAGATCAAGGAAAATCTTTCCAAGATGTGGGACGAGATCACCGTCCTGACCAAGGACCAGGCTGTCGAGGTGGTGCTGGAGCCCCAGACCGAGGCCGCCAAGCCCCTGTCGGGCCTGTCCAAGCTGAACATCTTCACCCGGCCCAGCGAGCTGCGCGTCACCTTCCTCCATGAGTACAACGAGGCGTCGAGCGCCTGGGTCCGCGCCCACGAAAAGGGCCGGGACGCCCTGGCCAATACCTTCGGCGACCGGGTCATCCTCGAATCGCGCGAGAACGTCGACCCCGAGGTGGACGCCGAACAGGTGCTGGAAGAAGTTGCCCACGACGGGGCGGACGTGGTCTTTACCACCAGCGTGCGGATGCACACCGCTTGCCTCAAGGTGGCGGCACAGCACCCCAAGACCAAGTTCCTGAACTGCTCGCTCAACGCGCCTCACCCCCTGGTGCGCACCTACTATCCCCGCACCTACGAGGCGACTTACATCCTGGGTATGCTGGCCGGCATCCTCTCCCCCACCAACGTGGTGGGCTACGTCGCCCCCAACCCGATCTACGGCATCCCGGCGGCGGTCAACGCCTACGCCCAGGGGCTGAGGGCCGTCCGGCCGGAGGGCCGGGTGGTGCTGCGGTGGGCCTGTATGCCCGACCCGGACCACTCCCTTACCTTTGCCGACCGGGAGGACGTCACCCTCTACTACGCCCGCGACGCCCGCGAGGCGCCCGACTCCCACCGGGATTACGGCCTGTGCCAGCGGCTGCCCAACGGGGTCATCCGGCCGCTGGGCCTGCCCGAGTGGCGCTGGGACGTCTTTTATACCGAGATCCTCCGCTCCATCTTCAACGGCAGCTGGGACGCCGCCGACACCGGCAAGGCCATCAACTACTGGTGGGGCATGAAGAGCGGCGCGGTCGGCATCCGCTACAGCCACGGGCTGCCCGGCGGGTCGCTGCAGCTGCTGGGCCTGATGGAGACCCAGCTGCACAGCGGGCTTTTGACCATCTTCCCCGCGCAGGTCTACGGCCAGAAGCACCTGCTGCACAGCCCCAAAAAGGTGGTCTACACCCCCAAGGAGCTGATGCTGATGGACTGGCTGGACGAATGCGTCGAAGGGACTCTGCCCGGCTATGACCAGCTGGACGTCAAGACCAGGGCCCTGGCCGACATCTGCGGCCTGGACGTGATCAAGGGGTAAACCGCCTGACGGCGCAAGCAACAGGGTAAAGAGGAAGCAAAAAGAACGGAGCTTGAAGGAACGTGAAGATACTCGCTATTTCTGACGTGGCCTCAAAGGCGCTGTGGTGTCCGCAGTGCCGCGAGCGGCTGGAAGGGGTCGACCTGATCCTTTCCTGCGGGGACCTGCCCCGCACCTATCTGGAATTTTTGACCAATTTCACCGCCGCGCCCATCCTCTATGTGCACGGCAACCACGACAAGGAGTATGCCCGGCAGGAGCCGGGCGGCTGCATCTGCGTGGACGACGGCGTCTATATCTGGAAGGGCCTGCGGGTGGTGGGTCTGGGCGGCTCGGTGCGCTATAACCGCGAGAGCCCCTACCAGTACACCGAACAGGCCATGCGCCGGCGGATCGCCAGGCTGCGCGGCAAGGTGCGGCGGATGGGCGGGGTGGACGTCCTGCTGACCCACGCCCCCGCCCGGGGCCTGAACGACGGCGAGGACCTGCCCCACCGCGGCTTTGAGTGCTTCAACGCCTTTCTGGACGAGTGGCAGCCCCGGTGGTTCGTCCACGGGCACATCCACCTGTTCTACGACTACAAGCTGCCCCGGGTCTGTCAGCGGGGCGAGACCACCGTCATCAATGCGACCGAACGCTACCTCTTCGACGTTCCCGACCTCGAATATCACCCCGCCAAAAAGTTCTTTTTTCTGGAATCCTTTGCGGCGGTCTTCTCCAAATAAGGAGCTTTGTCTATGAAGATCTTCTTTTACACCCTCCGGCCCTGGGACGAGCGCCCCTTTGCCGAGCGCCTCGCCGCCGAGACCGGCATCGAGTTCGACGGCTGCGAGGCATACCCCAGCCTTGAAAACGCCCATCTCGCCGCCGGGTGCGACGCCGTCTCGATGACGCCCTGCGACATGGGCCCCGCCATGGTGCGGCGGTTCCACGAGCTGGGGGTCAAGTACCTCTGCTGCCGGTCCATCGGCTACGACCACGTCGACCGCGAGACCGCCCGCGCGCTGGGGATGCGGGTCTCCAACGTCGATTACCCGCCCCGCGGGGTGGCCAACTTTGCCATCATGCTGATGCTGATGAGCCTGCGGCGGGTGGGCCACATCCTCAAGCGGGGCGAGGTGCAGGACTACTCCCTGCAGGGCAAGATCGGCCGGGACCTGTCCGGCTGCACGGTGGGGGTGATCGGCACCGGGCACATCGGCCGCACGGTGCTGCAGCACCTGTCCGGCTTCGGCTGCAAGCTGCTGGCCTACGACCTCTACCCCAGCGAGGAGGCCGCGCAATATGCCCGGTACGTCGACTTCGACACCCTCTGCGCCGAGAGCGACGTCATCACCCTGCACACCAATGCCACGGCCGAAAACCATCACCTGATCGACGCGGCCGCCCTCGCCCGGATGAAACAGGGCGCCGTCATCGTCAACACCGCGCGCGGCAGCCTGATTGACAGCAAAGCTCTGATCGACGCGCTGGAGAGCGGCCGCATTGGCGCGGCCGCCCTGGACGTGCTGGAAAACGAGAACGGCCTGTACTACTACAACCGCGCCGGCGACCCCATCGCCAACACCGAGCTTGCGCTGCTGCGCAGTTTCCCCAATGTGCTGCTGACCTGCCACACCGCCTTTTACACCGACGAGGACGTCGAGAGCATGGTCCGCGGCGTCTTTGAGAGCGCCGCCGCCTTTGCCAAAGGCGAACCCACCCGGCACGACGTGAGTCTGGCCTAAAAGCATATAACATGACGCATGGGCTCCTGTCCCTTCGGGACGGGGGCCCGTTTTCTGCCCCTTGTAAAACCACGCGAAATGGAGTATCCTAGTAGGCAGGAACACACCCTTGAAAGGAGCTTTGCCATGCGTGCCTATCAACGCCTTCTGCAATATGTCCAGGTGCACACCACCTCCGATCCCGCCACCGGGACCCATCCGTCCACCCAGCGCCAGTTCGATCTGGCGCGGATGCTGGCCGACGAGCTGCGCACCCTCGGCGTCGGCGACGCCGACGTGGACGAACACTGCTATGTCTACGGCCACCTGCCCGCCACCCCCGGCTGCGAGGGGCGGCCCGCCCTCGGCCTGATCGCCCATATGGACACCGCGCCCGACGCTTCGGGCGAGAAGGTCCAGCCCGTCCTGCACGAAAACTACGACGGCCGGGACGTCACCCTGCCCGGCACCGGCGCGGTGATGAAGGTGGCCGACTTCCCCTTCCTCGCCTCGATGAAGGGCGAGACCCTCATCACCACCGACGGCACCACCCTGCTGGGGGCCGACGACAAGGCGGGCGTCGCCGAGATCATCACCGCCGTCGAGACCCTGATCCAGGACGGTCTGCCCCACGGGCCCATCTGCATCGCCTTTACCCCCGACGAGGAGATCGGCGAGGGGGCAAGCCTGTTCGACCTCGAGCGGTTCGGCGCCGACTTTGGCTACACCGTCGACGGCGGGGACGTCGGCGGCATCGAGTACGAGAATTTCAACGCCGCTTCCGCCACCGTGACGGTACACGGCCTCTCGGTCCACACCGGCAGCGCCAAGGGCACCATGGTCAACGCCGCCAACGTGGCGATGGAGTACCACCTCTCCCTGCCCCGGATGGCCCGCCCCGAGACCACCGAGGGCCGCGAGGGCTTCTACCACCTGTGCCAGATGACAGGCGACGTCACCGAGGCAAAGCTCGGCTACATCCTGCGGGACCACGACGCCGCCAAGCTGGAATACAAAAAGGACAATATGCGCCAGGCGGCCGACTATTTCAACGGCAAGTACGGCCCCGGCACCGTCACCGTCGAGCTGAAGGACGGCTACCGCAACATGATTGAGAAGATCCGCCCCCACTTCCACCTGGTCGAGACGGCCCGCACCGCCATTCAGATGGCGGGCCTTGTGCCGGAGGAGGTGCCGGTCCGCGGCGGCACCGACGGCGCGGTGCTCAGCTGGCAGGGCCTGCCCTGCCCCAACCTCGGCACCGGCGGGTTCAACTTCCACGGGGTGCTGGAGTGCATCACCGCCGAGCGGATGGACAAAGCCACCCAGGTGGTGCTGAACATCATCGCCCTGTACGCCAAAGCGGACTGACCGTGCCTTTCCTGTCCATACAACCTAGGCAAGGCGGGGAAAATGTGGTATACTGCATACAAGCTATGCAAACTACGCGTACCCGCCTTTGCGGGGAAAGGAAGGCATATCCATGACCAAGGGCCCCACCTCTGACAGCACCGTCCACCTGGGCGGCCAGATCATCAGCGACCGCGTGGTCGCCGAACTGCTGGAAGAACTGCGCACCGGCCGCTGGGCCGGGGCCGACCGCCTGCCCGCCGAACTGGACCTGGCCGGGGAACTGGGCGTCAGCCGCACCGTCATCCGGGACGCCCTCAACACGATGGAGCGGGCCGGCTATGTCGAGCGGGTGCGGGGGATCGGCACGGTGGTCAACCGTGCGGTCCTCTCGCTGCGCAGCCGCCTGGACCAGAAGCTGGAGTATTACCCCCTCATCCGCTCTTTTGGCAGCTACCCCCACGCCGACGGCATCCAGGTGCACCTCATGCGCGCCGGCAGCGACCTGGCCGCCAGCCTCGGGCTGGAGGCGGGGGCCGAGGTGATCTGCATCCGCAAGCGGGTCCTGGCCGATTCGGCGCCGGTCATCTATTCCATCAACTATCTGCCGCGGGCCCTGCTCGGCCGGCAGGATTATACCAAGCTCGACCTGTCCGGCTCCATCTTCGAGGTGCTGGAACGGGACTGCGGACAGCAGGTCTCCTCGACGGTGGCCCACATCAAGGCCAGCTGCGCCGACGGGGCCATCCGCACCGCCATGCGCCTGGGCCCGGAGGAAGCCATGCTGCTTCTGGACGAGGTGTGCTACACCCGGCTGTGCCGGCCGGTGCTGCGGGCGCTGAGCTATTACACCAACTTTTTTGACTTTTCGATACTGAGAAAACTCATCTGACGCTCGTCTGAGCGCCGCTGTGCTGCTTTTAGGAGGCATTTCATGCGCCATCTGATCGACCCGCTCGACTTTACCCGGGAGGAGACCGACGCCCTGCTCGATCTGGCCTGCCGCATCCGGCAGGACCCCGCCGCCTACCAGGACGTTGCCGCCCGCAAACGGCTGGCCACCCTTTTCTACGAGCCCTCCACCCGCACCCGCCTTTCCTTCGAGGCTGCCATGCTCAACCTGGGCGGGCAGGTGCTGGGCTTCCCCAGCGACAACGTGTCCAGCGCCTCCAAGGGTGAAAGCGTGGCCGACACCATCCGGGTGGTGTCCTGCTACGCCGACATTGCGGCCATCCGCCACCCCAAGGAGGGCGCGCCCCGCCGGGCCAGCCGGTACAGCCGCATCCCGGTCATCAACGCCGGGGACGGCGGCCACCAGCACCCCACCCAGACCCTGACCGACCTGATGACCATCCGCACCCGCAAGGGCACCCTGAACGGGCTGACCATCGGCCTGTGCGGCGACCTCAAGTTCGGCCGGACGGTCCACTCCCTGATCAAGACCATGGTGCGCTACGAGGGGGTGCGGTTCGTCCTCATCAGCCCGGAGGAGCTGCGGGTGCCCGACTACATCGTCACCGACGTGCTGGAGGGCAGCGACATCCCCTACGCCGAGACCCGCAGCCTGGAACAGGCCATGCCGGGGCTGGACATCCTCTACATGACCCGGGTGCAGCGGGAGCGCTTTTTCAACGAGGAGGACTACGTCCGGCTGAAAAACAGCTACATCCTCACCCGCGAAAAGATGGCCCTCGCCAAACCCGACATGGCGGTGCTGCACCCGCTGCCCCGCGTCAATGAGATCGCCCTCGACGTCGACGACGACCCCCGCGCCGCCTACTTCGAGCAGGTGCAGAACGGCGTCTACGTCCGCATGGCCCTCATCATGACCCTGCTGGGCCTGGCAGACCCCAAAGCCCCCAAGGAGGATGCGTAATATGCTGAACATCGACGAGATCCAGAACGGCATCGTCATCGACCACATCAAGGCCGGCACCGCCGTCGGCCTGATGGATCTGCTGGGCATCAAGTCCAACCGGACCGCCAGCGTGGCCCTGATCCAGAACGCCCGCTCGTCCAAATCCCCCACCGGCCGCAAGGACATCATCAAGGTGGAGGGGGACGCCGCCTGGCTCAACCTGGACGTGCTGGCCTACCTCGACCCCAACATCACGGTGACCACCATCCAGGACGGCAAGGCCGTCAAGAAGGAAAAGCCCCAGCCCCCCCGCCGGCTGGTGAACATCGTCCGCTGCCGCAACCCGCGCTGCATCTCCACCGTCGAGGAGGAGTGCGACCAGATCTTTGAGCTGGGCGCGGGCGGCAAGTACCGCTGCATCTACTGCGAGCAGGAACTGCAGGTCAAGCGGGACTAAATCCGACCCAAACACACAAAAACCCCGCCGTCCGAAAGGACAGCGGGGTCTTTCTTTGTGTCAGACCAGGATAAACTCCGCGGGCAGGCGGCCCAGCACGGCGTCTTCTTCGGCAAAATCAACAGAAGCCTTACTCTTTGCCGCAGATCATCTCCCGCATCGTCTTCATGGCGGTGGAGCGGGGGCGGGCAGCGTCCTCCACCAGGCTGATGGCCCGTTCGGGGACGGGCAGCTCCAGCGGGATGCAGAACAGCTCCCCCCGCCCGATGCGGGGTGCGGCCAACTTGGCGGGGTAAAAGCCGATGCCAAGGCCGTGCTCCACCATGGGCAGGATCTGGTCCATGGTGGCGGCCTCGACGTCCACCCGGAAGGGCTGGCCGTGGGCATTGAAAAAGCTCTGGTAGAATGCGTAGGTGCTGGTGCCCTCGCCCAGGCAGACCAGCGGGCAGCGGGCCAGCTCGGCCAGGGTGCAGCCGTGGGCGGCCATCTCGCTGTAGGCCGGGCCGCAGACGGGGATCTCGGCAAAGCGCAGCAGCTCGGTCTGCTGCAGGCTGCGGCCGGTCAGCAGCGGCGCGGTGATGACCGCAAAGTCGCTCTCGCCGCTGCGCAGCCGCTCGATGGCCTGGGGGGTGGTCTCGTTGGTGATCCGCAGGTGCACCCCCGGGTAGCGCGCCCGGAAGGCCGAGAGCTTATCCAGCAGGATCATGTGCAGGGCCGCCTCGCTGGCGCTGATCGAGAGGCTGCCGCTTTCCAGGCTGCCGTCCCGGCGGATCTCCTCCTCGCCCTGCTGCAGCTGCTCGACCGCCGCCGCCACCCGCCGGTAAAAGCGCTGGCCCTCCGGCGTCAAGGTGATGCCCTTGTTGGAGCGGTGGAACAGCTTGCAGCCCAGCTCCTGCTCCAGGTTCTTCATGCAGCGGGTGATGTTGGGCTGGTTGTTCTGCAGCACCTCGGCCGCCCGGGTAAAGCTGCGGCACTGGGCCACCACATAGAAGATCCGGTAATAATCGTAGTTGATGGTCATAGAAAATTTCCCTTAATTTTTATGAATTGTGCACTATCTGCCATACAAAAATAGTATCGCAAGCATATTAACAAGATATTTTACTTTTTTCTTTGTCAATAGTATAATACGCTCGACCCAAAATTGCAATTTGACGGGCAAAAGTTACCGTTTGTCCGCCTCAAATCGCATCGCAAACTGATATGAAAGGTATGAAAGGAGTCTTTCCAAAACCATGAAGCAGAATAAGCGCAAACTTATCCTGTGGCTCGCCCTCATCGTGGTTCTGCTGGCTGCTTCGCTCCTGACCGGCACGTCCGGCGGCGAGAGCGAAAGTGTGCAGGAAGTCATGCGGGACGCCGTTCTCCACGAGAGCGGTCAGGTGAGCCTGTTTGGGATCAAGGATGTCAACCCGGGCCTGATCTCGGCCTATGTGGTGACAGCCCTGCTGCTGGTGCTGGCCGTCTGCCTGCGCATCTTCGCGGTGCCGCGGTTTGAGCAGGTGCCCAGCCGGCTGCAGATGCTGCTGGAACTGTGGGTAGGCACCTTCAGCGGCATGGCCGAGAAGAACAGCCCCCACCACAACAAAGTCCTGGGCCCCTACCTGTTCGGGGCGGGCACCTATATCTTTGTCAGCACCCTGTTTGAAATGCTGGGCCTGCAGGCCGTCACCACCGCGGGGCACTCCATCGCCCTGCCCGCTCCCCTCTCCGACGTCAATGGCGCCATCGCCATGGGCGTGCTGTCCTACCTGTTCATCATGTCGGGCGGCGTGTCGGCCGTCGGGCTGCGGGGGGTGGGCCGCACCCTCAAGGAGTTCTCGCTGCCCATCTCGATGAGCTTCCGTCTCTTCGGCGCGCTGCTGAGCGGCCTGCTGGTCACCGAGCTGGTCTACTTCTATATCACCCTCAGCTTTGTGCTGCCGGTCATTGTGGGTGTTCTCTTCACCCTGCTGCACGCCCTCATCCAGAGCTACGTGCTGACCATGCTGGTGGCCCTTTACTACGGCGAGGTGTCCGAGCCCGTCGCGCCCAAAGCCAAACCCAACAAGAAAACCAACCAGGCCCTCGCAGCCTGATGTCACAGGAGGATTATCATGAAAACGCTGAACATCAAGAAAGCCCTTTCCGCCCTGCTGGTGATGCTGATGCTCACCTTTGCCGTCGCCGTCCCCGCCTTTGCCGCCGAGGGCGATGACGCCCAGTCCGCCGCCACCGTCAGCGCCGAGGCCGCCGAAGCCGAGGCCGAAGGGATGACCACCTCCGGCAAGGCCTACGCCTGCGCCATCGCCGTGGGCATCGCCGCCGCCGGCGGCGCCGTCGCCATGGGCATCCTGGGCGCCAAGTCCTCCGAGAGCATCGCCCGCCAGCCCGAGGCCGAGGGCAAGATCCGCACCTCGATGATGCTGACCCTGGTCTTTATCGAGACCGCCATCATCTATGCCCTGCTGGTGGCCATCCTGATCATCTTTGTCCTGTAAGCCGGGAGGTGTCACCATGAGTCTCCCTCTGAATATTGACCTGCAGCAGATCCTGCTGCATATGCTCAACTTCGTCATCCTGGTGGGCGGGCTGTATTTTATCCTGTACAGCCCGGTCAAGAAGTTCATGGACCAGCGCGCCGCCCGCTACGCCGAGATGGACAAGGCCGCAGCCGACAAGCTCTCCGAGGCCGAAAAGCTGGCCGCCAGCCACCAGGCCCAGCTGGACAAGCTGGACGAAGAACTGCGCGAGCGCCGCGCCGAGAGCCAGAAGATCGCCCAGGCCGCCGCCCAGCAGCAGCTGGACCGCGCCCAGGAGCAGGCCGACCAGATCATCGCCGCCGCCCGCAAGAGCGCCCAGAGCATCCGCGAAAAGGCGGTGACCGACAGCCGGAAGGAACTGAAGGAGCTGGCCATGGCCGCCGCCGAAAAGCTGGCTCTCTCCTCCAGCCGGGACGCCTTTGACGAATTCTTGAACCTCGCGGAGGAAGGGAAGCAGCATGAGCAACATGAATAACGCCGCCCTCCTCTACAGCGCCGAGGCCCCCAGCGAAGCCCAGCGCCGGCGCTTTGCGGACTTTCTGGCCCGCACCTACCCCGGCCAGGAGCTGACCCTCGAGTGGAAGGAGGACGCCGCCCTCGCCGGCGGTTTCCGCCTCGAAGTGGGCGCCGACATCTACGACTGGAGCCTGCAGGGCCGCGTGGAGCAGCTGCGCCGCCGGATGGAAGCCCTGGACGGCCGGGAGGATGTCATCCCCCTGATGCGCCAGGCCATCGAGAGCTGGACGCCCAGCACAAAGCCCGAGGAGATGGGCACCGTCCTGACGGTGGGCGACGAGATCGCCACCATCGCGGGCCTGGAGGACGCCGTCTACGGCGAAGTCCTGGTCTTTTCCAACGGCATCCGCGGCATGGTGCAGGAGCTGCGCCCCGGCCAGCTCGGCTGCGTCCTGTTTGGCGACAGCAGCGGCATCGAGGCCGGCGACCCGGTCCGCCGCACCGGCAAGGTGGCCGGCGTGCCGGTGGGCGAAGGCTTCCTCGGCCGGGTGGTGGACGCCCTGGGCAGCCCCATCGACGGGGCCGGGCCCATCCAGGCCGACGCCTATTATCCCGTCGAGCATCCCGCGCCCGGCATCATCGACCGCCAGCCGGTCAACCAGCCGATGGAGACCGGCCTGCTTGCCATCGACGCCCTCTTCCCCATCGGGCGGGGCCAGCGCGAACTGATCATCGGCGACCGCCAGACCGGCAAGACCGCCGTCGCCCTCGACACCATCCTTAACCAGAAGGGCAAGAACGTCGTCTGCATCTACGTCGCCATCGGCCAGAAGTCCAGCTCGGTGGCCCTGCTGGCCGAGAACCTGCGCCGCCGCGGCGCGATGGAGTACTGCATCATCGTCAGCGCCCCGGC
>DXHQ01000070.1 GCA_019113345.1 Candidatus Faecalibacterium intestinigallinarum
TCAAAGATCTTGCCCTTGGGCACGTCGCTGGCCGTCTTGCAGGAGACGGCGGGCAGGGCGCCGCCGGTCACCCGCACCGTGCTGGTCACGATGCGGGTGGGGTTGGTCACTTCCTTGCGGGCGTAGGCGTCGCCCCGGGGGCAGGTGTTGCCGGTGACGGTGGTGACCGCGCCGTTTTCCAGCTCGACCGTCAGGGGGCAGCCCATCGGGCAGCCGATGCAGATCAAATTCCTCGTTTCCATCCCTTACGCCTCCTCCAAAGTCAAGGTGATGCAGTCGGCGGCGGGGTCTTGCCGCAGCAGCTCGCCCTTCAGCTGGACGGTTTCCATCTCGCCGGGGGCCAGCACCGGGCGGCGGCGGGTAAAGATGCAGGTGTCGCCGAGGTAGACGGCGATCTTTTTGTTCTTGTAGACGGCCCCGACCCGGAAGCGCAGGGTCAGCTTGTCCCCCACGCAGGCGGGGCGGACGGTGCTGGGCACCGTGTACCGGACGCCGTTTTGGCAGCGCACCGGCAGCGCGGGGGCGTCTCCGCTTGCCTCGCCCTGCCGGATGTAGGCCGCGGCATGGGCGCCGGCTGCGCCGGCTTCCTCCGAGACGTAGTCCACCAGATCGTGGACGTGCAGCACGTTGCCGGCGGCAAAGACGCCGGGGATGCTGGTCTCCAGGCTCTCGTTGACGGCGGGGCCGCCCGTCACCGGGCTGAGGGAGACGCCGGCGGCCCGGCTCAGCTCGTTTTCGGGCAGCAGGCCGCAGGAGAGCAGCAGGGTGTCGCAGTCGTAGTGCTCCTCGGTGCCGGGGACGGGCCTGCCGTTTTCCACCCGGGCCAGGGTGATGCCCTCGACCCGCTCCTTGCCCTGGATGTCCACCACCGTGTGGCTGAGCTTGAGGGGGATGCCGTAGTCGTCCAGGCACTGGACGATGTTCCGCTTCAGGCCGCCCGAATAGGGCATCAGCTCGGCCACCACCTGCACCTCGGCCCCTTCCAGGGTCATGCGGCGGGCCATGATCAGGCCGATGTCGCCCGAGCCCAGGATGACCACCTTGCGGCCGGGCAGGTAGCCCTCCATGTTGACCAGCCGCTGGGCGGTGCCGGCGGTGAAGATGCCGGCCGGCCGGTAGCCGGGGATGTTCAGGGCGCCACGGGGCCGCTCCCGGCAGCCCATGGCCAGCACCACCGCCTTGGGGTGCAGCTGGAACAGCCCGTCGGTGCGGTTCATGGCGGTGACCGTCTTGTCGGCGGCCAGGTCCAGCACCATGGTGTTCAGCTTGTAGGGGATACCGAGCTCCTTCGCCTGCTGAATGAAGCGGGCCGCGTACTCGGGGCCGGTCAGCTCCTCCTTGAAGGTGTGCAGGCCGAAGCCGTTGTGGATGCACTGGTTCAGAATGCCGCCCAGCTCGTTGTCCCGCTCGAGGATGAGCAGGTCCTCCACCCCGTGCCGGCGGGCTTCGATGGCAGCTGCGAGGCCGGCCGGCCCGCCGCCAATGATGACAAGATCGACGTTTTTCATGGTTCGTCCCCCCTCACAGCGCGTCCTTGTTGACGCCGACGATGATCTTTGAGCTGCCGCCCGCCTTGGTGATGTCCGACAGGGGCACGCCCAGTTCCCGCGCCAGGATCTCCATGACGCGGGGGCTGCAGAAGCCCGCCTGACAGCGGCCCATCCCGGCGCGGGTGCGCCGTTTGACCCCGTCCAGGCTGCGGGCGCCGGGCACCCGGTGGATGGCGTCGATGATCTCGCCCTCGGTGACGCTCTCGCAGCGGCAGATGATCTGGCCGTAGGCCGGGTTCTTGCGGATCAGCTCATTGCGCTCTTCCGGCGGGAGGGTCTTGGGGTCCAGAATGCCCCTGCGGGTGGGGTCAAAGTCGGGTTTGACCTCCAGGTGCAGCCGCTCGGCCGCGATGCCGGCAGCCATCCTGCCGATGGCCGGCGCGCTGGACAGGCCGGGCGACTCGATGGCGGCGCAGTCCACAAAGCCGGGGGCCGCCTCCCCGATGAAGAAGTCATGCCGCGGCTCGTGGGCCCGCAGGCCGGCAAAGCTGGTGATGGTCTGCCGCAGGGGGATGTCCTTGACGGCAAGGCCCGATTTGGCCCGCACCTCGTCCAGACCGGCGGCGGTGGTGGCGGTGGCCTCCTTGTCCTCGATGTCGATGGAGGTGGGGCCGACCAGCAGGTTGCCGTGGACGGTGGGGGTGACCAGAACGCCCTTGCCGGCAGGGCCCGGCAGCTGGAACACGGTGTGGCGGACGTGTTCGCCGGCGGTGTGGTCCAGCAGGAAGTAGTCGCCCCGGCGGGGGATGATCTGCATGGGGTCGGCGGGGGCGGCCATGTTGTGCAGCTCGTCGGCGTGAACGCCGGCCGCGTTGACCACCAGTTTTGCCTCGAGGGGGCCGCGGCTGGTCTCGACCCGCCAGCCGCCCTCGATGGGCGCCACCCGGGTGACGGCGGTGTCGAACTGGAACTGCACGCCGTTTTTGGCGGCGTTCTCGGCCAGGGCGTAGGTCAGCCCGAAGGGACAGACGATGGCCCCGGTGGGGGCCCAGAGGGCGGCCACCGCCTCGTCCGAGACGTTGGGCTCCATCGCGCGCAGCTCCTCCCGCTCGACGATGCGCAGCCCCTCGACCCCGTTGGCCACGCCGTTCTGATAGAGTGCCTCCAGCCGGGGACGGTCGCCCTCGGACAGGCAGACCACCAGGCTGCCGCACTGCCGGTAGGCAA
Organism: Candidatus Faecalibacterium intestinigallinarum; assembly: GCA_019113345.1. GTDB lineage: Bacteria > Bacillota > Clostridia > Oscillospirales > Ruminococcaceae > Faecalibacterium > Faecalibacterium intestinigallinarum. Next base: position 2,718 of record DXHQ01000070.1, read on the forward strand.
AGTCCAGCTCTTTGGCCAGGGCGGGCATCAGCTTGCTGCCCTCGACGTTCAGCCTGGCCATCAGGGTGCCGTGGGCCGCGTCAAAGCCGGCGTGGACGATGGCGCTGTTGGCCTTGGTGGTGCCGCAGCAGACGTCCTCTTCCTTGTCCAGAACCAGGATGCTGGCCTGATAGCGGGCCAGCTCCCGGGCGATGGCGCAGCCGGACACCCCTGCGCCAATGATGATGATATCGGTCATAAACTTCTCCTCAGTTTTTCCTTATTCCTCGTCGAGGGCCCAGTGGTAGGCGCAGCGGACCGCCTTTTTCCAGCCGCGCAGCCGTTTGGCGCGCTGTTCGGCCGGGATGTTGGGCCGGAAGGTGCTGTCCACCGCCCAGTTCCTGGCCACGTCGCCGGTGCTCTGCCAGTAGCCGACCGCAAGGCCGGCCAGATAGGCCGCGCCGAGGGCGGTGGTCTCCAGACACTTGGGCCGCAGCACCGGCAGATTTGAGATATCGGCCATGGTCTGCAGCAGGTAGTTGTTGGCCGAAGCGCCGCCGTCCACCCGCAGGCTGCTCATTTTGATCCCCGAGTCGGCCTCCATGGCCCGCAGCACGTCGTTGACCTGGTAGCAGAGGCTGTCCAGGGTGGCCCGGATGATGTGGTACTTGTTGCACCCGCGGGTCAGCCCGACGATGGTGCCGCGGGCGTACTGGTCCCAGTGGGGGGCGCCCAGACCGGTGAAGGCCGGCACCACATAGCAGCCGTTGGTGTCCTTGACCTTGTTGGCCATGTACTCCGAGTCGCGGGCTTCTTCCAGCAGCCGCAGCTCGTCCCGCAGCCACTGGATGGCCGCGCCGGCCACAAAGATGGAGCCCTCGAGGGCGTAGTGGACCTTGCCGTCCAGCCCCCAGGCGATGGTGGTGACCAGGCCGTTTTTGGAAAAGACCGGCGTTTCTCCGGTGTTCATCAGCATAAAGCCGCCGGTGCCGAAGGTGTTCTTGGCCTCGCCCGGGGTCCAGCAGGTCTGCCCGAAGAGGGCCGCCTGCTGGTCGCCCGCCGCCCCCGCGATCTTGATGCCGTCCCCGAAGTGCATGGGGTCGGCGTACTCATAAAAGCAGCTGGAGGGCATGGGCTGGGGCAGCATACAGCGGGGGATGTCCAGCACCTTGAGGATCTCGTCGTCCCAGTCCAGGGTGTGGATGTTGAACAGCATGGTGCGGCTGGCGTTGGAATAGTCGGTGACGTGGATCTTGCCGCAGGTCAGCTTCCAGATCAGCCAGGTCTCGACGGTGCCGAAGAGCAGCTGCCCGGCCTCGGCCTTTTCCCGTGCGCCGGGGACGTTGTCGAGGATCCATTTCAGCTTGGTGGCCGAAAAATAGGCGTCGATGACAAGGCCGGTCTTCTGCCGGAAGCTCTCGGTGTAGCCGCGGGCCTTCAGCTCGTCGCAGAAGGCGCTGGTCCGCCGGCACTGCCAGACGATGGCATGGTAGACCGGCTCGCCGGTGTCGCGGTCCCAGACGATGGTGGTCTCGCGCTGGTTGGTGATGCCGATGGCGGCGATGTCCGCGGCCGTCGCGCCGATCTTGTTCATCGCCGACAGAGCCACGCCCAGCTGGGTGGTCCAGATCTCGTTGGCGTCGTGCTCCACCCAGCCCGGTTTGGGGAAATACTGGGTAAACTCCTTCTGCGCGACGCTGCACATTTCCCCCGCTTGGTTGAACAGGATGCACCGGTTGGAGGTGGTGCCGGCATCCAGGGCCATGATGTAGGCCATGTTGTACCCTCCTTTGGAATGTGATTTGCCGGGATGCGCCGTTGGTTTGCTGGATATAAAACAACTTATTGGGTAAATTATACCAAAACGATGGCCTGAATGCAATAAAGTTTTGGCAGGTTTTGCACCAAAAACGCCCTGGGCGCAGGGGGCGCGTCCAGGGCGTTGCTGTATGCTGCTTTTTGAAAAATGGACCTGTGCCGTCGGGGGTTCAATCCCACTCATCGTAGAGATCATCCCAGTCGTCGTCGTACCGGTCGTCCCAGTCGTCGTCGTACCGGTCGTCCCAGTCATCATCGTACCGGTCGTCCCAGTCATCGTCATACCGGCCGCCCCGGTAGCTTTCCAGCGAACTGTAGTCGCCGGTCTGCATGGCGCGGCGCACCTCGGGCGGGAGGTTGTTGGGGTTGCAGGCGGTGAGAGCAGTCAGGGCGAAAGCGGCGGTCAGGGCGAGGCCCAGGAATTTGGTCCAGAATCTGCGTTTCATAGTATTCATCTCCTTGCTGTTTTCCGACGGTGGGTGGTGCGGTTTCAGTGCTTATAGATTACGGGGCGGCTGCCCCGAAACCGGGGCCGTCTGAAAAAAATTTTGTTTTCTTTTTCATCCGGCTTACACAAAGAGAATACGGCGGCCGCCGGGCAAAACCGGGGCCGCCCGCAGATTTTTGAAAAAATTTATTCGGTGGGCCAGCGCAGTTGCTGGACCGGTTCGGGCGCGCCGGGCGCGGGGCGTTCGGGGTGCGGGTCGTAGTCGATGCCGGCGCGGGCGGCCTGGCTGTGCTGCAGCCGCCGGGGGACGCGGTAGGTCCGCCCGTCCTTGACAAAGACCGCGCCGGTCTGCTTGAAGTGGAAAGCCACCCCGTGCCGGACACACTGCGCCCGGGTGTTCAGCACCCACTCGTAATGGCAGGGGCGGGCGCGGGGACCCGACTCACCGCCGCAGAGGACGTACTCGATCTGCCCCGAGGCGAGGTAGGGCTCGATCTGGATGGGGCCGAGCATCGGCTCGTGGCAGATGTGCTTGTGCCGGATGGGCAGGGTCAGGTAGATGGGCAGGCGGTAGTCGGCCATCTCCTGATTTTCCACCGTGCAGTAGACCGAGACGTTGGGGTAGCCATCGCCCCAGTCGGGCGGGAGGCAGGCGGCGAAGCGGTGGATCCGCTTGGTGATGATGGCAAAGTGCAGGTCGCTGCGCTGGCGCATCATCTGCCAGCAGGCGGGACGCCAGGGATCGGCGTCCTCCAGAAAGAAATCGGAGGTCATGCAGGTAAAGACGGTGTGCCCGTCCGGCTGCAGCCGGTAGGCCCAGTGCCGGTCCCGCCGGACGGGCAGGTCAAAGTCGGCGGTGCGGGCGACCGCCGAGGCGTCCCGCCCGACCGACTCGTCCCGCCGGTAGACGTAGCAGTTGAGGCACCCGGCGCTGATCTTATGGCAGCCGTGCCAGGGGTTCCAGATGGGCAAGGGGGGCACCTTCTTTCCAAAGAAACATTCCTGCGCCATTATACCACGCCCCCGGTGGGGCGGCAAGAGCGCAAAATACACGCATCCGGCTATCGACTTGAGGCGCGGCATGCGGTATAATCAAAGCAAAAAGTCGGGAGGCGGCTGGGATGGAATATCTGATCTTGAACAACGGCGTGCGGATGCCCCTGGCGGGCTGCGGCACCTGGCAGCTGCGGGGCGCGGCGGGCAGACGCTGCATCCGCGAGGCCCTCGAGGCGGGCTGCCGCCTGCTGGACACCGCCCGGATGTATGAAAACGAGGAAGCAGTGGGACAGGCGGTGCGGGAGAGCGGTCTTGCGCGGGAGGAGGTCTTTCTCACCACCAAGCTCTACAGCCCCAGCGCCGGCTACGAAAAGGCGAAGCGGGACATCGACGACTCGCTGCGGGCCCTCGGGACCGATTACGTCGATCTGCTTTTGATCCACGAGCCCTATGCACAGGCGCCTGAAATGTACCATGCCCTCGAAGAGGCGTACCGGGTGGGGAAGGCGCGGGCCATCGGCGTGTCGAATTTCAGCTGGGCCGAGGTGGAGCGGCTGTGCGGGCGCTGCGAGGTGACGCCGGCGGTCAACCAGGTGGAAAGCCACGTCTACTGCGCCCGGCTGGGGCTGCAAAAGCAGCTGGCCGCCCGGGGCATCCGGATGCAGTCCTGGGCGCCCTTCACCGAGGGGCGGCGGAATCTCTTTGCCGAGCCGGTCCTGAACGAGATCGGCGCGCGCCACGGCAAGACGGCGGCGCAGACGGCGCTGCGGTATCTGGTGCAGAACGGGATCGGGGTGATCCCGAAGTCGAGCCATCGGGCCCGGATGGAGGAGAACCTCGCCCTGTTTGACTTTGCCCTGACGACGGAGGAAATGACACAGATCGGACAGCTGGACGAGGGGCGCTCCCTCTTTGGCTGGGATTGAAACGAGGAAGAGAAGGAGGACAAGATGAAACAGTATCTGGCATTGGACATCGGCGGCACCTTTATCAAGTACGCCCTGATGGGGGAGGACGGCAGCTTTCTGGAAAGCGGCAAGGTCCCCTCGCCCGTGGACAGCCTGGACGGCCTGCTGGCCGCGGTGGAGGCGGTGGGTGAACGGTTCCGCGGGCAGTACCAGGGGGCGGCCGTCTCGATGCCGGGACGGATCGACACCCAAAAGGGGATCGCCCACACCGGCGGAGCGTTTGACTTCATCCGGGACACGCCGGTCGGGGAATTGTTCGCGGCCCGGCTGGGCTGCCCGGTCAAGGTGGCCAACGACGGCAAGTGCGCGGCCAACGCCGAGGCCTGGACCGGCGCGCTGGCCGGCGTCGCCGACGGCGCGGTGCTGGTGCTGGGCACCGGGACCGGCGGCGGGATCGTCCTCGGCCACCGCATCTGGATGGGGCACACCTTTGCCGCCGGGGAGCTGTCCTTCCTGCCGGTGCAGTTCGCCGGCTTTGGGCAGACGCCGCTCGACGGGGTGCACAGCGGCGGGACGGACCGGTTCTGGTCGGTCCACGCCTCGGCCACCGGCCTGCTGCTGGCCTATGCCCGCCGCAAGAATATCCCGATGGAGGGGCTGGACGGCCTGCAGTTCTTTGCGGCCTACGACGCCGGCGAGCCGGAGGCCGCCGCGGCCCTCGCAGAGTTCGGCGAGATGACGGCGGCGGGGATCTACGCGGTCCAGTCGGTGCTGGATCTGGAGCGGTACGCCATCGGCGGCGGGATCAGCGCCCGCCCCGAGGTGACCGACATCATCCGGGCCAAGCTGGATACCATCTATGAATCCATCCACTTTACCGCCTTTGGCAAGCCCGAGATCGTCCGCTGCCGCTACGGCAACGACGCCAACCTGATCGGCGCGCTGCGGTTTTTGCTGGACTAAAAATGCGCCCCGGACCTGCCAGGTCCGGGGCGCGTTGCAGCGTGTCGCAAAAGCGACACGCTCCAGGGGGAACCCATTTCTGCGCGCAGCCGCGCGACAGAAATTCCTTCCCCCTGGTATCCCCCTGGGGACAAAATTGAGCGCAGAACCGCGCACTCGGCTTTGCAGCCTCGCACACTCTCTGCGCTCAATTTCCCTGTATGTGTCCCGACCGTACGCACATGTCGTCCGGCCGGGACTTTTTTGACAGTCTGACACCCGCCAGGTCCGGGGCGCGTTTGTGTCATTTGCAGTTTTTGCGGTAGGGACAGCCGGCGGAACAGCTGCCGCAGCCGCAGCCTTTGCGGCGGCGGATGCGGCGCACCGCCCAGACGGCCCAGCCCGCCAGGGCCAGAAGGATCAGGGCCGGGAGGAGGAAGGAAGCCATGGCGCGCCCTCCCTTACAAAAGCAGCATCCCGGCCTGGTAGACCAGGAAGGTGACCAGCCAGGCCACCCCCAGCTGGAAGGCGGCGGTGAAGGCCATCCAGCCCCAGCTGCCCGACTCCTTCTGAATGGTGCCGAGGGCGGCGGCGCAGGGGATGTAGAGCAGGCAGAAGATCATCAGGCAGAGGGCGTTGAAGGGGCCGAAGCCGATCCCTTCCAGCGCGGCGGCAAAGGCGGCCATCCCGGCGGGGGAACTGGCGTTCACGATGCCGAACAGCACCGCGCAGCTGGACACCACCACCTCTTTGGCCGAGATGCCGGCGATGAGGGCCACCGCAATCTGCCAGAAGCCCAGGCCGATGGGGGCGAAGAAGGGGGTCAGCAGCTTGCCCAGCACCGCGCCGAAGCTGTCCGACATATCGGGGGTGTAGCCGGCGGGGCCGAAGTTGAGCACCACCCAGATGATGAGGGTGGCAATGAAGATGGTGGTGCCGGCCTTTTCAAGGTAATCCTTGACCTTTTCCCAGACGTAGATGGCCACGGTGCGGGCGTCGGGGAGCTTGTACTCGGGCAGCTCGATCAGGAGGTAGTTGACGCTCTTTTTGCGGTCGAGCAGGTGGAGCAGGGCGGTGACCAGAATGGCCACCACAATGCCGATCAGGTACATGGCGTAGGCCACCACCATGGCGTGCTCGCCAAAGAACATCTCGGAAAAGAGGATGTAGATGGTCAGCCGGGCGTTGCAGCTCATGAAGGGGGTGACCAGCATGACCTTGAGCCGGTCGTGCTTGTTTTCCAGCGCGCGGGAGGCCATGATGGCCGGCACCGTGCAGCCGAAGCCCAGCAGCATGGGGATGAAGGCCTTGCCCGACAGGCCGAGTTTGGACATGACCCCCTCCATGACGTAGGCGACGCGGGCCATGTAGCCGCTGTCCTCCAGAAGGGCCAGGCAGAGGAAGAGGATCAGGATGTTGGGCAGGAAGGTGACGATGGTGCCCACGCCGGCGATGATGCCGTCGACGATCAGGCTGGTGAGGACGTCGCCGGCGTGGATGGCGCCGAGGCCGGCGGCCGCGCCGTCACTCAGCCAGCCGATGGCGATCTCGAGGTAACCTTTCAGCCAGTCGCCGATGGTGAAGGTCAAAAAGAAGATGACCGCCATGATGGCGAGAAAGACCGGGATGCTCCAGACCCTGCTGGTCAGCAGCTGGTCGGCCCGCTCGGTCAGGACGTCCTGACGCTCCTTGTGGATCAGCACTTCGTCGATGATCTCGCCGATGAAGTCGTATTTCTGGTTGATGATGTCCGACTCATAGCTGCGGTCGAGGACCTGCGGCAGGTCGACCGGGTATTTTTCGCAGATCTCCTGGTCGCCTTCCAGCAGCTTGAGGGCGTGCCAGCGCTCGTTGCCCAGGCCGGGGTAGCGCTGCCGCAGCGCGGGGATGATCTGGTCGATCTTGTCCTCGATGAGGTCGGAGTAGACCATGGTGTACTCGGCGTGGTGGTCGTGCTGGTGGTGGGAGACGGTCTTGTGCTGGTGGACCAGGTTGTCGGGGCCGGTGCTGTCCTTGTGGTGGGCCGCCGCGTGGAGCAGGGCGTCCAGACCGCGGCGCTGCCGGGCCGACACCGGAATGACCGGGATGCCCAGCATCTCGGGCAGGCGGTGGAGGTCGATCTCCATGCCGCGCTTTTCCACGATATCCATCATGTTCAGGGCCATGACCACCGGCTTGCCCAGCTCCAGCAGCTGCAAGGTCAGGTAGAGCCCCCGCTCGAGGGCCGAGGCGTCCACCACGTTGATGATGACATCCACCTCGTCGCTGAGGATGAACTGACGGGACACCGTCTCCTCCATGGTGTAGGAGGTCAGGCTGTAGGTGCCGGGCAGGTCGACCAGATGGATGTCCAGCCCGTGGTGCTTGACCGCGCCCTCCACCTTTTCCACCGTGACGCCGGGCCAGTTGGCCACCTTGAGGTTGGCGCCGGTATAGGCGTTGAAGAGGGTGGTCTTGCCGCAGTTGGGGTTGCCGATGAACCCGATGGTCATATCATGCTTCTGTTCAGGCATCCGGCTGTCCCTCCTTGACCTCGATATTCTTTGTGATATTGTACCCCAGGGCAAAGCGGGTGCCCCGCAGCTTGATGATGAGAATGCCCTTGCCCTTCCGGTTCAGGACCGAGACCGGCGTCTGCCGGGTCATGCCCAGGGCTTCCAGCCGGCGTTCCAGCTGGAAAGGCAGGTCGATCCGTTCGACCACATAGGTCCGGCCGATCTGGGCGTCTTTCAAAAACATCGTTTGCACCTCCATACCGCAAAAGTTGTATATGGCTAACTCTTGCCTTCCTTATATTACAACGAAGCGGCGGTTTCGTCAATAAGCTGCGGCGTTTTCTTCCGTTTGGGCAAAAAGATGCGGCCGGATGGGCGAAAAAGATGGCGGATTTGAATAAACAAAAATATCCCCGAAGGACTTGCCTTCGAGGATATGCTGTGGAGCTGCTATCCAGATTTGAACTGGAGACCTCATCCTTACCAAGGATGCGCTCTACCAACTGAGCTATAGCAGCATATGGCGACCCGGATCGGGCTCGAACCGACGACCCCCAGCGTGACAGGCTGGTGCTCTAACCAACTGAGCTACCGGGCCATACTTGTGATGGCCGCCGGCGTCTGACCGCCGGAACGTGTTTTATTATACCAATCGGGGGGCGGGTTGTCAAGCCTTGATTTGCG
>DXHQ01000071.1 GCA_019113345.1 Candidatus Faecalibacterium intestinigallinarum
GCCGCCGAAGCCAAGGCAGAGCAGACCCCTGCCGCCGAGGCTCCCGCCCCCAAAAAGCGGGCTGCCCGCACCGCCAAAAAGGCTGAGACCGCGCCTGCGGCTGCCGCCGAGCCCGCGCCCAAAAAGCGCGCCGCCCGCAAAAAGGCCGCCGATACCGAAAAGTAAACCTGCATCCAACGCCGCGCCCGCCCGGGTGTGGCGTTTCGCATTTTCTGGGCATACTCTTGAGGAACGGTGCGGCCGCATTGGCAGGCTGCGCCGAAAGCAGGAGGTATTGCGCATGAACGAGCGAACGATCACACAGGTCACCGGCCGCGAGATTTTGGATTCCCGCGGCAACCCCACCGTCGAGGCCGAGGTCACCCTGGCGGACGGCGCCGTCGGGCGGGGCTGCGCCCCCAGCGGCGCGTCCACCGGCGAGTTTGAGGCGCTGGAGCTCCGGGACGGCGACAGGGACCGCTATCTGGGCAGGGGGGTCACCGGGGCGGTGGAGCATATCAACACCGTCATCGCCCGGGCCGTTGCCGGGATGGACGCCGCCGATCTCTACGCCGTCGACGCCGCTCTGCTGGCAGCCGACGGCACGCAGGACAAGTCCCATCTCGGGGCCAACGCCATCCTGGCCGTCTCCATCGCGGCCTGCCGGGCGGCGGCCGCTTCCCTCGGGCTGCCCCTTTACCGCTTTCTGGGCGGCGCAGCCGCCCGGCGGCTGCCCGTCCCGATGATGAACATCCTGAACGGCGGCGCCCACGCCGCCAACACCGTCGACACCCAGGAGTTCATGATCCTGCCGGTGGGCGCGCCCTCCTTCCGGGAGGCGCTGCGGATGTGCGCCGAGGTGTTCCACGCTCTGCAGGCCATCCTCAAAAGCCGGGGATTGGCCGCCTCGGTGGGGGACGAGGGCGGCTTTGCCCCCGACCTTGCCGGCGACGAGGAAGCCATCGAGATCATTCTGGCCGCCGTCGAGCGGGCCGGCTACCGGCCCGGCGCCGACTTCATGCTTGCGCTGGACGCCGCCGCCAGCGAGTGGAAGGACCCCGCCGGCGGCAAGGGCCATTACAAACTGCCCAAGAGCGGCGCCGCCTGTACCACCCGCGGCCTGATCGCCCACTGGAAGAGCCTGGCGGAAAAGTACCCCATCCTCTCCATCGAGGACGGCCTGGACGAGGAGGACTGGGAGGGCTGGCAGGCGCTGACCCGGGAGCTGGGCGGCAGGGTTCAGCTGGTGGGCGACGACCTGTTCGTCACCAACACCAGACGGCTGGCCAGAGGGATCGGGCTGGGCTGCGGCAACGCCATCCTCATCAAGCCCAACCAGATCGGCACCGTCTCCGAGACATTGGAGGCCATCCAGATGGCCCAGAAGGCCGGCTACGCCGCCATTGCTTCCCACCGCTCGGGCGAGACGGCGGACACCACCATCGCCGACCTGGCGGTGGCCCTCGGCACCTGCCAGATCAAGACCGGCGCGCCCAGCCGCGGTGAGAGGGTGGCCAAGTACAACCGGCTGCTGCGGATCGAGGAGGAACTGGGCCCCGCGGCCGTCTATCCCGGCATGGACGCCTTCCGGGCGGGGAGGTAAAGGACAAAAAAAGATCCGCCGCAGCGGCAAACTGCGGCGGATCTTTTTGTAGATAAAGAACGATCAGCGGTTCACTTTTTTGTCGGCGGCCAGGTAGGGGTCCATGCTGCTGCGGCCGGCGGTGCGGCGGTTGCGCAGGCTGGCCGCGATAAAGGCCTTGAAGAGCGGGTGGGCCCGGTTGGGGCGGCTCTTGAACTCGGGGTGGAACTGGGCGCCCAGGTGGAAGGGCCGGCCGGGGAGCTCGACCGTTTCGACCAGGCGGCCGTCGGGGCTGGTGCCCGAGATGACCAGGCCGGCGGCCTCCATCTCGGCGCGGAAATCGTTGTTGAATTCGTAGCGGTGGCGGTGGCGCTCCCAGATCAGGTCCTCGCCGTAGCATTCGGCCATTTTGGTGCCGGGCGCGACCTTGCAGGGATACTTGCCCAGACGCATGGTGCCGCCCTTGGGGATGTTGCCCTGCTGGTCGGCCATCAGGGCGATGACGTTGTGGGCCCCGTCGGGGGTGAACTCGCTGGAGTTGGCGTCGGCATAGCCCAGCACCCCGCGGGCAAACTCGATCACCATGATCTGCATCCCGAGGCAGATGCCGAAGTAGGGCACCTCGTGCTCCCGCGCCCAGCGGGCGGCGGCCACCATGCCCTCGATGCCGCGGTCGCCGAAGCCGCCCGGCACGATGATGCCGTCCACGTCGCAGAAAGCGGCGGCGCAGTCGGCGTCGGTGCGCAGCTCTTCGCTGTCCACCCACTTGATCTCGACCTGGCTGTCGTTCTCAAAGCCGGCGTGGTAGAGGCTCTCCATCACCGACAGATAGGCGTCGTGCAGCTTGACGTACTTGCCCACCAGCGCGATGGTGCAGGTGCGGGACCGCGAAGCGATGCGGGAGACCACGTCCTTCCACTCGGTCAGGTCGGCGGCGGGGACGTCGAGGTTCAGCTTCTCCACCACCACGTCGTCCAGCCCGTTGGAGTGCAGCATCAGCGGGCACTGGTAGAGGCTGGGCATGGTCAGGTTTTCGATGACGCACTCGGGCTTGACGTTGCAGAAGGTGCTGATCTTGCGGCGGATGTCGCTGCCCACGCTGCCGTCGGCCCGCAGGATGATGATGTCGGGGCTGATGCCCATCCCCTGCAGCTCCTTGACCGAGTGCTGCGCGGGCTTGGATTTGTACTCGTTGGAGCCCGAGATGTAGGGCACCAGCACCACATGGATGTAGCAGCAGTTCTCGTGGCCCTGCTCGATGCCCACCTGGCGGATGGCCTCGAGGAAGGGCTGGCTCTCGATGTCGCCGGTGGTGCCGCCGATCTCGGTGATGACCACGTCGGCCTCGGTGGAAGAGGCCAGGTTATAGATGTAGCTCTTGATCTCGTTGGTGATGTGGGGGATGATCTGGACGGTCTGCCCGAGGTAGGCGCCCTGGCGCTCCTTGTTCAGGACGTTCCAATAGACCTTGCCGGTGGTCAGATTGGAATATTTGTTCAGGTTTTCGTCGATGAAGCGCTCATAATGCCCCAGGTCGAGGTCGGTCTCGGTGCCGTCGTCGGTGACGAAGACCTCGCCGTGCTGCAGGGGGCTCATGGTGCCGGGGTCCACGTTGACATAGGGGTCCAGCTTCTGGCTGGCCACCTTGAGGCCGCGGCACTTGAGCAGCCGCCCCAGGCTGGCCGCGGTGATCCCCTTGCCCAGGCCCGAGACCACGCCGCCGGTCACAAAGATGTATTTCGTCGCCATAGTTTTCCTCCATCTTGCCCCACGGTCAGCCGGGGGCCGTCGCATCACAGAGAGAAGGCGCGCGGTGACCCCCGCACGCCTTCTGCTAAGAATCATACAGCTTCTATTATACACCACAAGCGGCGTCCGGGTCAAGCGCATTGATGACATCCTGCGCCACTTTTATCCGGTTCTGACGGGTGTCCATCGCCGTCTTTTCCAGATAGCGGTGGGCCTCGGCCTCGGTCAGCCCCCGGTGCTGGATCAGCAGGCATTTGGCCCGGCCGGTCAGCCGCAGTTCGGCCAGTTTCTGCTGCAGGCGGTCCTGTTCGGCCCGCAGACGCTGCAGCCGGTGGTTGCCGGCGGCCGCCATATGCACCGCCTGCAGAAAGAGCGCCGCCGAAAAGGGCTTGGGCACCACCAGCACCCCCTGCCCGTTCATGGGGGCCAGCAGCTCGTCGCAGGCGGCGGCCTTGGCCAGCAGGATCACCCCGGCATCGGTCTGCTCGACCGCGGCGGCGCACAGCTCGTGGCCGAACTCGTCGGGCAGCGGCGCGTTGACTACCACCAGCTCAAAGCCCTCGGCCAGCATCCGGCGGCGGGCTTCGGTGCCGCTCGGGACGATGACCGGCCGCAGGTATCCCAGTTCGGTCAGCCGGGCGGACAGGTATTCGTTGGCGTTCGAGCCCGCGCTGACGATCATGGCACGTCCCATGCCACCCCTCCTCTCTCGGCCCGCATCGGGCCGGTCAGATGGCGGAGAAGTACCGCGCCCGCTCGAATTCGGCGGGGTCGGCGGCTTCCCGCAGCTCGGCGCAGCGGCGCAGCTGCTGCTGATAATACCGCTGCGCCAGCCCCTCGGGCAGGTATTTGGCCAGGAAGGGGCTGTTCTGGGCCGCCTCCACCGCTTCCTCCAGGGTGGCGGGCAGCATTTCAAGGCCGAGGGCGGCGGCTTCTTCGGGCCCCAGCTCAAAGAGGTTGCGGTTGACGGGGGCGCACAGCTCCATCCGCTGTTCCAGCCCGTCCAGCCCGGCGGCCAGGATCAGCCCGATGGCCAGGTAGGGGTTGCAGGCGGGGTCGGGGCTGCGCAGCTCCATCCGGCAGTTGCCGCCCCGGACGGCGGGGATGCGGACCAGCTGGCTGCGGTTCTGCCGGCTCCAGCTGACAAAGCGGGGAGCCTCGTCGCAGCCGAAGCGGAGGTAGCTGTTGGGCAGGGGATTGGTGAAGGCGGTCAGTTCCCGGCTGTGGGCCAGCACGCCGGCGATAAAGCTGCCGGCGGGGCTGTCGGGGGCGATGTCCCCCTCAAAGAGGTTCTGCCGGTCCCGGTAGAGGGAGATGTTGACGTGCAGCCCGCTGCCGGCCTGCCCGGCCAGGGGCTTGGGCATAAAGCTGGCGTGCAGCCCGCTGCGGCCGGCCACCGCCCGGGCAATCTGCTTGAACATCATGACATGGTCGGCCGTCTGAAGGGGGGCGGCGTGGTGGAAGTCGATCTCGTTCTGGCCGTGGCCGCTCTCGTGGTGGCTGTGCTGGGGGGCCAGACCCATCTGCTCCATGGTCAGGCAGATGTCCCGGCGGAGGTTCTCGGCGGCGTCAAGGGGGTAGACGTCGAAGTAGCCGCCCCGGTCGAGGGGGATGCGGGTGGGCCGGCCCCGATCGTCGGTCTCAAAGAGATAGAATTCGCATTCGGTGCCCACGTTGCAGACCAGGCCCAGCTGCCGGAACCGCCGGGCAATCTGCCGCAGAAAGCCCCGGCAGTTGCCCCCGAAGGGCTTGCCGTCGGGCTGCTCGATGTCGCAGAAGAACTGCATCACCCGGCCCTCGGCCGGCCGCCAGGGCAGGATGGTCAGGGTGGACAGGTCGGGCCGGAGGACCAGGTCGCTCTCCTCCACCTGCATGAAGCCGGGGACGGCGCTGCCGTCAAAGCAGACCCCGTCCTCCAGGGCCTTGGGCAGGTCGCCTGCCAGGACGGCGATGTTCTTCTGGGTGCCAAAGATATCGGTAAAGGCGAACCGGACGAACTTGACGTTGTTGTCCTCCACAAAGTCGAGCACGTCCTGCCGTGTGGTGTCGTTCATAAGCGGGACCTCGCATCAAAAAAGGCCCGGGGCCCGCGTTCATGCAGCAGGTCCGGGCCGGAGTGGTTATTTCTCGACGTAATACAGCATCTGGCTGTAGCTGGGCAGGGGCCAGTACTTGTCGCTGCAGATGGTCTCGGCGTCGTCGGCGGCCGAGCGCAGCGCGTCCATCAGGGGCAGCACCTTGTCGTGGAAGGCGTTGGCCTTGGCGGTCATGTCGGCCAGGGTCTGGGCGGTCCGCTCGGCGGCGGCCAGATGGTCGATGGTCTCGCTCATCTTGTCGGCGTCGCGGCTCAGCCGCTCCAGAAGGGCGGTCTCGGCCTTGACGCTCAGAGCCTCGCTGACCGCCTTCTTGGCGGCGATGGTGCGGGCCAGGTCGCTCATGTAGCTGTTGATGGCGGGCAGCAGCTGCTTGCGGGCCATTTCCAGCATGGTCAGCGCCTCGATGTTGATGATCTTGGCGTAGTGCTCCATCTCGACCTCGTACCGGCTGAACATCTCGGTCCGGGTCATGACGCCGAACTCCTCCATCAGCCGGATGTTCTTGGGGGCGATGAGGGCGGGCAGGGCGGCGGGGGTGTACTTCTTGTTGGGCAGGCCGCGGCGCTCGGCCTCGATCTCCCACTCGGCCGAATAGCCGTCGCCGTTGAAGATGATCCGGCGATGGTCGCGGATGGTCCGCTTGACCAGGGCGATGACCGAGTTGGGGAAGTCCTCGGAGGCTTCCAGCTCATCGGCGTAGCCCTTGAGCTCCTTGGCGACGGCGGTGTTCAGGATGGTGTCGGCGTCGCTCAGGTTTTCATGGCTGCCGGGCATACGGAACTCGAACTTGTTGCCGGTGAAGGCGAAGGGGGAAGTGCGGTTGCGGTCGGTGGTGTCCTTGCTGAACTTGGGCAGGACGTCGACGCCGAGGTCCATCTTCATCCGCGCCGGGCCGGCGTAGGGGCTGTCCGAAGCGATGGCGTCGATGACGGCCTCCAGCTCCTCGCCCACAAAGATGGAGATGATGGCCGGAGGCGCCTCGTTGGCGCCCAGGCGGTGGTCGTTGCCGGGGGTGGCGACCGAGGTGCGCAGCAGGTCGGCGTATTCATCCACCGCCTTGATGACGGCGGCCAGGAAGACCAGGAACTGCAGGTTTTCCATGGGGGTGTCGCCGGGGTCCAGCAGATTTTCCTTGCTGGTGCTCATCGACCAGTTGTTGTGCTTGCCGCTGCCGTTGACCCCCTCGAAGGGCTTTTCGTGCAGCAGGCAGACCAGACCGTACTTGGGGGCGATCTTCTGCATCATCTCCATGGTCAGCAGGTTGTGGTCGATGGCCACGTTGGTGGTGTCGAAGATGGGGGCCAGCTCATGCTGGCAGGGGGCCACCTCGTTGTGCTTGGTCTTGGCGGGGACGCCCAGCTCCCACAGGGTATCGTCCAGCTCCTTCATGAAGGCGGAGACCTGGGGCCGGATGGTGCCGAAGTAGTGCTCTTCCAGCTCCTGGCCCTTGGCGGCGGGCGCGCCGAAGAGGGTGCGGCCGGTCAGGATCAGGTCCTGGCGGGCCTCGTAGTCCTCCTTGCGGACGAGGAAGTATTCCTGCTCGGGGCCGACGGTGGTGGACACATAGTCCACCTCCTTGCCGAACAGCTTGAGGATGCGCTTTGCCTGGATGGACAGCGCCTTCATCGAGCGCAGCAGGGGGGTCTTTTTATCCAGCGCCTCGCCGGTGTAGCTGACAAAGGCGGTGGGAATGCACAGCACGTCATCCTTGACAAAGGCGTAGCTGGTGGGGTCCCAGGCGGTGTAGCCGCGGGCCTCGCAGGTGGCGCGCAGGCCGCCGGAGGGGAAGGAGGATGCGTCGGGCTCGCCCCGGACCAGCTCCTTGCCGCTGAACTCCATGATGGCGGTGCCGTCGCCCACCGGGCTGACAAAGCCGTCGTGCTTTTCGCTGGTGATGCCGGTCAGCGGCTGGAACCAGTGGGTGTAGTGGGTCGCGCCCAGCTCCATGGCCCAGCGCTTCATGACGCTGGCCACGACGTTGGCCACCTCGATGTCCAGCGGCGCGCCCTTGTGCAGGGTGTCCTTCAGGCTCTTATAGGTGGCGCTGGGCAGGCGTTCCTTCATGACGTGCTCGTTGAAGACCTTGCTGCCGTAGATTTCCATCACATTTGCTGCCATAAACTGCTCCTTAACTCACATCAGGGATGTCGCGCCCAGCCGGCAGGCGGGACGCCGAACACACACACAAAAGGCGCTGCGAGTCGGAGGTGACTCACAGCGCCGTTGCTGCTGATAGTTGCATTATACCGGGCCGCGGCCCAAAACGCAATAGACAAAATTACGATTTTAACGGGGGCGCGGCGCGCAAATTTCGGCCAAACGGCCCGAATTGCCGCGGGAAAAGGGAATTTGGGGCGGATAAGTATGACTTTACCGCCTCTTTTTGCGCGGCCTTGCGTAGGCGGAGTAAAAGCCGAAGGCGGTGCCGCAGACCCCGCCCACAATGTGCATGAAGTTGGCGACGTTGTCCTGCACAAAGAGGATGGCGTAGATCTGGTCGCCGAGGTAGAGGGCGGCCACCAGCAGCATGGTGACCGGGATGCCCCCGCCGCCGCCCGCCAGGGAGGACAGCATGATGAGCATAAAGACGATGCCCGAAGCCCCCAGCAGCGCCACCCCGGGGAAGAGGATGCACTGCAGCACCCCGGACACCAGCGCGGTGAGGACGATGGCCTTGAGCAGGGGGACGCTGCCGTATTTTTCCTCCATCGGCGGGCCGATGACCAGAAAGAGCAGCATATTGTTCAAAAAGTGGTCGAGGTCGGCGTGGCCCAGCACATGGCCGAACAGCCGGAGGTAGAACAGCGGGTCCTTGAGGGAGGAACGGTAGACGCAGAACAGGTGGCTGGTGGTCCAGCCGGCGGTGGCGCCGTCCAGCAGCAGCACCCCGAAGGACAACAGGAAAAAAGTCAGCACGACCGGGGCGTTGTACTGAAAGCTGAAGTGGAATTTTGCGCGTTTCGTAGGCAGCAGCTCCTTTCAGGGGGCGATCACTGCCCCACCAGCTCGATGCACTGTTTGCCGGTGATGCGGCTGGGGGTCAGCTCCAGCATGCAGAGACGGTCCCAGTAGCGGGCGATCTCGGCGTCGATCCCCTCGGCCGTTTCGCCGGGGGCGTAGCGGCGGGCGAGGGCCTCGATGGCGGCCCGCTTTTCGGCCGGGTCGGTCAGCTCACGCACCGTCCCGCAGACGATGACGCTGCGGTAGAGGGTGGTGTACTTTGCGGGCGCCACCTGGTCCTGCCCGATGACGCAGAAAGAGGCTTTGGGGTTCTGGCCCAGCAGGTCCAGCTTGTGGCCGGCTTTGGCGCAGTGAAAGTAGATTTTACCCGCGTAGTACACATAGCTGAGGGGGACGGCGTAGGGCTGCCCGTCCGCCCCGGAAAGGGCCAGGACCCCCGAGGTCCCGGCCTGCAGGATGGCGCCGCAGGCCGCCGGGTCGAGGGCCTGCTTTTTGCGGCGCATTTCGGGGTACATCATTTGTCACCTCTCGTTTTCTCCCAGTAAGCCCCCATGCTCTGGCCGGGCCGGCCGGTCACCTCGCAGGCGAGATAGGCCGCAAGCGCCGCAGTGGGGGCCGCCCAGCCTTCGGCCGCGGCGACGGTGGGGTATTCGATCTCGGCGTACCAGAAGGCGCCGGGCTGGCCGGCGTCTACATGGTTGACCTCCAGACGGCAGCCGTCGGGCAGCAGGTAGGTCCGGCGGACCTTCTCGATCAGGGGGCGGGCGATGATCTTTTGAGCCAGCTCATTGAACAGGGCCTGGTCGATGGGGCGCTCGATCTCTTCCCGGGCCAGCCCCCCGGCCGATTTGAAGCAGAGGATCCAGGCGGTGTCGCCGCCGGTTTTGGCCTCCTCCCGGATGCGGACGGTGGGGCGCACGTTGATGTAGCCCTGCCGCATGGTGAACTCTTCGGCGAGGGGCAGCCCGTCGGGCCAGCCCTCCACCAGCCATTTGCGCTCGATCTCCATACAGAAAACCTCCCGGTGTCTTTTATGTGTTGGTATGGCCCGCGCCCTCCTTGATATACACGCTGGTGGACGGGAAGGCGAAATCCAGCCCGTCGGCCCGGACGATGTCCATCAGGTCAAGGTTCAGGTCGTTGCGCATCCGGTAGAACTCGTTGGCGTCGGGGGTGCGCAGGTAGGCCGACACCAGCAGGTCGATGCTGGACGCCCCGAACCCGCTCACTTCCACAATGACCGAATCCTCGTAGGTGTGGGGGCTGGCGGCCAGCATGGCCCGCAGGTCCTCCATCAGCTTTTCCAGCTGGGCGCGGGTGGCGCCGTACTCCACCCCGAGGGTGAAGCGGTAGAGCCGCTTGGTCCGCTGGGTGCCGTTGTTGATGGTGGCGGCGCAGACGTCGCTGTTGGTCAGGATGTAGAGGGAATTGTCCAGCGCGCGGATCTTGGTGGAGCGGAAGGTGATGTCCTCGACGCTGCCCTCGACGTCGCCCACCAGAACCCAGTCCCCGATCTGGAAGGGACGCTCGATCAGGATCATCAATCCGGCAAAGAGGTTGCTGGCGGTGTCCTGCGCGGCCAGCGAGATGGTCAGGCCGACCAGGCCCGCGCTGGTGATGATGCCGGTAACCGGCAGGCCCAGCTCCTGCGCGGCCATCAGGCCGCCCAAAATGACGACCATCACTTTGTATACTTTGACCAATACGCTGCGCAGGGTCTTGTTGGCGCGCACTTCCTCCCGCGCGCCGCTCAGCAGCAGCCCGGTCAGCTCGGAGGCGCCGTACAATCCCCAGGACAGCAGCAAGATGACCGCAAAGCGGTACAATTTGAGCAGAAAAGCCCGCGTCGCCGCCGCGGCGCCCCACGGCAGGGAGGCCAGTGCCAGGTAAAGGCCGGTCAGGGCGGCAAACTGGGCGGCCGGCCGGGCAAAGCTGCCGACCAGGATGCCCATGGCATGGGAGGGCAGGTGGAACTGGGCCAGATGGGGGAACAGCCACCGCAGCAGCCACCGCCGCAGAACGAGCCCCGCCGCCAGCAGCAGCGCCGCGCAGAGGCACCGGGCGCCAAAGGCGGGGTATCCCTCCAGCAAAAGCCCGCCGATGGAAAATTGCAGGTCCTGGATCACAAACAGCATGGCGCGCCTCCTATTTTGTCGGGTGTTACCGCCCTATTTTATCACAGAAGAGCCCGGCTGGCAATGCGGGAAAAGTCTGACTTCTGCTTTCCCTCTTGCATTTTGCGGAGAATCTGCTATACTCATAGCAAGAAAGTTCGTTTCAGGGCGGGGTGCAATTCCCCACCGGCGGTACAGCCCGCGACCACCCCCCAAAGGGTGCTGACCCGGTGAAACTCCGGGGCCGACAGTATAGTCTGGATGGAAGAGACGACGGACAGAATTGTTGTATCGTTGCGCCCTGTTGCATGGTATCTGTGCGGCAGGGCGCTTTCTGTTTGTCTCCTGGTGAAAAGAGCTTTCCTCACATTTTTGGATTGGGGCAAAAGCCCCGGGAGGTAACGACCATGCAAGCAAACAGTGAAACCAAAACCGCAGCCCCTGCCCGCACCGGCGGGCGCGACCAGGTCCGCAAGCTGACCGTCACCGCCATGCTGTCGGCGGTGGCCTTTGTGCTGATGTTCCTGGATTTCCCCATCCCGATGATCATGCCGTCCTTCGTCAAGATGGACTTCTCCGACCTGCCCGAACTGCTGGGCGCCTTCGCCCTCGGGCCGATGTACGGGGTGCTGATCAGCCTGATCAAAAACCTGATCCACCTGCTGCTGGCCAGCTCGACCGGCGGCGTGGGCGAACTGTGCAATTTCCTGTTCGGCGCGGTCTTCGCCTGGGTGGCCGGCTTTGTGTACAAGCGCAACAAGACCCGCCGCAGCGCCGTCCTCGGCGCGGTGCTGGGCGCGGCGGCCATGGCCATCGTCAGCATCCCCCTCAACTACTTCCTGACCTACCCGGCCTACGTCGTCATCTACGGGATGCCGCTGGACGCCATCATCGGGATGTACCAGGCCATCCTGCCCTCGGTGGGCGGGCTGCTGGAGTGCCTGGTCATCTTCAATATGCCCTGGACCCTGGCCAAGGGTCTGCTGGACGCCGTGCTCTGCATGCTGATCTACAAGCCCCTGTCGCCCATCCTGCACGGCCGCCGGTAAGCGAGTAAGATTCTCCATTCTTTACCCTGTACCATAAAAAGCAAGCCGCCCTCCGGTTTTGGCCGGAGGGCGGCGCTTTTTGTTCAGGGGAGCTGCTGGGCCCGGCGCTGCCGGACGACCCACTCCAGGACGGCGGCCCCCGTCTCGTCCGGGGTGAGGGAGGCGGTGTCCAGAAAGTCCACGTTGTCTTTGGCGGCAAACCAGGCCCGCTTGAGGGGCAGCAGGGCGGTCAGGTAGTGGTCAAAGAAGCCCCGGTCCCGGCTGGCGTCCCCGGCCTTGCGGCGGCGCAGCACCTCGTCCGGCGCGTCCAGAAAGAGGATGCGCCGGGGCATACACCGCCGGACAGCGGCCAGCTCCCGGGCCAGCGGTTCTTCCACCGCCCAGTCCCGGCCGATGGAGCGGGGGTAGTGGAGGGTATAGAACTCGATCTCCTCGGCCCCGAAATCCATGACGGTGCAGGGATGCCCCTGCACGGCCTGCCAGCGGCGGACCTCGTTTTGCAGCCAGAGCTGCTGGATCTCAATGTAGTCGGGCCAGCGGGTCTTGTCGAGGCCCCGCCGGCGCACCTCGGCCAGGACGGCGGCGTTGTCCTCATAGCTGACCTGGAGGGTGGGGTCGTGGGCTTCCAGCCAGCGGGCGGCGCTGGTTTTGCCCACCGCCATGCAGCCCTGCAAAGATAAAACCATGGCTTCTCCTTTGAAAAAGAGCGATGGGACGCGCCCACCGCTCGGTATACATCTTATTTCCGCTCGGCGAACCACTTCAGCTCGTCTTTGCCGAAGAAGGCTGCGCCCGCAAAGCCGGCGGCCTCGAGGCCGGCCAGCTGTTTGCCCAGTTTTTTGCCCTGGGCCAGGACGGTGACGGCGTAGTCGGCCCGCAGGGCTTCGGCCTGGGCCAGCACGGTGGGGAAGTCGGCCCCGGCGGGGTAGAGCAGGGCCACCTTGGCCTTGGCCCCGGGAATCTGGTAGCCCTGTTCCAGCAGGATGCCGCAGACCCGCTCAAACCCGATGGAGAAGCCGACGGCCGGCACCTGCTGGCCCAGGAACTTGCCCACCATGTTGTCGTAGCGGCCGCCGCCGGCCACCGCGCCGGCAAACTGCGGGCAGGCCACCTCAAAGACCATGCCGGTGTAGTAGCCCTGCCCGCGCACCAGGCTGGGGCAGTAGGCGACCTTGTACCTGCCGGCGGCCATCCGCCCGGCGGTGTCCAGGACGTACTTGAGGTCGTCGGCGATGGCGGGGTCGGCGCAGCGGGCGGCCACCGCGTCCAGGGTGACGGCCCCCTCGGCCAGGAAGGCGGCCAGCGCATCGACGGCGGCGGGGGGCATCTGCTTTTCGGTCAGCTCGGCGCGCACCCCCTCGGCGCCCACCTTGTCCATCTTGTCAAAGGTGATGCAGACCGAATCGAGGGTCTCGGGGGCAAAGCCCATGCTCCGGAGCATCCCGCGCAGGATCCGCCGGTCGTTGATGTTGACGGTGAAATCGGTAAACCCGATCTTGAGCAGGGCGCGGGCGGTGACGTCGATCAGCTCCACCTCGGCGTTGGGGCTCTCGTCCCCGAGGATGTCGATGTCGCACTGAACAAATTCCCGCAGGCGGCCCTTCTGCGGCCGCTCGGCCCGGAAGACCCGGTCGGTCTGGATGACCTTGAAGGGGGTGGGCAGGACGTTCCGGTTGGCGGCGTAGTAGCGGGACAGGGGCAGGGTCAGGTCGTACCGCAGGCCCATGTCGGCAAGCTGGTCGTATTTGCCGGCGTCCAGAGCGGCGGCGAGCTTGTCGCCCCGCTTGAGCACCTTGAAGATCAGGTTCAGGTTCTCGCCGCCCTCGGACTTGTCAAGATTCTCCATGTCCTCGAGGATGGGGGTGGAGATCCGCTCAAAGCCGGCGGCGCGGTAAACTTCCAAAATCTGGCCCTGGATGTAGTCCCGCAGGGTCTGTTCGGCGGGCAGCAGGTCCCGCATCCCTTTCAACGGTTGAATTTTCATCTGGTTTCCCTCTCTCTATTCTGGCGGTGTCGGTTGTCTCTCATTATATAAGAGAAACGGCCGGCTTGTCAATGTTCTGGGCATACTAAAGGCCGAAAGGGGAGTGGATGCACTTGAAAGCCGAACGTTTGACCGCCGCCCACCCGTGGGCCATCCTGGTCGCGGGGGCGGCCATCCAGCTGCTGACCGGGCTGCCGGCGGCCTGGGGGGTGTTCCAGCAGCCGGTCCGCGAGGCGTATGCCCTGGGGGAGATGGGGGCGACGGCGGCCTTCAGCGCCCTGATCGCGGCCTACGGGCTGGGCTGTGTGCTGGGGGGCTTTCTGCAGGATAAGCGCGGGCCCCGCTGCGCGGCCCTGTGGGGGACGGCCCTGCTGGAAGCGGGGCTGTGGGGCGCGGTCTTTCTGCCGGCGCGGGCCGGCTGGGCGGCGGCGCTGGTCTTCAGCGTCCCGGCCGGTCTGGGGACGGCGTTTCTCTACCCGGCCATCCAGTCCTGCGCGCAGAAGTGGTATCAGGGGCGCAAAGGGTTTGCCACCGGCGTCATCGGGGCGGCGGCCGGGCTGTCGGGGGCTTTTCTGACCCTCTTTGTCCGCACCCTGGCCCCGCGGTGGGGGATACGCGGGGTGTTCGGGGCGCTGGGGGCGCTCAGCCTGCCGGTCTGTCTGGCGGGAGCGGCCCTGCTGACCGACCCGCCTGCAGCCGCCGCGGCCCCCGGGGCGCAGAAAGGCCCCGACGTCCCGCCGGCACAGATGCTGCGCACCCGGCAGTACTGGCTGTGCACGGCGGCGGTCTGCCTGTCCACCCCGGCGGTGCTGCTGTTCAGCCCCATCATCCTGCGGCTGGGGACCGAGCGGGGCCTGACCGAAGGGGAGGCGGTCTGGGCGGTGGTGCTGGGCAGCGCGGGCAGCACGGCCGGCCGGCTGCTGATGCCCCTGCTGAGCGACAAGATCGGCCGCCGCCCCACCGACCTTTTGCTGTTTGGGGCGTCGGCGGGGCTGTCGGCGGGGTTCGCCTTTGCGCAGGGGTGGGCGGTGGCGGCGGTCTACGCGGGGCTGACCTTCTGCTATTCGGCGCTGGCGGCGGTGCTGCCCGCCTTTTCCACCGACCTGTTCGGCCTGCCCCACGCCGGGGTGAACTACGGTTTTCTGGCCCTGGGGCAGAGCGCGGGCAGCCTGCTGTTCCCCCTGCTGGCCGAGGCGCTGGGGCTGGAGGCGGGCCGCCATCTGATGGCGGTCGGGGCGGCGGCGGGCGGCTTTGCCTGCATCTGGTTTCTTAAGCCGGCCGGCGAAAAGACCCCCAAAATGAAAAACGAAGGCCAAAAGAGACAAAAAAGAACCAAAAAGAAAAACCGCCTTGACAAGTGAATAACAATCCGGTACACTTACCATAGGTGCGCCCGGGCAGCCGGGCGCCGCACAACAGGCAACAAGGTAAAGAAGAAAGGAAGAACGTCATGAGAAAACGCATTGCAGCGCTCGCACTGGCGGCGGTGCTGGCCTTTGGCCTGGCCGCCTGCGGCGGGAGCAGCTCTTCTACGGCTGCGGCCGACGCAGGGGAAACCGCCGAGGCTTCGGCCGGCGTGTCGGGCGAGTTTACCGGCACCGCCACCGGCATGGGCGAGGTGTCCGTCACCGTCACCCTGACCGACGGCGTCATCACCGCCTGCGAGGTGGTGGGCGACGGCGAGACCGAGGGCATCGGTTCGCCGGTGATCGAGGCTGCCGGCGAGGAGATCGTCTCGGCTAACGGAGCAATCGACGTCGTCGCAGGCGCGACCATCACCTCCGACGCGGTCAACAAGGCGCTGGCCGCGGCGCTGGAAGAAGCCGGCTTGTAAATTCCATCCGGAAAGAAAAAGGAGTCCATCATGAGAAAACGCATTGCAGCGCTTGCGCTGGCAGCCGTCATGGCCTTTGGCCTGACCGCCTGCGGCGGGAGCAGTTCTTCTTCGACCGCGGCTTCGGCCGGGTCTGCTGCCGGGTCCGGCGGCGTGTCGGGTGAGTTCACCGGCACCGCCACCGGCATGGGCGAGGTGTCCGTCACCGTCACCCTGACCGACGGCGTCATCACCGACTGCAAGATCGTCGGCGACAGCGAGACCGAGGGCATCGGCTCGGTGGTCATTGAGTCGGCCGTCGACGAGATCGTCTCGGGCAACAAGGGCGCCATCGACGTTGTCACCGGCGCGACCATCACCTCCGACGCCATCAACGAGGCCCTGGCTGCGGCGCTGGCCGCCGCCGGCCTGGATGCGGCCGACTTCACCGGCAGCGGCGACGCTGCCGAGGTCGCTGAGGACACCACCGTCGACACCGACATCGTCATCGTGGGCGCCGGCGGCGCGGGCATGACCGCCGCCATCACCGCCGCTGAGGCGGGCCGCAGCGTCGTCATCGTCGAGAGCCAGGCCATGGTGGGCGGCAACTCGGTCCGCGCCACCGGCGGCATGAACGCTGCCGACACCCCCAACCAGGACGAGAACGAGTTCACCGAGGCCGCCGGCGTCGAAAAGACCCTGCAGACCGCCGCCAGCGAGTGGGCCGACCACGAAGTGATCACCGCCCTGGCCGCCACCGTGGCCGAGCAGTGGGCCGAATACCAGGCCAACCCCGTGGGCTACTTCGACTCTGCCGAGCTGATGGAGCTGGACACCCTGATCGGCGGCCACGGCATCAACGACCCCGCTCTGGTCGAGACCCTCTGCACCAATTCGGCTGACGCCATCGCCTGGCTGGGCGAGCAGGGCATCGAGCTGACCAGCGTCGGCGCTGCCGGCGGCGCATCCGTCAAGCGCATCCACCGCCCCCTGGACGACGAGGGCCTGGTCATCTCGGTCGGCAGCTACATCATCCCCCGCCTGCAGTCCAAGTGCGAGGAGCTGGGCGTTGAGATCCTGCTCAACACCACCGCCAACAAGATCCTGACCGACGCGGACGGCGCCGCCGTCGGCATCGAGGCCACCGATAAGGACGGCGCCACCGTCACCGTCAACGCCAAGGCCGTGGTCCTGGCCAGCGGCGGCTTCGGCGCCAACCTCGACATGGTCACCGAGTACAAGCCCGAGCTGGAAGGCTTCATGACCACCAACGCCGCCGGCGCACAGGGCCAGGGCATCGACATGGCCGTGGCCATCGGCGCGGGCACCGTGGACATGGACCAGATCCAGATCCACCCCACCGTTGAGTACAATTCTTCCCACCTGATCACTGAGGGCCTGCGCGGCGACGGCGCCATCCTGGTCAACACCGAGGGCAAGCGGTTCATCGACGAGGTCGCCACCCGCGACGTCGTCTCGGCCGCCGAGATCGCCCAGCCGGGCAGCTTCAGCTGGCTCATCATCGATCAGGACATGGTGGACGTCTCCAGCGTCATCCAGGGCTACATCGAGAACGGCTACACCTTCAGCGGCGAGACCTATGAGGAGCTGGCCGAGGCCATCGAGCTCGACCCCGCCGTCTTTGCCGAGACCATGAACAACTGGAACGCCGCCGTTGCGGCCGGCGTGGACGAGGAGTTCGGCCGCACCAGCTTTGTCGATCCGCTGGACACCGCCCCCTTCTACGCCATTAAGGTCACCGCCGGCATCCACCACACCATGGGCGGCCTGACCATCAATCCCCAGACCCAGGTCCTGGCCGGCGACGGCACCGTCATCGACGGCCTGTACGCAGCCGGCGAAGTGACCGGCGGCGTCCACGGCGGCAACCGCCTGGGCGGCACCGCTGTGGCTGACTTCGTGGTCTTTGGCCGCATCGCGGGCGAGCAGGCTGCCGCCTACGCTGCATGACCCAAAACCGCAGGCCCCGCCGCTGGCTGATCAACGCGCTGTTTGCCGGGCTGGTGCTGCTGGCGGCCCTCGGGTTCTGGCTGGCTTTGCGGACGCAGAAGGGCCCGGCCCTCTGCGCCAGGGCCGACTTCGGGATGGGGGCCGTGGAACGGCTCCCCCTCGACACCGACCATGACTATTACTATGAGGTGGGCGGCTATATCGTCCACCTGCAGGTCAGGGACGGGGAAATCGCCTTTCTGGACAGCCAGTGCCCGGACCACGTCTGCGAGGACTTTGGCTGGCTGAGCCAGCCGGGCCAGTGGGCCTGCTGCGTCCCCGCAGGGGTGATCGTCACCATCGAAGAGGCTGCATCATAAAAAGCCTAAGAGGCTGCCACATATCCGTGCGGCGGCCTCTTTTTTGCTGCCCGCAGGGCGGGACGCACTTGCAGAGATTGCGCTGAAAGGGTGAAAATGGGATGAAAAATTGCGATGCAAAAGCAGGTCTTTATAAAAATTTTATGAAAGAAAAGTATTTCTTCTTGTCAGTGACGCCCTGTGTGTTATAATAGGGGAGCAATCTCCCGCAAACGAGGGGGCAGTATGCCCTTTGACAGCGGGAGACAGACAGCAAATCAGGAGGAAAGATTACCATGACCTGGAAGAAAAAGAAAGGCGAGACCGCCGGCCAGGAACCGCAGGCAGCCTCCGGCGCAGCAGCCGCCGAGGGCCTGTCCAAGTATAAAAAACATCTCAAGTGGGCTGTCCCGCTTGTTGTCGTGGTGGTGATCGCCGCGGCCATCGCCATCCGTCAGGCGGGCCAGGCCCAGACGGTGGAGGTGGCCCCCGAATATGCCCAGACCTCGGTCACCCGGCGGACCATCGCCCAGACCCTGAGCACCACCGGCACCCTGAACGCGGCCAACAGCTACACCGTCAAGACGCTGGTGCAGGGCGAGATCCTTTCCTCCGATTTTGAGGAAGGGGATGAAGTCGCTGCCGGCCAGCAGCTGTACCAGATCGAGAACAGCGACGCTTCCACCAACGTGGAGCAGGCCCAAATCAGCCTGGACCAGGCCCAGCGCAACTACGACACCATCGCCGACTACCGCTACGTCCGTTCGCCGGTGGCGGGCACCGTCTACACCCTCAGCGTCAAGGTGGGGGACGAGGTCAGCTCGGGGCAGGAGATCGCCGTCGTGCAGGACGCCAGCCAGATGGTCCTGCAGCTGACCTTCCCCTCGGCCGACGCGGCCCATTTTGCGGTGGGGCAGAGCGCCCAGATCACCCTGGACGGCACCTTTGAGGTGCTCAGCGGCACCATCACCGAGGTGTCGGGCAGCGACGTGCTCAGCTCGGGCAACGTGCTGGTCCGCAATGTGACCATCACCACCCCCAACGCCGGCACCCTGAACACCACCCAGTCGGCCACCGCCACCGTCAACGGCATCAGCTCGACCAACAGCGCCACCTTCAATTATAAGGAGCAGCGCACCCTGACCGCCTCCACCGCCGGCACGGTGGCATCCATCTACGTCCCCGAGGGCGGCGCGGTGGCCGAGGACGGCATCGTCCTGGAACTGGCCGGCGACGACCTCGAAGAGACCATCCAGAACGCCTACGAGAGCCTGCGCAGCCGCGAGATCTCGATGCGCAACGCCCAGGACACCCTCTCCAACTACACCATCACCGCCCCCATCGACGGTACCGTCATCCAGAAGAACGTGCAGGCCGGCGAGTCGGTCGAGAGCGGCAAGGAGATGTGCGTCATCTATGACATGAGCTATCTGGAAATGACCATCAACATCGACGAGCTGGACATCAACCAGATCAGCGTCGGGCAGGACGTCGCAGTCACCGCCGACTCGGTGGACGGCACCTTCAACGGCAAGGTCACCCGTGTGTCGATGGTGGGCAAGACCGAGGGCGGCACCACCACCTACCCGGTCACCGTCCAGGTGGAGGAGTACGGCGCCCTGCGCCCCGGCATGAACGTCAACGCCGAGATCGTGGTGGAGCAGGCTGCCGACGCCATCGCGGTGCCCAACGCCGCCATCGAGCGGGGCGACGTGGTCCTGGTGACCACCGCCTCCCCCAGCGCCCCCAACGCCCTGGCCGATATGGTTGCCCCGGACGGCTACGTCTACGTCCAGGTGGAGACCGGTGTCAGCGACGAGAACTACACCGAGATCACCAGCGGCCTGCAGGAGGGGGATATCGTCGGCTATGTCTCGATGGACACCTTCAGCTATGACGATTACGGCAGCGATATGATGGTGCTGGGCATGATCGCACCCGTTCTGGGAGGAACGCAATGAGCGCATTGATCGAATTCAACGAGGTGTGCAAGTTCTATCACATGGGCGACACCGTCGTCAAGGCGCTGGACCATGTCACCATGCGGATCGAAGCCGGCGAGTTCGTGGCCATCGTGGGCCAGTCGGGCTCGGGCAAGTCCACCTGCATGAACATCATCGGCTGCCTGGACGTGCCCACCGCCGGCACCTATAAGCTGAAAGGCCGGGATGTGGGCAAGATGCGCCGCAACGAGCTTGCCGCCGTCCGCAACGAGATGCTGGGCTTTGTGTTCCAGCAGTACAACCTTCTGCCCAAACTGAACCTGATGGGCAACGTGGAGGTGCCCCTGATCTACGCGCGGGTGCCCCGCAGCCAGCGCCGGGCCCGCGCCAAGGCGGTGCTGGAACAGGTGGGCCTGGGCGACAAGCTGCGCAGCAAGCCCAACCAGCTGTCGGGCGGCCAGCAGCAGCGCGTCTCCATCGCCCGGGCGCTGGTCCGCAATCCGCCGCTGATCCTGGCCGACGAGCCGACCGGCGCCCTCGACACCCACACCGGGCGGGAGGTGCTGGCCATGCTGCAGGAGCTGAACCGCCAGGGGCACACCGTCATCCTCATCACCCACGACAACACCATCGCCATGCAGGCCCCCCGGATCATCCGGCTGGAGGACGGGCGGATCGTCTACGACGGCGACGCCCGCTCCCGCGAGGCCTTTGTGGCCAGCCCCCTGTTTGAGGCTCAGATGGAAGAGATGCAGAAAATGCGTGCACAGGAAGGAGGCGCAGGCTGATGCTTCTGCTGGATACCTTCGTCCTTGCGCTGAAAAACATCTGGAGCAACAAGATGCGCACCATCCTGACCATGCTGGGCATCATCATCGGCGTTACGGCGGTCATCGTCATCGTCGGTCTGGGCAACGGCATGACCGAATCGGTGCGGCAGAGCTTTTCGGCCATGGGCATCAACAGCATGTCGGTGTCCATCTGGGGCCGCAATTCCTCCCGCAACGCCTCGGTGGACTATATGTACGGGGTGGTGGAGGATAACCCGCACTATCTGCGCTCCATCTCGCCCTATCTGCAGCTGACCGGCGGGACCGTCAAGGAAGGCCGCGAGACCTACCGCTATACCGGCGTCTACGGCGTCAACGAGGACTATACCGATATGGCCAACTACACCATCGCCGACGGGCGCGGGCTGCAGTACATGGACGTCAAGGAGAACCGCTACGTCTGCGTCATCGGCGATTACCTGGCCCGGGAGGCTTTCAACGGCAACGCCGTCGGCGAGGACATCAAGGTGGGGCCCTACCGCTTCAAGATCGTCGGGGTGCTTGCCGCCAAGGGCAGCGACCCCGAGCTGCAGGAGGGCGGCGAGGACGACCGCATCTACATCCCCTACACGGTGGCCATGAAGATCAACAAGACCAACGTGGTAGACAGCTACACCGTCATCATGGCGGATGAGAACGTCGCCAACCAGGCCAAGGCCACCATCGAGGAGGCCCTCTTCGCAATTTATCAGGACGAAGATACGTATTATGTGTACAGCATGAGCGAGCTGCTGGAGCAGATGAACCAGACCATCAGCATGGTGGTCATGGTCCTGACCCTGATCGCCGGCATCAGCCTGCTGGTGGGCGGCATCGGCATCATGAACATCATGCTGGTGTCGGTCAGCGAGCGCACCCGGGAGATCGGCATCCGCAAGGCCATGGGCGCGCGGGAGAGGACCATCCTCTTCCAGTTCGTGGTCGAGGCGGGCACCACCTCGGCCCTGGGCGGCGTGCTGGGCATCCTGCTGGGCTACGGCCTGTCGGCGGCGGCGACCGCGATGGTCCCGATGATCATGCCGGGCGAGTCGGTGGCCATTTCCCCGGGCACCAATGCGGTGCTGGTCTCCTTTGGCATCTCGGTGGGCATCGGCGTGGTCTTCGGCTACCTGCCTGCCCGGCGGGCCGCCCGCCTCAACCCCATCGAGGCGCTGCGCTACGAGTAACGCCCCGAGCTGCCCCATGCTGAAAGAACTATGAGGAGAAAAGCGAACATGAAAAAACGATTTTTGTCTCTCCTGCTGGCGGTCTGCATCCTGCTTCCCATCTTCGCCGTGCCGGCGGCGGCGGTCAATGCCAACACCGCCATCCAGACCGCCCGCACCATGGGGGTGCTGGACGCTGCGACCGCCCAGTCCCCCGAGGCGCTGGCCGCCCCGGTCACCCGCGGCGAGTTTGCCCGGATGCTGACCATGGTCTCCTCCTACCGGGAGACGGTCAATGAGCAGATCCTGGTGGGCAGCCTGTTCACCGACGTGAACAGCTCGACCGCCAACGCCCCCTATATCCGCATCGCCGTCCAGCAGAACTGGCTGACCGGCTACACCGACGGCACCTTCCGCCCCGAGGACCCCGTCACCCTCGAGGCCGCCTGCGCCTCGGCGCTGCGGCTGCTGGGCTTTGCCCCCTCCGACCTGACCGGCGCCTTCCCGGCCGCACAGCTGAACAAGGCCACCGAGCTGGGCCTGCGGGCGGGTCTTGCCCGCAGCCAGGGCGAGACGATGACCCGCAGCGACTGCGCGGTCCTGCTCTACAACACCCTGATCGCCACCACCAAGAACGGCTCGACCTACGGCAACACCATCGGGCTGTCCGTTTCGGACGGGCAGGTGGACACCTCCACCATCCTGGCCAGCAGCCTCAAGGGCCCCTTCATCGCCGGGGCCAGCGAGATGCTGCCCATCAGCCCCACCACCGTCTACCGCAACGATGAGGTAACCGATTCGCTGGAGCTGAACGTCAACGACGTCTACTACTACAGCGAGAGCCTGAACGCGGTCTGGATCTACACCACCAAGGCTTCGGGCCGGATCACTTCGGTCTCGCCCAACGCGGCGGCCCCCACCAGCGTGACGGTGGCCGGCGTGACCTATCAGATCGGCAGCACCGACGTGGCCTACCGCATCTCCTCCCTGTCGGGCGGCGGCGTGGGCCAGGTGGTCACCCTGCTGCTGGGCATGGAAGATGTCGCCGTGGGGATCCTCACCGGCGAGGAGGTGGACCTAAGCTACTACGGCGTAGTGCAGGCTTCCAGCCGGTCCCTGACCCTTGACAACAACGACACCGCCGATGTCATGCAGACGGTGCGGGTGCTGTGCACCGACGGCACCGTCCGCAGCATCCGGGTGGACAAGAACCTGAACATCCCCACCGGGTGGCTGGTCTCCATCACCTCCACCCCGGAGGGGGAGAAATTACAATCCATCAGCAAAAAATCGGTCAGCGGCCTGTTTGACGCCGCCAACCGCACCCTTGGGGCGTACAAGCTGGCCAACGACGTCGAGATCCTGGACACCCTGCCCGACGGCAGCGCCGGGACGGTCCGGCTGGACCGGCTGGATGGGGTGACCCTCTCGGGCTCGGACGTCCGGTACTACTCCCTCAACGACCGGGGCGAGATCGACCGCCTGGTGCTGGACGACGTCACCGGTGACATCTGGACCTATGGCTGCCTGATGTCCTGGACCACCAACAACAAGAGCTCCACCCTGGACGAGCTGACCAGCCTGCAGCCCAGCGACGTGCTGATGCAGATGGCCTCGGGCCTGCTGACCGGCTCCCTCCTGAGCGATATCTGGGGCGAGCTGACCGGCAGCACCGGCCGGTGGACCAGCATCGCCCTCGGCCTGCTAGCCAACAACACCAGCGGCCTGATGAGCAACATCCTGAGCACCATTGCCGGCGGCGCCAGCTACACCTACATGAACGGCACCTCGTCCACCACCGACACCACCAATGTCCTCTACCCGGTGCTGGCCGGCGGCATTGGCGTCCGGCACGAAGTGACCGGCGCGGTGCGCGGGATGGTGCAGCTGCAGCCCATCCTGATCGAGAGCCTGGGCCCCGCCTCGGTGACCACCGCCGGCGGCGCCCGCTACGAGACGGCCGACGATATGCAGGTCTATCTGTGGCACATGGGGGTGTATTATCCCACCCTGCTGCCCACCATCAACGCCGAGGACTACTTCCTGATCGGCTGGGTGGACTCCTGCACCGCGGGCCATCAGGTCCGGGTCCTGACCGCCCTGCGCAAGAACTGACGGTGTGGGCGGGTCTGGGCCGGTACACACCCGGCGCGATTCTGTTCCGGCAGGCCTGCCAGCTGATTCTGCCCCGGCGCTGCCCGCTCTGCGGGCGGGTGCTGGGCAGCGTCCCTGCCTGCCCCGACTGCGCCCTTGAATTGAAGATTCGGGCCCGCTGGCAAAGCGAAGGCCCCTGCGCGCCGCCGCCCGCTTTGGGCGGCGGCATCGTGGCGTGGGCGGCTGTGCCCTTCTGGTACGCCGGCGGCATCCGCGACGCGCTGCTGCGGGCCAAGTACCGCGAACAGCCCTGGACGGCGGTCCAACTGGGCTGCATTCTGGCCAGGCAGCTGTTCGGGGCGCAGATACGGGTGCGGGCCGGCGTGGAAGTGCCCACGCCCCTGGCCGTCCCGCCGGTCGACTGCGACCTGCTCGTCCCGGTGCCCTCGTCGGGGCGGGGGAGGAGCTACAACGTTCCGGCCCTGATGGGCCTGCCCCTGGCCCATGCCCTCGGCATCCCGCTGGAAGAGCGCGCCCTGCTGCGCACCCGGCAGGGGACGCCGCAGGCCGGCCTCTCGCGGGAGGAACGGCTCATCCACACCGCAGGGCTGTTCCGGGCGGAGGCCCGCTATGCGGCCGGACGCCGGGTCCTGCTGCTGGACGACGTCCTCACGACCGGCGCCACCACGGCGGCCTGCGCGCAGGCCCTGACCGCCGCCGGGGCCGAGTCGGTGGCGGTGATCGGCTTTGCCACCTCCCGGCAGAACCGCACCCTGCCGGCAAAGCCGGGCATCCCCTTCGACCTCGACGCCGAACCGGATGAACCGGAGGATTTTTGAGAGAAAGGATATCCAAGATGAACCCGAGAAAACAGAGGTTTTACATTGTGGCCGCCGGCGTGCTGGCCGTTATCGCGCTGCTCTGGTCCTTCATCGGCAGCCCGGTGGTGCTGTGGCACAACCATCAGCTCAAGAGCGCCCTGACCGGCCTGACCGACACGGCCATCACCCTCGAACAGGCGGTGCCCTTCAGCTGGGACGAGGTCTACTCCTTCCCGCCCTACACCTCTGTGGAGGAGATGCAGGAGGTGATCGGCGCCGAGAGCTACAACCTGACCGAATCGGCCGGGGAGGGGATGCTGAACCTGGTCTTTCTGGACGAGGGGGCGGTGACCGCCGCGGTCTGCGGCTATCCCGCTGAGCTGGGCTACGACGTCGTCCTGGCCGGCGCGGCCGACAGCACCCCCGGCAAGCTGACCTACGGGGAGGACGTATCCTTTGCGGTGGAGCGGGCGGACGGAGTGGTCCGGCTGACCGCCGCCTGAAAGCGCGAAAAAACTCTTGACAAAACCGGTCCGGTCCGGTATAATGATAAAGCTGTGAGCCGCAAAGCCCGCAGCGATATCCGGGTGTAGCGCAGTTTTGGTAGCGCGCTTGAATGGGGTTCAAGAGGCCGTGAGTTCGATTCTCGCCACTCGGACCAGAGACCGTCAGTGAAAACTGACGGTCTTTTTTTAGCGTGTCTTGCGACACGCTTTAGGGGGGGACCCATTTCTGCGCGCAGTCGCGCGGCAGAAATTCCTCCCCCCTAATATTCCCCCGGGGACAAAATTTCCCGCAGAACCATGCACTCGGCCCAAAGGGCCTCGCACACTCTCTGCGGGAAATTTCCCTGTCGGGGTCCCGGCCGTACGCACATGTCGTCCGGCCGGGACTTTTTATGGTCTGGTTATCTGCCAAACGCTTCCGGCGGGCTTGCCCGGCGCGGGGGATTGTGGTAGACTCTGGGTGTAAAGAAATCGGAAAGGACTGTGGGAAAGATGAAAGAACGACTTGCGGAGCGGGCGGCAGCCTGGCTGGCTGCGGCGCAGCGGGTGCTGACCCTGCTGGCGCTGTCGGCGGCGGCCGGGGCGGTGGCCGGCGTGCTGACGGCGGTGTTTGGGCACGGGGTGCTGGCGGCGACCGAACTGCGGGAGCGCTGGCCCTGGCTGCTGGTGCTGCTGCCGGCGGGCGGCGCGCTGATCGTCGCCGTCTACGCCCGGTGGGGCGGCGAGTGCGGCCGGGGGATGGCCCTGGTCTTTGACGCGGCGGCAGGCCGGCGGCCGAAGGTGCCGGCCCGGCTGGTGCCGCTGGCCGTCGGCGCCACCTGGGTGGGCCACCTGCTGGGGGCCAGCGTCGGGCGCGAGGGGGTGGCGGTGCAGATCGCGGCGGCGGGGGCCGGGCTCCTGACGCCGGGGCTGCGCGCGCCGCAGGACAGGCGCCGGCTGGTGATCGCCGGGGTGGCGGCCGGGTTTGCGGGGCTTTTCCGCACCCCGCTGGCGGCGGCCTTTTTTGCGCTGGAGCTGTTCCACACCGGCGTCGCCCAGTATGACGTGCTGCTGCCGGCGGTGACGGCGGCCCTGACCGCCTCGGCGGTCAGCGGGGCGCTGGGGGTCAGCCCGGCGACGGCGGCTCTGGGGGCGGCGGCCCCCGCCCTCACCGTCGAGACCCTGATTGCCCTGGCGGTGCTGGGCGCGGCCTGCGGGCTGGCCGGGCGGCTTTTTGTCGGGCTGCTGCACGGCCTGAAGGACCGCTTCGGCCGCTGGCTGCCGAACGCCTATCAGCGGATCGTCCTGGTCGGCGCGCTGGTGGCCCTGTTCGGGCTGGCGACCGGCAGCCGCTACAACGGCCTGAGCGAGGGGCTTTCGGCCGCGGCGCTGGCCGGCGGCAGCCTCTATCTCTGGGACTGGCTGGCCAAGCTCTGCCTGACCGCTGTCTGCCTGGCGGCCGGCTTTCAGGGCGGGGAAGTGGCGCCCCTCTTCACCATCGGGGCCTGCCTGGGGGCGGTGCTGGCCCTGCCGCTGGGGCTGCCCGTCCCCCTGGCGGCGGCGCTGGCCTATGCGGCCGTCTTTGCCGCCGGCACCAACACCCTTGTCTCGCCCATCCTGGTGGGGCTGGAACTGTTCGGCGGGAAATATTTTGCGGCCTTCTTCCTGGTCTGCGCCATGGCCTACGCCTGCAACGGCGGCCACTCGATCTACCCCCAGACCCGATTGAGCGGAGAAAATTGAATGCAAATTCCTGCATCTTAGGCTCCCACGCGTGCGGGGCACGAACAGCGACCGCGTCCAGCGGACGAAACAGGGAGCTGTGAGTGGCGCAGCGCTCCGATTTTTGCAAGGGCATTCATGCCCGCTGCAAAAACCGGCTAAGCGCAAGAGGAGCTGTCAGCAAAGCTGACTGAGGGGGATACACGGCGCGCGGCAGGAAGGAATGAACTTGAAAAACGCTCTTGTTTCACCCTGTGCGTTATGGTACACTTTACCAAAATGAAAACTTTACAGGAAGGTGAACTGGTTTGAAGATCAAAACGCATCTCGCAAAACGGCTGGCGGCGCTGGCGCTGGCCGGCTCCCTCGTGCTGGGGGCGGTCCCGCAGGCGCTGGCCGCCGACACCATCGGCGGGGCCGACACTGCGCAGCTGCCCGTCTCGCAGGAGATTGAGCAGGAAAACTGCATCCGCTGGCTGCTGGACCTGCTGGGTCTGGGCGGCAGCAAGGATAAGATCACTGTCGACTATCTGAACGTCAAGGGACAGGGCCTGCGGCGGAACGTCAAGCTGGATCTGGTGGACTGCCTGGTGGGCATCACCTACACCGAGCTGGGCTCGATCGGCAATTATGCCGAAATTTCGGACCGCGCCGCCGCTGAGGCATGGAAGGCGCAGGCTGTCGCCATCCATTCCTATCTGGAATATCAGAACCAGTACGGCTCTTCGGCCAACGCCCTGACCTACACCCCGGTCAGCCAGATCCCCTCTTCCACCCGCAGCAAGATGGAGGACGCCATCGAGGAGGTGGCCAACCTCCTGTTGGTCTATGACAACGGCGGCGGGTACTCGGTCTGCAACGCGGTCTTTTCCTGCAGCGCCGGCTACAACACCCAGACCGGCGTCTACGGCACCTGCTCGGCCCGTGACGCCTGGGGCACCGACGTGCCCTACCTGCAGAGCGTCGAAAGCCCCTATGAGGAGCAGTACCACAACATCCTGCGCCGGGTGATCGGCAAGGACTACCGGATGCTGGAGTACAACGACAGCCGGCACCCCGATGAGCCCTATGTCAGCGCCGACACCAGCCACAAGAGCCTGGGCGGCTTTGTCCAGTACGACACCCTGGTGGTCAACGGGCGCAGCTACCGGTATCTGAACCAGTTCGTCAGCTCGCGGTATTGCTTCGACTTCACCGCCGACGCTGCCGGCACCCCCGCCATGGCCTACTATGGCTACGGCCACGGGGTGGGGCTGAGCCAGTGCGGCGCGG
Organism: Candidatus Faecalibacterium intestinigallinarum; assembly: GCA_019113345.1. Taxonomy (GTDB): domain Bacteria; phylum Bacillota; class Clostridia; order Oscillospirales; family Ruminococcaceae; genus Faecalibacterium; species Faecalibacterium intestinigallinarum. The sequence goes on from DXHQ01000071.1 coordinate 27,949, forward strand.
TGGGCTTTGCGCAGGAGCGCGGCTATGACTACCGTCAGATCCTCTCCACCTACTACACCGGCGCCTCCCTGATGGACAGCTCGGACGGCAGCGTCTCGTCCGGCGGGTTCAACCTGTGGGATTGGCTGTTCGGCTGGCTACGTAGCTGAGGCGCTGCCTGCGGCAGAAACAGCCGAAGCGGAGCAGGGGCAGCGGTCTGCTTTTTGCAAGCGGCTTTAGCCCGCGCAGCAAAAACAGGGAACCGCAACCCGGAACCCGTTTCCCGTTTGATGCAGCGCAAATAAAATCGCCGCCGTGCCTCCGGGTGCGGCGGCTTTGCTTTGGGCCGCCTTGTAACGGGCGCCCTTTTGTGGTATGATAAGAGGGCAAACCGCGCGGGGGTATCCCCGCAGGAACTTTGACGAAACAGGAGGCAGCGCCCCCTTTGGGCGCGGGAAAGAGAAGAATGAGCGAAGAATGCACCCATGACTGCTCCAGCTGCGGGCTGGACTGCCCCAGCCGGCAGGGTCCGCAGCATGAAGCACCCAACCCTCACAGCAGCATCAAAAAGGTGATCGGCGTGGTGTCCGGCAAGGGCGGCGTCGGCAAGAGCATGACCAGCGCCCTGCTGGCCTGCGCCATGCGCCGCCGCGGCTACCACTGCGGCATTCTGGACGCCGATATCACCGGCCCGTCCATCCCCAAGCTGTTTGGCATCCATGGCCGCGCCATGGCCGACGACCAGGGCTGCTGGCCCATCCAGAGCCGGATGGGCATCGACGTGATGAGCATCAACCTGCTGGTGGAACACGAAGAGGACCCCGTGGTCTGGCGCGGCCCCGTCATCGCCGGGGCGGTCAAGCAGTTCTGGACCGACGTGGTCTGGAAGGACGTCGACTTCCTCTTTGTGGATATGCCCCCGGGCACCGGCGACGTGCCCCTGACCGTCTTCCAGAGCCTGCCGGTGGACGGCATCATCGTGGTGGCCAGCCCCCAGGAACTGGTCAGCATGATCGTGGCCAAGGCGGTCAACATGGCCCAGATGATGAACATCCCCATCCTGGGCATTATCGAGAACATGAGCTATCTGGTCTGCCCCGACTGCGGCAAGCACATCTCCCTGTTTGGCGAGAGCCATGTGGATGAGATCGCCGCAAAGCACGGCCTCAAGGTGCTGGCCAAGATGCCCATCGACCCCGAACTGGCCCGGCTGGCCGACGAGGGCAAGATCGAGGCTTACGGCGGCGAGTTCCTCGAAGGCGCCGCCGACGCAGTCCAGAAGCTGATCTGATAAGCCACCCCTTTTTGCGGCGGCAGAAAGGAGCAAATCCATGAACTATCAGGACGAAAACGCCCGCGCCATCGACCGCTGGGTCGAGCAGGGGTGGGAGTGGGGCGTGCCCGTTACCCACGAGGCATACGCCGCCGCACAGCGCGGCGCGTGGGACCTGCTGCTCACCCCCACAAAGCCGGTGCCCCACGCATGGTTCGGCGAGCTGAAAGGCAAAAAGGTGCTGGGCCTTGCCAGCGGCGGGGGACAGCAGATCCCCATCCTGACCGCCCTCGGGGCCGCGTGCACCGTCCTCGACTACTCGGAAAAACAGCTGGAGAGCGAGCGGATGGTCGCCGCACGGGAGGGCTATGCGGTCGAGATCGTCCGGGCCGACATGACAAAGCCCCTGCCCTTTGCGGACGGCAGCTTTGACCTGATTTTCCACCCGGTGTCCAACTGCTATATCGAAGAGGTGAAGCCCCTTTTCAAAGAGTGCTTCCGGGTGCTCAAGCCCGGCGGCGTGCTGCTGGGCGGCTACGACAACGGGTTTGGCTACACGGTGGACGAGGCGGAGGAGCGTGTGGTCTTCAGCCTGCCCTTCAACCCGCTGAAAAACCCCGAGCAGATGCGGGACCTGCAGCGGACCGACAGCGGCGTGCAGTTCTCCCACACCATGGAAGAACAGCTGGGCGGCCAGCTGGAGGCCGGCTTCCGGCTGACCGACCTCTACGAGGACACCAACGGCTCCGGCCGGCTGCACGAGATGGGCATCCCCTGCTTTATCGCCGTGCGGGCGCTCAAACCGCTGTAAGAAAAGAAGGCGCCTGCTTTACTTTATATTGTAAGGCGGGCGTTTCTTTTTCTGTTTGAATTTTGCTTTTCTGAAGGGAAATTCGGTTTTGTTTTGCTTTTTTTCAAATTCTGTTCAGCTCGCTATTGAAAAAAATTCCTGAATGCTTTATAATAATAAAGCACCCCGCGCAAGAGGGGAGCCGCCCGTTCAGACAGGGCCGGTTCAAGCGGCGGGGCCTGGTAAAAGAAGCGGGGAGGAACGGCCGAACCCGGCCGCCGGCACCCCCGGATAGGGAAAGGAGCAACTTTTATGCTGACGAATCAATACCTCAAGCGCGTTTACGAGGGTCTTGCCCAGCGCAACGCCCACGAGCCCGAGTTTCTGCAGGCGGTGATCGAGGTGCTGGAGAGCATCCAGCCCCTGGTGGAAAAGCACCCCGAGTATGAGAAGGCCGGCCTGATCGAGCGTCTGGTCGAGCCCGAGCGGATCATCACCTTCCGTGTGCCCTGGGTGGACGACAAGGGCCAGGTGCAGGTCAACCGCGGCTACCGCGTCCAGTTCAACAGCGCCATCGGCCCCTACAAGGGCGGCCTGCGCTTCCACCCCTCCGTCAACCAGAGCATCCTGAAGTTCCTGGGCTTTGAGCAGATCTTCAAGAACAGCCTGACCACCCTGCCCATGGGCGGCGGCAAGGGCGGCTCCGACTTTGACCCCAAGGGCAAGAGCGACATGGAGGTCATGCGCTTCTGCCAGAGCTTTATGACCGAGCTGTACCGCCACATCGGCCAGTTCGTCGACTGCCCCGCCGGCGACATCGGCGTCGGCGCCCGCGAGGTGGGCTATATGTTCGGCCAGTACAAGCGGCTGACCAACAGCTTCCAGGGCGGTATGCTGACCGGCAAGGGCCTGACCTTCGGCGGCTCGCTGGTCCGCACCGAGGCCACCGGCTACGGCCTGTGCTACTTCACCGCTGAGGCCCTCAAGTGCATGCGGGGCGACAGCTTTGAGGGCAAGACGGTGGTCATCTCCGGCTCGGGCAACGTCGCCATCTATGCCTGCGAGAAGGCCACCCAGCTGGGCGGCAAGGTGGTCACCATGAGCGACTCCAACGGCTACGTCTACGACCCCAACGGCATCGACCTTGACTACGTCAAGGACCTGAAGGAGGTCCGCCGCGGCCGCATCAAGGAGTACGCCGAGACCCACCCCGGCGCCACCTATGTGGCTGACTGCAGCCGCATCTGGGAGACCCCCTGCGACATCGCCCTGCCCTGCGCCACCCAGAACGAGATCAACAAGGCCTCGGCTGAGATCCTGGTCAAGAACGGCTGCACCGTCGTCTGCGAGGGCGCCAATATGCCCAGCACCCCCGAGGCCATCGAGGTCTACCTGGCCAACGGCGTCCTGTACGGACCCGCCAAGGCCACCAACGCCGGCGGCGTTGCCACCTCCGGCCTGGAGATGAGCCAGAACAGCGAGCGGCTGAGCTGGAGCTTCGAGGAGGTCGACGCCAAGCTGAAGGGCATCATGGAGGGCATCTTCCACGCCAGCTACGACGCTTCCGTCGCCGCCGGCGCCGAGGGCAACCTGATGGTCGGCGCCAACTGCGCGGGCTTCCTCAAGGTGGCCACCGCCATGATGGCACAGGGCGTCACCTACTAAGCGCCCCATTCCGCTGCATCTGATCCCGTCCCGTCCGAACGCGAGCCGTTTGGACGGGGCTTTTTTTGTTGAGCCGTGCCGTCTTGCCGGCTTTTGGAACGAATCTTGCCCAGACGCTTCTCAAACCGGGGAAAATTTGGTATACTAAGACGGTTGAACATACAGGATAGGAGCGAGAATATGCAGAGCGCAGATGATTGGAAGCTGAAGGAACGGGCCCGGCGGCAGCGGGAGCTTGCCCGCCTGATCGAGCCCGAGTTCCGGCCGGGCAAGGTGCTGGTGGTGGGGGACTGCGGTCTGGCGCAGGCCCTGCGGGACCGCCAGATCGACGCCTGGGGCCTGGGCGCCGAACGCGCCGCGGCCGCGGAGGAGACCTGGCTCTCGGCCGGGTGGAAGCTGTCCGCCCGCTGGCCCCGCGCCTATGACCTGATCGTGGTGCAGGGGGAGGACGCCCCCTGCCCGGAGACCTTGCCGGGGCAGAGGGTCCTCTTCCCGGCGGGGGAGCCGGAGGCGGCCTCGGTGCTGCCGGCCTGGGCCGGGGCGCTGGACGCGGCCGGCCTGCGCCGCGATTTTGGCTGGAAGAGCTGGGGCGCGCTGAGCGGCGCGGCCCTCTTCCGTCCTGCCCAGGAGGGGGCGGACGACAGCCTTGTGGAAGGGTATGAGGCCGCCCTCGACGCGCTGCGCCTCAAGCTGGACCGGGCCGAGCAGAGCTGCCGCGACTATCAAAAGCTGACCGATCATCAGCGCAGCGAGCTGTCGGCCGCCCATCAGCACGAGCAGCAGCTGGAGACCGCCCTTGACAGCGTCACCCAGTCCCATTGCTGGAAGGCCACCTGGCCCCTGCGCTACCTGCTCAGCAAGGCGCGGGCGGTGCTGGCCGCCCTGCCGCTGCTGGTTCTGCTGCGGCAGCTGCGGCGGGAAGGTCTGGCCGGCATCCGCCGCCGCCGGGCCGACCGGGCCTATTTCAACGCCAACTTCCCGGGCAAGACCTTCCGGGCCGACCGGCTGGCCCCGGTGGACCTGCTGGTCCGCCAGGCACAGAACCAGCCGGCGGGGCCCCTCATCAGCATTGTGGTGCCCCTCTACAACACCCCCCTCGACTTTTTGACCGAGCTGCTGGATTCGGTGGTCAACCAGACCTACCGGAACTGGGAGCTCTGCCTGGTGGACGCCGGCCAGGACGAGAAGGTGGGCCGGGCGGTGGCCGCCCGGATGGCCGGCGAGCCCCGCATCCGCTACCAGAAGCTGGACAAAAACGAGGGGATCGCCGGCAACACCAACGCCGGCTTTGCGCTGGCAAAGGGCGAATACATCGCCCTTTTGGACCACGACGACATCCTGCACCCGTCGGCCCTGTGGTATGTGGCCCGGGCCATCGCCGAGCAGGGGGCCGACTTTGTCTACACCGACGAGGTGACCTTTGAGGGCACGGTGGAGCACACCACCCTCTACCACCTCAAGCCCGACTTCATGCTGGATAACCTGCGGGCCAACAACTATATCTGCCACCTCAGCGTCTTCAAGGCCAGCCTGCTGCGGGCGGCGGGCGGCGGCGAGCGGAGCGAGTACAACGGCAGCCAGGACTACGACCTCTACCTCCGCCTGACCGAACAGGCCCAAAAGATCGTCCACATCCCCCACGTCCTCTATTACTGGCGGGCCAGCCCCACCAGCGTGGCCGGCGGCATCGAGGCCAAACTCTACTGCATCGAGGCGGCCATCAAGGCCCTCTACGCCCACTACGCCCGGGAAGGGGTGGCGGTGGACGAGGTGGCCTCCATCCCGGACACCCCCGGCTTTTACAAGACCGACTACACCATCGAAAAGTCCGGCCGGGTCAGCATCCTGATCCCCAGCTGCGACCACGCCAAAGACCTGCGCACCTGCGTCGATTCCATCTTTGCCAAGACGACCTGGCCCGATTTTGAGATCATCGTCATCGAAAACAACAGCAAAGAGGCGGAGACCTTCCGCACCTATGAGCGGCTGGAAAAGCAGCACCCCGGCGTCTTCCGGGTGGTGCGGTGGGAGGGCACCGGCTTCAACTACAGCGCCCTGAACAACTTCGGCGAAAAGTTTGCCACCGGCGACTATCTGCTGCTGCTCAACAACGACACCGAGGTCATCACCCCGCGCTGGCTGGAGGAGATGGTCATGTTCGCCCAGCAGGAGCGGATCGGCTGCGTGGGCGCAAAGCTGCTCTACCCCGACGATACCATCCAGCACGCCGGTCTCGGCTTCGGCCACCTGACCCTGGCGGCCCATATGCACAAGAACTTCCCGGTGGCCAACCCCGGCTATATGGGCCGGCTGGTCTACGCCCACGACGTCTACGGGGTGACCGGCGCCTGCCTGATGGTCCGCCGGGAGGTATACGAGGCGGTGGGCGGCCTGGACGAGAGCTTTGCGGTGGCCTTCAACGACGTGGACTTCTGCGTCCGGGTCCGCAAGGCGGGATACCAGAACCTGTTTACCCCCTTCGCGATGCTCTATCACTACGAGAGCAAGAGCCGCGGCCTGGACGAGGCGCCCGAAAAGCGGGCCCGCTTTGTCTCGGAGGTGACCCGCTTCCAGACCCGCTGGAAGGCGGAGCTGGCCGCCGGCGACCCCTGCCTCAACCCCAACTTTGACCTTGACCGGGACGATTTCCGCATCAAGCTGAAGCCCCTGGACTGACCTGTGAACAGCAGAGGGAGGACGTTGTTTTGAACCTGTCTGCGTCGATCGTGACCTATAACGACCAGGCCGAGGCCCTGCGGGCGGCCGCTTCGGTGCTGGAACACACCCGTCGCCACCCCCTGACCCTCTACCTGGTGGACAACGCCAGCACCGACGGCACCGGCGCCGGGCTGGAAGCGGCCGCCGCCGGCGGCCGGCTGGCCGCCGGCCCGCAGCAGACCGTCCGGGTCATCCGCCGGGAGAAAAACGTGGGCTTTGGCGCGGGGCACAACACCGTGCTGCCCGGCCTTGCCAGCGATTACCACTTTATCCTCAACCCCGACATCCTGCTGCGGGACGACACCCTCTCCGACCTGGCCGAATGGATGCAGGCCCACCCCGCCGCCGTCATGGCCCGGCCGCGCCTGTGCTTCCCGGACGGGCGGGTGCAGGTGCTGCCGCTGCGGCGGTGCAGCCTGCGGCCGATGGTCTACCGGCAGCTGAGCTTTCTCTCCTTCTGGAAAAAGTACAACGACGCCTACGTCATGGCGGGGGAGGACCTGACCGTCCCCCGGCAGATCGAATTCTGCACCGGCAGCTTTGCCGCGGTGCGGACCGACGCCTTCAAAGCCGCCGGCGGCTTTGACGAGGGCTACTTCATGTATGTGGAGGACGCCGACCTGACCCAGAAGATGCTGCAGCGCGGGCAGGTCTGGCTGGTGCCGCAGTTTACCGCCGTCCACGTCTGGCACCGCGCCGCCCACCGCAGCCTGCGGCCGATGGTCCAGCAGACAAGGAGCCTGTGCCGCTATTTCAGGAAGTGGGGGTTCCGGTGGTAGTTGATTTTTCGCCTCCGGCAGTGTAAAATAACAATAGGCCCGTCTGCCAGCAAGGGGCGGGCCTTTTTGCATTGTTGACAGCGGACGCAGCCTCCGCTTTATGATCGGGCCGCCGCGCGGCTTTTTTCGCGCGCAGCCCGGGAGCTGCACAACTTTTGAACTTACAAAAAGGAGTGCACGTAATGAAAGGCATTATTCTCGCCGGCGGCGCCGGCACCCGGCTTTACCCGCTGACCATGGTCACCAGCAAACAGCTGCTGCCGGTCTACGACAAGCCGATGATCTATTACCCTCTGTCCACCCTGATGCTGGCCGGCATCCAGGATATCCTCATCATCTCGACACCGGAGGACACCCCCCGCTTCGAGCATCTGCTGGGGGACGGCAGCCAGTACGGCATCCATCTGCAGTATAAGGTCCAGCCCTCGCCCGACGGGCTGGCCCAGGCCTTCATCCTCGGGGAGGAGTTCATCGGCGGCGACTGCTGCGCCATGATCCTGGGGGACAACATCTTTTACGGCAACGGCTTCTCCCGCATCCTGAAGAACGCGGCGCACAACGCCGAGGAAAGCGGCCGCTGCACCGTCTTTGGCTACTATGTGCAGGACCCCGAGCGGTTCGGCATCGTCGAGTTCGACGCCGACGGCAAGGTCCTCAGCGTGGAGGAAAAGCCCGCGCACCCCAAGAGCAACTACGCCATCACCGGCCTGTATTTCTACAACAATAAGGTGGCCGAGATGGCCAAACAGGTGCAGCCCTCCGCCCGCGGCGAGCTGGAGATCACCACCCTGAACGATATGTACCTCAAGCAGGGCGAGCTGGACGTTCAGCTGCTGGGCCGCGGCTTTGCCTGGCTGGACACCGGCACCATGGACAGCCTGGTGGACGCCGCCGACTTTGTCCGGATGATCGAAAAGAGGCAGGGGATCAAGATCAGCGCCCCCGAGGAGATCGCCTTCAAGTACGGGTGGATCAGCCGGGACAAGTTGCTGGAATCGGCCGAGCGGTACGGCAAGTCCCCCTACGGGCAGCATCTGAAGAACGTCGCCGACGGCAAGCTGAGATACTAACGGCGCGCCGCGCGGCAGAACTTTTCTGACTGTCTAACTGAGAGGTGAACCCATGAAAATCATCGTCACAGGCTGCAAGGGGCAGCTGGGCACCGAGATCATCAAGCAGCTGCGGGAAGGCAGAAGCGAGATCGGCCCCATCCCCGAAAAGCTGCTGAACGCCACCGTCATCGCGGTGGACCTGCCCGAACTGGATATTTCCAACTACAAGGCGGTGGACGACTTCATCCGCCGCTATAAGCCCGACGTCATCATCAACTGCGCCGCCTACACCAACGTGGACGGCTGCGAGACCAACCACGACGCCGCCTACAAGGCCAACGCCCTGGGTCCCCGCAACCTGGCCCAGGCCGCCGAAAAGATGGGCTCGCGGCTGGTCCATGTCTCGACCGACTACGTCTTTTCGGGCCGGGAGAACGGCGGCATCCCGCAGGACGAAGCCTGCCTGCCCGGGCCGATCAGCGCCTACGGCTCCACCAAGCTGATGGGGGAGCGCTACGTCGCGCGGTTCTGCCACCGGCACTTCATCGTCCGCACCGCCTGGCTGTACAGCTACTACGGCAAGAACTTTGTCAAGACCATTGTCAACGCCGGCAAAAAGTACGGCAAACTGGAGGTGGTCAATGACCAGCTGGGCAACCCCACCAACGCGGTGGACCTGGCCCACGAGATCCTGCAGCTCTGCGTCACCCACGAGTACGGCCTTTACCACTGTACCGGCGAGGGCATCTGCTCCTGGTATGACTTTGCCTGCGAGATCATCCGGCTGGCCGGGGTGGACGCCTCGGTCGCGCCCTGCACAAGCGCCGAATACAAGGCCAAGCACCCCGACAGCGCCGACCGTCCCCACTGGAGCGCGCTGGACAACCGCGCCCTGCGCTGCTCGATCGGCAACCAGGTCCGCCCCTGGCAGGAAGCGCTGGCCTGCTTCTTTGCCCACTGGGACGGCGAAAACGGCATGAAACAGTAAAGAGGAATCCATTTTATGAAAACCTATCTCATCACCGGCTGCGCCGGCTTCATCGGCTCCAACTTTGTGTATTATATGCTGAAAAAGCATGACGACATCCTGCTGGTCAACCTGGATAAGCTGACCTATGCCGGCAACCTCGAAAACCTCAAGGGGGTCGAGGGCGACCCCCGCCACGTCTTTGTCCAGGGCGACATCTGCGACAAGGAGCTGGTCGAGGGGCTGTTCCGGAAATACGACTTCGACTATGTCATCAACTTTGCGGCTGAGAGCCACGTCGACCGCAGCATCGCCAACCCCGAGATCTTTGTCCAGACCAACGTGATGGGCACCGTCAACCTGCTGCAGCGCGCCAAGGAAGCCTGGTACGACCCCGCCGCCAAGACCTGGAAAGAGGGCAAAAAGTACCTGCAGGTCTCGACCGACGAGGTCTACGGCGCGCTGGGCGCCGAGGGCTTCTTCACCGAGACCACCCCGCTTTCGCCCCACAGCCCCTATTCTTCCTCCAAGGCCAGCGCCGACCTGTTCGTCATGGCCTTCCACGACACCTACGGGATGCCGGTGAACATCACCCGCTGCTCCAACAACTACGGGCCCTACCAGTTCCCCGAAAAGCTGATCCCGTTGATGATCAACAACGTCAAGCATCACAAGCAGCTGCCGGTCTACGGCGACGGGATGCAGATCCGCGACTGGCTCTACGTCGAGGACCACTGCAAGGCCATCGACATGGTGGCCGAGGGCGGCAAGATCGGCGAGGTGTACAACGTGGGCGGCCACAACGAGCGGCCCAACATCTTCATCGTCAAGACCATCATCGCCCAGCTGCACGACCGCCTGCAGGACGACGGCATCAGCGAGGACCTCATCAAGCACGTGGCCGACCGCCTGGGCCACGACCGCCGCTACGGCATCGACCCCACCAAGATCAAGAACGATCTGGGCTGGTATCCCGAGACGCCGTTTGAGAAGGGCATTGTCCTGACCATCGACTGGTATCTGGCCCACGAGGATTGGATGAACAACGTCACCAGCGGCAACTACCAGAAGTACTACGAAGAAATGTACAAGAATCGGTAAGCTGCTGCGGCCTTTCTCGCGCTCAGCCGCGCAGTCGCACGCGTGAGAGGCAATATAGCCCTCTCCGTCACAGTCCGCTTGCGCGTCCTGTGCCACCCTTGGTTGCGGTGCCCTGTTTTTGCTGCGCGGGCGGTAGCCCGCTTGCAAAAAGCAGACCGCTGCCCCTGCTCCGCTTCGGCTGTTTCTGCCGCAGGCAGCGCCTCAGCTGCGCAGTCCCGCACGCGTGAGAGGCAATAAGGAATGGATTTAAAAAGAGGCCCTGCCTTATCCCGGCGGAACGGGATAAAGCAGGGCCTGTTCGTATCTTTTCAGAACCGTCCAGCCGGGCGACATGTGCGTCCGGCTGGACACATCCAGGGAAATTTTCCGGCGGGAGTGTGCGAGGCCGAAGGCCGAGTGCGCGGTTCGCCGGGAAATTTTGTCGGAAAGGGGGATACTAGGGGGAAAACATTTCTGTCCTGCGTATGCAGGCAGAAATGGGTCCCCCCTAGAAGGCTTTAACCGAGACTGATCCCCATCCGGCGGGCGACGGTCAGCAGGTCGCAGCTTTCGGGGATGTTGCGGCTCTTGCCGGCAATGTCTTCCAGGCGGTTTTCGACCACACGGCCGTTGACCATGGCGACGGTGACGCCGTAGCGCTCGGCCTCCACCAGCTTGGCGGCGTGGCTGCCGAACTGGGTGGACAGGACGCGGTCGTAGGCGCAGGGGGTGCCGCCCCGCTGCATATGGCCGGGGATGCACACGCGGGTCTCAAAGCCGGTCTTTTTCTGGACGGCGGTGGCGATGCGGTTGGTGGCGGTGGCGCCGAAGCCGGCCTCGGCCCGTTTGGCGGTCCACTCCTTGCGCTTCATGCGGGCTTCCTCGGCGTTGAGGGCGCCCTCGGCCACCGCGATGATGGAGAAGTTGGAGCCGTTCTTGGCGCGGCGCTCGACGGCGGCGCAGACCCGGTCGATGTCGTAGGGCAGCTCGGGCAGCAGGATGATGTCGGCGCCGCCCGCAATGCCGGCGTACAGGGTCAGCCAGCCGGCCTTGTTGCCCATGATCTCGATGCACATGACCCGGCTGTGGCTGCCGGCGGTGGTGTGGATGCGGTCGATGACGTCGGTGGCAATGTCCACCGCGGTGTGGAAGCCGAAGGTGACGTCGGTGCCGTAGATGTCGTTGTCGATGGTCTTGGGCAGGCCGATGATGTTCAGCCCCTCCTTGGACAGGAGGTTGGCGGTCTTGTGGGTGCCGTTGCCGCCCAGACAGAGCAGGCAGTCCAGCTTGAGGTCGTTGTAGGTCTTTTTCATGGCGGCGACCTTGTCGATCTTGTCCTCCTCAATGACCTGCATCATCTTGAAGGGGGTGCGCTTGGTGCCCAGAATGGTGCCGCCCAGGGTCAGCAGGCCGCGGAAATCGTCCGGCTGCATCTTCTTGTAGTCGCCGTTGATCAGGCCGTGATAGCCGTTCAGGATGCCGATGATCTCGACATTTTCGCCCATGCGGACGTAGAGCGCTTTCGCCACGCCGCGGATGGTCGCGTTCAGACCGGGGCAGTCGCCGCCGGCGGTCAGGATGCCAACACGTTTCTTCATGATAAACCCTCTTTTCATTTCGCTTGTCGTGTGCCCCGGGCGCAGGATGCCGCCCGCGCCCTTATAGATGTATTAAGAGTAGTCCAGGATGCCGCATCTGTCAAGGTTTTTTGAAAGTTTTTTGTAAAAATTGCCGGGCGGCACAAATTCCCAAAAAACAGTTGACAACGCTGCGGCGATGGGGTATAATATCCCTTGTCAGCGGAACGGCCGAGCCTTCCGCGGCATGAACACAATGGGGATTTGCATAGTGGTAGTGCGGTAGACTCTGACTCTACTTGTGGGAGTTCGATTCTCTCATCCCCAACCAAAACCGCAGCCGCAAAGCTGCGGTATTTTCGGGGCATAGCGCAGCTGGTAGCGCGCCTGGTTCGGGACTAGGAGGCCGTGGGTTCAAATCCCGCTGCTCCGACCAGAATATATACCCGCATGAATGCTTGAAAAATCAAGTGTTCATGCGGGTTTTCTTTGTTTCTGTGTCCCGCAGGCGTGTGCGGAGGCCCGATTTTACGCCTCAGCGCCTTTGAAACGTCGTAGAAAAGTCGTAAAAACCCACAGTGAGAACCTGCAAACACCGGGGAATATTGTGTATTTTTGTGTACAACTCCTTGCGCTTTTGTGTAAAAGTGTGTATAATAAAAGTGTGAGGAGGTGCGGTATGACACCGAGGGACCAGGCGATACAGGCGCTCAAAGAGGATGGTTACCGCTTTGAACGGCATGGCGGGAACCATGATATTTATTATAACCCGGAGCTGCAATGCTCCATCCCCGTCAAGCGTCACAAATTTTCCGAAAACACGTTGCGTTATATCCTGAAAGAAATCAAGCAAAACCGGAAGGACAGGGGCTGAAAGGCTCCTCTCTGCCGGTAGGAGGGAGGCAGCTTATGAAATACACTTACACCGCCGTCTTTATGCCGACTGAGGATGGGACGGAGTATTACGCCCGGGTGCCCGACCTGCCCGGCTGCGTGACCACCGGAGAGAATCTTGAGGATGCCATTGCAGAGATCACGGACGCCGCCAGCGGCTGGCTGGTGGTTGCGGAGGACGAAGGGCTGGACATCCCCGCGCCGTCCGCGCAGGATGCCATTGTCCATGAGCCCGGAAGTATTTTGTCTCTGGTTCAGGTGGACACCCTGGCTTACCGCGCCGCGACAGACACCCGGTCTGTCCGCAAAAATGTATCGCTCCCGGCCTGGATGGCGGAATTGGCCGACAAGCGGGGGATCAACTGTTCCCAGCTGCTGCAGAATGCGCTGAAAGCCCAGCTGAATGCGGGATAAGCTATGCTGAGACGGATGCTTAGACAGGCATCCGTCTTTTTTGTTTGCCGGCGGGAGGAACTGTGCAAAATGCGCTGAAAACGGGCGCTCGGATTGTGCCAAACGCCGAAAATTGTCCCGGCGGGCCTGGATGCCTTTACAATTGCGGCAGAGTGTGCTACAATGCAAAGCGTTATCACTGCATTACTTTACCACGGCATAGTGATAGAATGATACGGGTGGGAAGCGCAGTGGATGTAAGGAGGAGCACACCATGAGAAAGTGGAAAAAAGCAGTTTCGATGATGCTGACGGCGGCCATGGCCCTGTCCTTTGCAGCCTGCGGCGGCAGTGCGTCCAGCGCCAGCAGCGCCGCATCCAGCGCGGCGGGCAGCTCGGAGGCGGCCAGCGCCGCTGACAGCGCCGCCTCTGCCGGGGACGTTGCCAGCTCGACCAAGAGCGATGTTGCCTACGTCCAGGACAAGGGGACGCTGGTGGTCGGGATGACCGACTTTGCCCCGATGGACTACCGGGATGAAAACGGCGAGTGGATCGGCTTTGACGCCGACATGGCCAAGGCTTTCGCCGAGTACCTCGGGGTCGAGGTGGAGTTTTTGGAGATCAACTGGGACAACAAGCTGATGGAGCTGGACACCAAGGGCGTGGACGCCATCTGGAACGGCATGACCATCACCGATGAGGTGACCAATGGCGCGTCGGTCTCCGAGCCCTACTGCAACAACGGCCAGGTGGTGGTCCTGCCCGCCGACAAGGCCGCGGATTACCAGGACGTTGAGAGCCTGTCCGGCCTCAATTTCGCGGTCGAGAACGGCTCGGCCGGCGCGGCGCAGCTGGATGAGCTGGGCATCGCCTACGTCGCCAAGACCACCCAGGCCGACGCCCTGATGGAGGTCGCCTCCGGCGCGTCGGACGCCTGCGTCATCGACCTGCTGATGGCCGGCGCCATGATCGGCGAGGGCACCAGCTACCCTGACCTGACCTACACCGTCCAGCTGAACAGCGAGGAGTACGGCGTCGGCTTCCGCAAGGGGTCCGACCTGGCGGATGCCTTCAACACCTTCTGGAAGGAAGCCTATGACGACGGCACCGTCATGGAGGTCGCCACCACCTACGGCGTCCAGGAGTCCGTCATCGAACAATAATGGAAAAAGCCAGTCCGGCTCTGAAAAGGGCCGGGCTTGTGCTGTGAGAGAGGAATGTCTATGCTGCTGACCGTCACCCTGACTCTGCTGGAAGGGCTGGGCACCACCCTGAAGCTCTTCGCCCTGACGCTGCTCTTTGCGCTGCCGCTGGGCCTTGTCATCGCCCTGGGGGCCATGAGCCGGATCACCCCGCTGCGCTGGCTGGTCAGCATGGTGGTGTGGGTGGTGCGGGGCACCCCCCTGATGATCCAGATCCTCATCATCTTTTACGGGCCGGGGCTGCTCTTTGACCTGCCGCTGCTGCCCCGGTTCGGGGCGGCGCTGCTCTCCTTTGTCATCAACTACGCCTGCTATTTTTCCGAGATCTACCGCGGCGGCATCCAGTCCATCCCGCGCGGCCAGTACGAGGCCGGCGAGGTGCTGGGCATGACCAAAAGCCAGATCTTTTTCAAGGTGACCCTGCTGCAGGTCATCAAGCGGATCGTCCCGCCGATGGGCAACGAGTTCATCACCCTGGTCAAGGACACCGCGCTGGTGCGGGTTATCTCGGTCTACGAGATCATCTGGATGGGCGAGTCCTACATCAAAAAGGGGATGATCTGGCCCCTGTTCTACACCGCCGTCTTCTACCTGGTGGTCAACGGCATTTTGACCCTGCTGTTCCGCTGGGCTGAGAAGAAGCTCGACTATTTCCGCTGAGGAGGGGCCCGTTATGCCTGTTTTGGAAGTCAAGAACATCGAAAAGCACTTCGGCCCCACCCGCGTGCTGGAGGACATCAGCTTTGACCTGGAACAGGGTCAGGCGCTGGCCATCATCGGCTCGTCGGGCAGCGGCAAGACCACCCTGCTGCGCTGCCTGAACTTTCTCGAGACGCCCGACCGCGGGCAGATCGTGGTCAACGGCGAGACCCTGTTCGACGCCGCCGACCCCGCCACCCAGCGGGAGGCGGAGGTCCGCCGCAAGCGGCTGCACTTCGGGCTGGTGTTCCAGTCCTTCAACCTGTTCCCCCAGTATACGGCGCTGCAGAACGTCATGCTGGCCAAGCAGCTGCTGGCCCAGGAACAGCCCGACTACAAGGCCCGCAAAAAGGAGATCCACGCCGCCATCGAGGCCGAAGGCCGCCAGCTGCTGGGCCGGATGGGGCTGGCCGACCGCGCCAACCACTACCCCCACCAGCTCTCGGGCGGGCAGCAGCAGCGGGTGGCCATCGCCCGGGCGCTGGCGCTGCACCCCGATATCCTCTGTTTTGACGAGCCGACCAGCGCCCTCGACCCCGAGCTGACCGGCGAGGTGCTGAAGGTCATCCGCTCCCTGGCCGAGCAGAAGACCACCATGATCATCGTCACCCATGAGATGGCCTTTGCCCGCGACGTGGCCGATCAGATCATCTTCATGGACGGCGGCGTCATCGTCGAGCAGGGCCCGGCCCGCCAGGTCATCGAGCGTCCCCGCGAGGAGCGGACCAAACAGTTCCTGGCGCGGTACGCGCAGGAGAGATAAAGCAAAACGCCCCTGTCCCGCAAGGGACAAGGGCGTTTTTGTATGGCGGATACGCTCACTTTTCTCTGCATTTGACCCCGTAGTTCCCACGGCTGCCGGTCTCGTAGCCGCGGTAGATGTCGTAGGCTTTGCCGTCGATCAGGACTTCGTCGTCGCCGTGAAAGGCGCAGGAAAATCCGTTCTGCGCGCAGTAATCGGCGATCGCCTGGTGCGCCTTGGAAACGGTGGGGTAGACGCTGCCGTCGGGGTAAGGGACCCAAAAGGATTTTTTGAGGATGTTCAGCATGGGAAACACTCCTTTCTGACAGAAAGATATACCCATTCTAGAGTATAACACAGGAAGGAACGGGCGTCAACCCTCAGATTTGCCGGCCGGCGAAATAGAGCGGGAGGAACAGGCTGCCCAAAAACAGGAACGGATACGACCGATCGAGCCCCTGCACCGGGAGAAAGCGGGTCAGCGCCAGATGGAGGAAGGGGAGCAGCGCCAAAACCAGGCAGCTCCACGCCCGCATGACGGCCACGACGCGGGGCCAGTTGGCATTGTTGAAGGCCACGCCGGGGAGGTTCATCCGGAAGCAGTAGTCCCAGTAAAAGCCGATCCGGTTCTCGTCGTAGAAATCAGGCAGCCGGACCGGCACCAGCAGCCAGAAATACCCGCCGAAGACAGCCGCCAGGATCATCATGACGGGCAGGACCTCCGAAAGGCACCCCATCCGGCGGCCGAGAAACAGCCCCGCGGCCCCGGCTGCCAGCGCCGCCAGGAACCAGCCCA
>DXHQ01000072.1 GCA_019113345.1 Candidatus Faecalibacterium intestinigallinarum
TTAAGCGCAGAGAGTGTGCGAGGCCCTTTGGGCCGAGTGCGCGGTTCTGCGCTCAATTTTGTCCAAAAGGGGGATACCAGGGGGGAAGGTTTTCTGACCTGCGCAGCAGGCAGAAAAGGGTCCCCCCTGGACTTTTTTATCGGCTGCCGGTCAGCTTGCCCAGCAGCATGACCACCAGGATGATGGCCGCGATGACCAGGAAAATGCCCACCATACCGATCAGCATGATCGGCAGGGTCTGGGTCAGAGAAGCGATGTTCATAGCAAAGCCCTTTCTATCACAGTGTTTGCAAGGCGTGCGTCAGGCGCCCATCAGGGTCAGCAGCAGGCCGCCGGCGATGACCGAGGCGATCTGGCCCGAGACGTTGACGCTGATCGAGTACATCAGCAGGAAGTTCTGGTTGTCCTCGGCCAGGCCCATCTGGTTGACCACACGGCCGCTCATCGGGAAGGCCGAGATGCCGGCCGCGCCGATCATGGGGTTCAGCTTCTTGCCCTCGGGCAGGAAGATGTTGATGACCTTGGCGAACAGGACGCCGCCGGCGGTATCAAAGACAAAGGCGATCAGGCCCAGAGCCAGGATCAGCAGGGTGTCGGGGCGGACGAACTTGTCGGCAGTCATCTGGCTGGCGACGGTCATGCCCAGCAGGATGGTGATCAGGTTGGCCAGGGCGTTCTGGGCGGTCTCGCTCAGGGAGTTCAGCACGCCGCACTCGCGCAGCAGGTTGCCGAACATCAGGAAGCCGACCAGCGCCACGCTGGCGGGGGCCACCAGGCCGGCCACGATGGTGACAACGACGGGGAAGAGGATGCGGGTGGTGCGGGTGACGCTGCCCTTCTGGTAGGACATACGGATCCGCCGCTCCTTCTTGGTGGTGATGGCGCGGATGACGGGCGGCTGGACGATGGGCACCAGAGCCATATAGCTGTAGGCGGCCACCATGATGGCGCCCAGGTACTGGGAGCCCAGGGTGTTGGCCACGAAGATGGCGGTGGGGCCGTCGGCTGCGCCGATGATGCCGATCGAGACGGCGTCGTTCAGATCAAAGAAGAGGCCCGCCACACAGACGGTGAAGAAGATGCCGAACTGGGCGGCTGCGCCGAAGAGCATCAGCCACGGCTTTTCCAGCAGGGGGCCGAAGTCGATCATGGCGCCGATGCCGATGAACAGCAGCAGGGGGAACAGCTCGTTCGACATACCTGCCTGGAACAGGACCGAGAGGGGGCCCTCGGTGTCGCCCTGGGTGATGGCGCCCGACAGGGGCAGGTTGACGAGGATGGCGCCGAAGCCCATCGGCAGCAGCAGGCTGGGCTCCATTTTCTTGACGATGGCCAGGTAGATCAGCAGGCCGCCGACGATCCACATGACCAGCATCTGCCAGGTCAGGTTCCCGAAGTTCGAGAACAGACTTGAAAATTGTCCGAGAATATCCATGGTTTGTAAAATACCTCCTTCACGGGTTTGGCCGGACCGCGGCAGACAAAAAACGAGGACTGCCGCCCCACGCCGTATGCCGCTGTCATTATTATAAAGTACCGCCTGAAAAAAGACAAGGGAAATCAAAAATTTTGTCCGGCTGCGCCGAAATATCCGCCGGCGCAAAATTTCCTGTTGACAAATGCCGCACCGGATGCTACAATAAGCAGGCAATCCACAGACAGCCAGCGGCCGTCCGGCAGCGCAAAAAAATGAAAAAAAGCTGTTGACAAACCGCAAAGCCTGTGGTAAAATAAACAAGTCGCCCGGCAAGATACCGGCGGCTGAAATGAATAAGGGCGTGTTCCCGAGTGGCCAATGGGGACAGACTGTAAATCTGCTGCTTAATGCTTCGGTGGTTCGAATCCACCCGCGCCCACCAAACAAGAAAAATCCGAACCTGTTTCCGATTGGAGAAGGGTTCGGATTTTTTGTTTTCTTCGGAGTGTCGAACCAGAAATAATGCAAAACCCGGAAATCCCTCAAAAAGAGACTGCCGGGCTTTTGCATGTGTGATTTGCTTTTATTCCATTCGCAGCCGTTCCACCACCGGATGCTTTTGGGCAGCATGACAGCTGGCGGCAGGGACGACAGCGCCCAGCAGCACAAAGAAGGGCAGGACCGCCCCCATGGGCCAGAGGGTCAGCCGGTAGGTGAAGAACCAGAACAGACTCTCAAGCCCTGCGGCCAGGGCCGGCGCGGTGAACAGGGTGAGGCCCAGCGCCAGCGCCGCCGCGCCGAGGGTGTAGAACAGCCCTTCCAGCATCAGCATGGCGCGCATCTGGCGGGAGGTCATCCCGATGGATTGCAACACGGCCAGCTCCCGGCGGCGGGCGGTGATGCCGGTCAGGATGGCGTTGGCAAAGTTCAGCACGCCGACCAGGCCCACAATAAAGCTCAGCGTCCCGCCCAGCAGCAGGAACATGGACCGCATACTCTCAAACTCTCCGGTATAGGTGCCCTTGCTCTCATAGTCCAGCGCGGGAGCTATATTTTCAGTGTAGCCGGCCAGGAAGGCCTCCATCGCGGCGCTGGCCGAGGCGTCGGTGTCAAAGGCATAGTACATGATGCTGTTTGTGCCGCTGTCCCGGATAAAAGTCTGGTCGTTCAGGATAAATCCGTCGTCTCCATAGTAGCGGTAGCTCAGCGCTCTGGGCACTGTGACCAGAGCGGCCACCGTGTAGTTTGCCTCCCGGTAGGTTTTGGCATAGCGGGTGATGCTGCGGCCTTCGGCATAGGCCTCGTCTACCTGGTCGATGGGGATCGGCTGGCCGGTGGCGTTATCGTAGTATTCAAATTCATCGATATACCATATGGTCACAGTATCTCCTATTTGCGCCCAGTTGCTGTCCATCATCGGATCGCCATAGTCGTCCTCCCGATAGACGGCGGCCATGAAATTCCCGCCGGGCTCCTTCAACTTGTTCAGGTCGCCTTCCAGCAATGTCAGTTGGTCCAGAGCAAAGTTTTCCATGCCGTAAAGTTGGACATGATCCGCCAAAAAGCCTGATTCATTGCGCTGGGTGTGCTCCATCAGCCAGTTCAGAGAACTTGCCGAGTAGCGCTGGCTGTTGTTCTGGAGAAAGCGCTCTTCCGGGATGAATCCCTCCATCGCAGATACCTGGCCGTAGACCCGGCCGCCTTCGGTGATGCCGCCCTGGGCCTGGATGGCGGCGATCGCTTCTTCCGGCACGGCCATATCCTGGTTGAAACCGGCGGTGACCTGGAATTTGCCGGCGTCTGCCAGAATAAAGTCGCTGGCGGTGAAGTGGGAGACGTACTTATCCATGTCAAAGCCGGCGCTCAGGGTGGCGGACAGCGTCAGCAGGGCCACCGCCAGCCCCAGAGACAGGACGGTCACCAACGTCTTGCCCCGGCTGCGGCCGAGGTTGGCCCAGGCCATGCTGAAAGGGCTGACCGTGCGGGCCTTGCGCGCCCGGGCGCGCCGTTTGCCGCTGCCCTCGGTGTAGCGCAGCGCCTCCACCGGGGAGACCCGTGCCGCCATCCGGCCCGGCCGGGCGCAGGAGAGCAGGACGGTGACGAGGGCAAAGAGGGCTGCGCCTGCAAAGAGCAGCGGGCTGGCCGAGACCACCGTCTCCACATCGTTGAGGCGCTGTGCCACCGCCGGGGCCAGAAGGCCGCCCAGCAGCCACCCCAGCACGAGGCCGAGGGGGATGCCCGCCGCCGAGAGGGCCAGCGCCTGGATGCGGATGATCCGCCGCAGCTGCCGGGGCGTGACGCCGATGGCCTTGAGCAGGCCGTAGAAACGGATGTCCCCGGCCACCGAGATCTGGAACACGTTGTAAATGATGAGGTAGCCTGTCAGCAGGATGAGCAGCAGCACCCCGGCCAGGAGAACGGCGGTGGTGGGGTCAAGGTTTTCGGCGAGCTGCGCGCCGGTGTAGCCCCAGTTGACGCCGGTGGCGATGTAGCCCGGCGCGGCGGGGTCGGCGGACTGGTAGCCATGCCGGGCCAGAATGACGTCGAGGTCGGACGCGATGTGCAGGGCGCTGGGCAGCATGAGGTCGAGGTTCCAGCTGCCGGTCATGCCGTCGGCGGGGGCGTTGGGGTCCACGCCGCATTCGGCCAGAATGGCGTCCACCCGGCTCTCGGGGAGCAGGATGTGGTGGACGGCGACAGCCTCGTCGTATTCCCACCAGCCGCAGAGGGTGAAGGTCTGGGTGGTCTCGCGGCCGTCCACCTCAAAGGTGAGGGTGAACTTTGCCCCGAGCTGCGGCTCGACGCCCAGCAGCTCCAGCACGCGGGTGTCGGTGGCGGCTTCATCGGTGCCCTCGGCGGGCAGGCGGCCCTCTGCCGGGTCGCAATAGGTCCAGTGGGCCTCGTTGGCGTCCGAATAGCTGAGTTCCACATGGGATTTATGGAAGGGCGCTTCGGTGGGCATCCCGAGAAAGCGCCGCAGCCCCCAGGCCTGGATGCCGGGGCCGGCTTTCAATTCGTCGAACTGGCTTTTGGTCAGGTATTTGAAGCTCCCGTGGGCAAAGCCACCCGCCTGCCGGAAGTTGGCCTGCTGCATCCCCTCGTTGATGGACAGCGCGATGGTGAACAGGGAGGTGAAGAGCAGGGCGGTCAGGGCGATGGCAAGCGCCGCCACCAGGTTGCGGGTGCGGTTTGCCCGCAGGGCGCGCAGGCTGAGGCGGCGGATACAGCTGCGGTTGGCAACGTTCAGCATGACAGCGGCCTCCTTTCAGCGGGTCACGATCCGCCCGTCCTCGATGCGGACGATGCGGCCGGCCAGCTGGGCGATCTCCTCGTTGTGGGTGATCATCACCATCGTCTGCCCGAATTTCTGGCTGGTGACCTTCATCAGGCCCAGCACGTCCTGGCTGGTCTTGGAGTCAAGGTTGCCGGTGGGCTCGTCGGCCAGCAGGATGGCGGGCTTGGTGGCGAGGGCCCGCGCAATGGCCACCCGCTGCTGCTGCCCGCCCGAGAGCTGGCTGGGCAGGCTTTGCAGCTTCTTTTCCAGGCCAAGCGTCGCCACCACTTCCCGGACAAAGGTTTCGTCCACTGCCCGGCCATCCAGCTGGATGGGCAGGACGATGTTCTCCCACACGCTGAGCACCGGTACCAGGTTGTAGCTCTGGAACACAAAGCCGATCTTCCGCCGGCGGAAGATGGTCAGCTCCTCGTCCTTGAGGGCAAAGATATCCTTGCCGTCCACTGTTACTTTGCCGGCGGTGGGCCGGTCGAGCCCGCCCAGCATATGCAGCAGGGTGCTCTTGCCCGAGCCGGACGTGCCCACGATGGCCACGAACTCGCCCTGCTCGACTGTGAGGTCCACCCCGTCCAGGGCGCGGACCTCGGTGTCCCCGGCGCCGTAATATTTCTTCAAGCCTTTTGTTTGCAGGATGCTCATGCAGCACCTCCCAATAAAATAGTCTGTGATGGTTTGGCGTCCCACCACAGACTATAACACGATCGTCTTTCGAGGCCCTTTCGGGAAAGTGACAGTTCTGACAGATTCACCCCTCCCGCGGCAGATAGAGGGAAAAGGTGCTGCCCGCGCCCGGGACGCTCTCCACCTTGAGGTAGCCGCCCTGCCCGGCGGCGATCTGCCGCGCGAGATACAGCCCGATGCCCACCCCCTCCGTCTGGTAGGCGGCGGGGGAGCGGTAAAAGCGGCCGAAGATCTTGGCCTGCTCTTCCTCGGGGATGCCGGGGCCGGTGTCCCGCACCCGGACGGCGGCGAACAGCTCGTACACCTGCACCGACACCGTCACAGCGCCCCCGGCGGGGGTGTACTTGACGGCGTTGTCCAGCAGGTTGCACAGGGCCTCCTCGGTCCACTTTGGGTCGAAGACGGCGCTGCCCGCCGCCGGCCCCACCGTGAGGGAAAGGCCCTTGGCGGCGGCTTTGGGGGCGTACTGGGCCGCGGCCCGCTCCGCCATGGGGGCAAGCTCGCCCGGGGCAGGGTGGAGGGCGAGGACACCGCTTTCCAGCCGGGAGGTCTTGACCAGCGCCTCGATGAGGGACTGCAATTTTTGGGCCTGCGTCTCGATGGTTTCGGCGCAGGCGCGGCCCTCGGGGCCGAGGGGCTGCTCCGCCAAAAGCTGAGCGTAGAGCTGCAGGTTGGCCACCGGGGTGCGGGTCTGGTGGGAGATATCCGAGACGAGCGCGCTGATCTGGTCCTTTTGGGCCTGCAGGTTTTGCGCCGAGACGCTGCTTGCTGCGAGGTACTGGGCCAGACGGCTTTCCAGCGCGGAGAGGCGGCTCTCGTCAAAGCGCTGCTCGGTGAAGCTGCCGTCCATCGCGGCGGCGAGCATCTCGTCCAGCCGGGCCAACAGGCGGGCGGTACGCCAGCGGCTGTAAAATACCGCGCCGAGGACGGCCAGCAGGGCCGCCCCCGCAACCAGCCAGCCCGTCATGGCTCCACCGCCCAGGTGTAGCCGATGCCGTACACCGTTTTGAGGTATTTGGGGTGGGCGGGGTCGGCCTCCAGCTTGCCGCGCAGCCGCCGCACCGTCACCGAGAGGGCGTTTTCCTCCACATATGCCGCCCCGTCGGGCCAGAGCTTTTCCATCAGCAGGGCGCGGGGGAGGGTACGGCCCCGGTTCTCCACCAGGACCCGCAGCAGGCGCTGCTCGGTCTTGGACAGCTCGACCGGCGCGCCCGCCCGGCGGAAGTCCATCCGCTCAAAATCAAAGACAAAGGGCCCCACCGCGACCGCGCCGGCCGCCGGCGGCGCGCCCCGGCGCAGCTGCGCGTTGACCCGCGCCCGCAGCACCGCCAGCGAAAAGGGCTTGGTGATGTAGTCGTCGGCCCCGGCTTCCAGCCCGGCGACCTCGTCCCATTCGAAGTCGTTGGCCGTCAGCAGGATGACCGGCGTGCGCTCGCCCCCGGCGCGCAGCTGCCGCAGCAGGTCCAGCCCGCTGCCGTCCGGCAGGTTGACGTCCAAGATCAGCAGGGCGAAGCGGCCGTCAGCCAGCGCCGCCCGCGCTTCGGCCAGGCTCCCCGCCAGCGTGACCGCCCGCTCCGGCCCGGCCAGCGCCATCGAGATGCCGCGGCCCAGGGTCGCGTCGTCCTCCAGCAAAAAGATCGTGTCCATACGTTGCCCCCTTCCGTGCGTGTACGGTACCAGTATAAACGATAGAAAGGGAAAAGGCAAACAGGCGCCATCTTGCTGTACAGAATAGGCCGCCAGAAGAAGACCGGCTGATCCCTTCCAAGCAAAAACAGGGCACTCCGTCTGAGGTGAAGTGACCCCAAAAAGTTAGACAATATTTTGGAATAAAAATAGTTCAAGCAGCCGAAAGGGCTTGTTGTCTGTGAATTGCAGGCGGCAAGCCCTTTAGCTTTGCCTTAATACGCCGGTTGTTGTAGT
>DXHQ01000073.1 GCA_019113345.1 Candidatus Faecalibacterium intestinigallinarum
GGGGCGGAGCGCTGTACAAATGCTGCATTCTCTGCTACACTATAAGGCAGACGACCCCGAAACGCGGCCGGCGCGCCCGTATTCTGCCGTCAGGGGGAAACCAGGAAGGGAGGCCCATCCATGCAGTTAGAAACCGAACAGCCCATGCGGCCCAGGGAGCACCGCATCGTGTTCGAGGTGCGGGCGGCGCAGGCGAGCCCGGACGCCGCCGATGCCCTGATCGGGCGGTATATGCCCTTTATCCGCAGCGAGACCTATAAATTTACCCACGCGCCCATCGAGGCAGGCCACGAGGACGAGCTGAGCATCGCCACTCTGGCCTTCTACGAGGCGGCGCTGTCTTACCAGCAGGGGCGGGGAGCCTTTCTGCCCTATGCGGCTGCGGCCATCCGCAACCGGCTGATCGACCACTACCGCGCCGAGCAGCGGCACGGGGGGACCGTCTCCCTCGACGCGCCCGCCGCAGGAGAGGAGGGCCGGCTGCTGGCCGAGACCCTGCCCGACACCCGGGACGGCATCGCCGACTACGACCTGCGGGCAGCCACGAGGGCCGAGATCGCCGAATTTGGCCGGCAGCTGGCCGGGTTCGGCCTGACCTTCTCGGATGTGGCCGACAACTGTCCCCGGCAGGACCGCACCCTGGCCGCCTGCCGGGCGGTGCTGGACTGCGCCCGCGCCAATCCCATCCTGCTGGACAAACTGGTCCGCACCGGGCGGCTGCCCATGCGGGAGCTGGCTTTCGGTTCCGGCGTGGACAAAAAGACCATCGAGCGCCACCGCAAGTATCTGGTGGCCATTCTGCTGGCCTTTACCAACGGGTACGAGATCATCCGGGGGCACCTGTGCCAGCTGACGCCGAAAGGAGGAGCGCGGGAATGAAATACCTTGTCATGGAAACCCACCCCGCCTACGCGGTGGTGCTGGATGAGCAGGGCCGCTTTCTCAAGGCGGCCAACCTCCACTACCAGGTGGGCGAGACGGTGGAGGAGGTCGTCGAGCTGCGGCTTCCGCCGCCCCGGCAGCGGCTGCGCCCGGCCTGGGGCGCTTTGGGTGCGCTGGCTCTGGCGGCCTGCCTCTGCCTGGGCTTTTTCGGGTATTGGCAGCCTCATTTCGCCCCTTACGGGACCCTGCGCATTCAGATCAACCCCGACGTTGCGCTGACGGTCAGCAAGACCGACCGCGTGCTGGAAGCCCGGGGCCTCAACGAAGACGGCGAGGCCCTGCTGGATGACCTCGACCTCGAAGGGGAGGACAGCGACGACGCCGTGGAGGACCTGGTCGAAAAGGCCATTGAGCGGGGCTATCTGACCCGGGGCGGCACGGTGGCCATCACAGCCTCGAGTGAGGACGACGACTGGGTGATCCGGGAGGAAGCAGCCCTCGAAGCGCAGTTGTGGAAGGAATACGGAGACCACATCACGGTTCTTTTGGGCAGCGCGCCTCCGCCCGCTCAGCCGGAGCAGACGGCCCCAGCCGCGTCCGAGAGCGCGCCGGCGTCCTCTGCTCCTGCCGCGTCTGAGAGCGCGCCGGCAGCCTCTACACCTGCTGTTCCGCCGGCCTCCTCGCAGCCTGCCGCACCCGTCCAGGGGGACCGGAAGGACGACTGGGATCCCACCGGCTCGGACTACCCCCACGACAGCGACGATTGGGACGACGATGATGATGACGATGACGACGATGATGACGACGACGATTGGGACTGACCCCGTCTGACCCGATTCCGAACAGAAAAGCCGCCGTGTACCCCGCAAGGAGGTGCACGGCGGCTTTCGCTGTGTAATATAGGAAAAAGAAACTTACCGGGCCGCAGACAAAAAACCTGGCGGATGAGAGCGGTTGCAAGCCTCTCATCCGCCAGGATGCTTACTTCTTCGGAGTCATAGCCTCTTTACCTCACATTGCCTATTTTTCGGAGTTGACCTCGCCTTTCATAGTGTTGGCCTTCCTTATGCTTTAGGAAATGATAGGGTAGGGGTCGCTGATTTAACTAGTACATTGGTTTCAAGCCTCATCCGAATCGTTGGATTGCGTCTTACGAAGCAGCTTCATAGAAACACATTCTTTCGATTGAATCACTCCAGGGGACAAGTTACCTAGATCATTGGAGTACTCCCTCCGTGTTACTCAAATATCTGCATCCATACAGGGACTTTCATGGGGGATCATCCTTTCTGGGGTGCTTTATTTGAATGACCGTTGTTCGGATCAGGGACTATTCAGCTCTAACTTCCTCATGGCTTCTGCGGTGCGATCCTGTCGAAACGGTGCTGTGCAAATTCTGTGGCTTCCGGTGCATTATCCTTCGATCACCTGTGACATTTGAGGAGGTACATCACCGCCGCTCAAACCAATGGATCTTGTTCTGCCTGCCTGCAATTTCCAGATCTATGCAAAAGTCGTACAGCAGTTCTCGTAAGAATTACCTTTACTTCTGGTTCGTCCAAATTGACAGGGAACAGGGGAACCGACCGGCCGTTTGCTTTGCGCTTCCGGCTCTTTGGATCGATCGAATGCAGGTTCAGCCGGCTTTGCGCCATCGCTTCTGATCTGTCCTGGCATCTGCCTTGAGGGTGCGACTACTTAAATCATTGGAGTAGCTCCTTCCGTGCTATTCAAATACTGGTATCCGTAAAAAAGCTTTCATATGGATCACTTCCTGCGGATCTATTTGAATCGCCTGGGGGTTATCCGACAGACTGTTCGTTCATCGCTATCTATATGCTAAAGACTTCGCTTATAAATCTTTTTGATTTCTTTCGGGGGAAACATCCCGTACTGCTAAGCGGCTTTTCGCTTTTTCAACGATTCCCGACAGTCTGTCCAAACTGAACGGGTGTTACATCAACCATCGGTCTCGCTCCTTTCTACCTTTAAGTCAGCGGGGTTGGATCACCTTTGATCCTCTGCTGTACTTCTTGGTTTCTGGCCTTATTATATCCAAAAAACCGGCGGCTGTCTATTCGCAGAATCCACAACGATTTTCTCGTGATTTTAGATAGTTTTGCTTTCCATGTTGATAATTTCTTGTCATAATTGCGCCTTGACAGCAAAGCATCGCCCCGGACCGCAGGGCCCGGGGCGACGGCGTATGTTACATCTTGTCGGGGACGCTGATCTTGAACATGGTCAGCACGGTGCGGATGACGTTGCGCACGCCGATGCACAGGGCGATGCGGGCCTGCTGCAGGGAGGGGTCGGCCTCCTGGATGCGGCAGCTGCCGTAGAAGCGGTGGAAGGCGCTGGCCAGGTCGATGACAAAGCGGTTGATCCGGCTGGGGTCGTACTTTTCGGCCGCCAGGACGATCTCCTGCGGGAAGGCCGCCAGCATCCGCACAAGGTCCATCTCGGCGGGGGCGGTCAGGAGGGTGGCGTCGGTGTTCTCGATGCCCAGGAATTCGACGCCGGTGCTCTCCAGCTTGCGCAGGATGGAGCAGATGCGGGCGTGGGCGTACTGGACGTAGTAGACGGGGTTGTCGTTGTCGGTCTTGACGGCCTGGTCCAGGTCGAAGTCGATGCTGCTGCCGGCCTCGTGCATATTGAACAGGAAGCGGGCGCTGTCGATGGGCACCTCCTCCAGCAGGTCGGTCAGGGTGATGGCGTTGCCGGTCCGCTTGGACATCCGCACCGGCTGGCCGTCCTGCATCAGGTTGACCATCTGCATCAGCACCACGTCCAGCCGGCTGCCGTCCAGCCCGATGGCGTCCATCGCGCCCTTCATCCGGGCCACATGGCCGTGGTGGTCGGCGCCCCAGACGTCGATGGCCTTGTCAAAGCCGCGGGTGGCCAGCTTGTTGTAGTGGTAGGCGATGTCGGCGGCAAAGTAGGTGGGAATGCCGTTGGCCCGGACCAGCACCTCGTCTTTGTCCTCCTCGGGGGCGCCGTCGTCGGTCTTTTTCTTGTTGGCCGCGCCGTACTTGGCGGCGTACTGGGCGCTGCGGTACATGACGGCGCCGTCCTCGGCGCGGTAGCAGGCGCCCTTTTCCAGCAGCAGGTCGACCACGTCCCTGACCGCGCCCGACTGGTGCAGGGTGCTCTCGGGGAACCAGACGTCGTACTGGATGCGGTACTTGCCCAGGTCGGTCTTGAGGGCCGCGATGTTCTTGGGCAGAGCGTAAGCCACCAGAGCCTCCTTCAGGGCGGCGAAAGCCTCGCTCTCATAGAGGGCCTCGTCTTTCAGGCCGCGGCAGGGGACTGCGTACCTGTCGCCCTCTTTGGCGGCAAACTCGAGGGCCAGCAGCTTGATGTCCCCGCCCTGGTAGCACTCGGCGGGCAGGGGATACTCCTTCTCCTCGTAGTAGTGCTGGAGGTAGCGGACGGCCAGGCTCTTGCCGAACTTCTGGATCTGGTTGCCGGCGTCGTTGATGTAGAACTCGCGGGTGACGTCGTAGCCGGCCCAGTCCAGCACGGCGGCCAGGCAGTCGCCCAGAGCGCCGCCGCGGGCGTTGCCCATGTGCATGGGGCCGGTGGGGTTGGCCGAGACGAACTCCACATTGTACTTTTTGCCCTGGCCGTAGTCGGTCCGGCCGTAGTGGGGGCAGGCGCAGGCCGCCATCACCACCCCGGCCCAGAAGGCGGGGGAGAGGAACAGGTTGATGAAGCCGGGGCCGGCCACTTCCGCCTTGGTGAAGCAGCTGTCCGCCAGGGAGGGCAGGTGGCGCAGAATGGCCTCGGCGATCATTTTGGGGGCCTTGCGCCAGGTGCGGGCCCCCGCCATGGCGATGTTGGAGGCGATGTCGCCGTTTTTGGCGTCGGCGGGCACCTCGACGATGAAGGCGGGCAGCTCGGCGGCGGGCAGGTCGCCGGCCTCCATAGCGGCCTGCGCGGCCTGGCTCAGCAGGGCGCGGGCCTCGGCCAGGGCGGCCTGACGGGGATTGTAGTTTTCAAAAGCGGGGTAGTTGCTCATAGGGCAATGATTCCTTTCTCTTGGACAAATCAAAACGGGCGGCCCGGCGGAAACGGGCCGGGCTGTTCAGTTGACGTGGGTGACGGTGACTTCCAGACTGTTTTTGCTGATGAGGGTGGAGACGTCCCCGTCCAGCAGGTAGCTGAACCGGGCGGTGCCGCCTTTCGGGGTCAGGCCGCACTCGATGCCGTCGGCCGTCACCCCCAGGGTGACCGAGCCGTAGCCGGTCTCATAGTGGCAGAGATTCCGCCGGCCCTTTTCGATGACCAGCTGGCTGGCCTGGGGGCCGAAGCGCAGCATGGCCACCCGGCTGGCGTCGGCGGCGATTTTGAGGGTGGTGACGTTGCCCTCATAGCCGGTGGTCTCGGTCTCGCGGTAGGTGATATAATAGCTGCCTTCCCGCAGGGTGAAGCTGCCGCGGGTCATCAGCTCGATCTGTTCGGTCTCGCCGTCCTGCTCGATGCGGCTTTTGATGCGGATGATGTAGTTTTCCTTCAAGGCTTTGCTCATGGTCGTCCTTCAATATTTGTCGATGCAGATCTGCTCGGCCGTGCCGCCCCGGTATTCCCCCAGGAAGAGGTCGGCCGTCTGGATGAAGCTGTCGGGCACGTCGCTGACGAAAAAGTGGGTGGCGCCGTGTTCCCGCCCGGCCCGCAGCCCCTTGCGGGCCAGCAGCTGGCCCAGGTCGTCGGCGGCGGCCCGGCCCGGGTCGATCAGGGTCACGCCGGGGCCCATATATTCCCCGATCATCCCGGCAAGCAGGGGGTAGTGGGTGCAGCCCAGGATCAGGGTGTCCACCCCGGCGTCCCGCACCTCCTTCAGGTACTGCGCGATGACCAGCTTTGTCACCTGCTGGCGGTCGGGGACGGAGCCGTCCACATAGCCGTTTTCGACCAGCGGCACAAAGAGGGGGCAGGGGCGGGCGGTGATCTCGGCCCCCGGCACCAGCCGCCGCAGCATCAGCTCGTAGCTGTGGGAGCGGATGGTGGCCGCCGTGCCGATCACCCCGATCTTCCGGCTGCGGGTGGCCCGCGCCGCCTGCCTTGCCGCCGAGGAGAGGACGCCCATGTAGGGCACCGGCAGTTTGGCGGCCTCCTCGGCGGGGTAGGTGCTGGAGACGGTGCCGCAGGCGGCCATGATGCACTTGACATTCTGGGACAGCAGGAAAGCGATGTCCTGCCGGGCGTACTGCAGGATGGTCTCGTGGCTGCGGCTGCCGTAGGGCACCCGGCCGGTGTCGCCGAAATAGACGATGTCCTCGCCGGGCAGCTGCCGGCGCAGCTCCCGCACGCCGGTCAGGCCGCCCAGCCCGCTGTCGAACACGCCGATGGGGCGGTTATCCATGGCGGGCCACCGGCCTTTCCATCGCCAGGGCGATCAGGCGGTCGATCAGCTGGGGCAGGGGGGTGCCCTCGTGCTCCATCAGCTTGGGATACATACTGATGGAGGTGAAGCCGGGCAGGGTGTTGATCTCGTTGATGAGCACCTGGCCGGTCCCCCGCTCGACAAAGAAGTCGCAGCGGGCCAGCCCCTCGCAGCCGAGGGCGGTGTAGGCTTTGGCGGCAAGGGCTTTCACCTCGTCCAGCTTGGCCTCCGAAAGGCGGGCCGGGATGACCGTCTCGCTGACGCCGTTTTTATACTTGTCGTCGTAGGTGTAGAACTCGGCCCCGGCCAGGATCTCGCCGGGCCGGGTGGAGACGGCCGGCTCCGAGCCGATCACCGCGCACTCCACCTCCTGGCCGTCCACAAAGGACTCAAAGACCACCTTGCGGTCGTTGGCAAGGGCCAGCTCGATGGCCCCGGCCAGCTCTTTGGGGCCGTTCGCTTTGGTCACCCCCACGCTGGAGCCGGCGTTGGCGGGCTTGACAAAGATGGGCCAGCCCAGCTTTGCGGCGATTTCGGCCCGCAGGGCTTCCCCGCCGGCTTCCAGCTCGGCGCGGGTGTAGGCGGTCCAGCTGCAGTGGGGGATGCCGTGGCAGGCGAACAGGGCGTTGGCCACCGCCTTATCCATGCAGACCGCGCTGGCCAGCACTCCGCAGCCCACATAGGGGAGGCCGGCCAGCTCCAGCAGGCCCTGCACGGTGCCGTCCTCCCCCCACAGGCCGTGCAGGACGGGGATGACCACGTCGAGATGCAGCTTTTCCACATGGCCGGACGGGGTGAACAGGATGGCCCCGTGGTCGGCCCGGTCGGGGCTGAGGACGCAGGGCATATTGCCGGGCAGCTCTTCCCAGCTGCCGTCCGCCATCTGGGCGGAGGTGGCTTCGGTATAGAGCCACCGGCCTTCTTTGGTGATGCCGATCTTGATCAGTTCGTATTTCTCGGGGTCCATATTGTCCGCAAAGGTGCCGGCCGATACCCGGCTGACCTCATGCTCGCTGGACAGGCCGCCGAACAAAAGGGCCGCGCACAGCGGCCGGGCGGCGGGATTCTCACTAGGGATCATCGCTTTACTCTCTCCTCGATTCGTTCCGTTACTTATAAGAAACCCCGGCAGACGGGGCGTTCAACCATAAGTACGTTCATGATACCACAAAAATGCGCCGGTTTCCATACGCTGCGGGCAAATTGTCCAAGACGGGCGCGTAAAATTTGGCCAGAAGGGCAAAATAATGCTTGACGCCGGGCGAAAAGCGTGCTAGAATGATATCACCTCTTTTGCGGGATTATTCAGTGCGCCCCTTTTTCGGGGGCCGGCCCGGCGAACGAGGGAGGTTCGATAAAACCGTTAACTATGGAGGTGTCAACAAATGACAGTGAAAATCACTCTGGCCTGCACCGAGTGCAAGCAGCGCAACTACAACACCACGAAGAACAAGAAAAACAACCCCGACCGCCTGGAGATGAAGAAGTACTGCCGCTTCTGCAAGAAGCACACGGTCCATCGCGAGACCAAGTAAGAAAGGCGGAACACAATGGCAGACAAAACCGATAAGAAGCCGGGCTTTGTGGCCAGAGCTAAGAACGCCGTGAAGAACTGGGCCGCCGGTGTGGCCAAGTTCGTCCGCGATACCAGAAGCGAACTGAAGAAGGTCGTCTGGCCCAGCAAGGAAGACACCAAGAAGAACACGACGGTCGTTTTGGTGGTGGTCATCATCGCCGCGGCGGTGCTGTTCATCCTGGACGCCATCTTCGGCGGCATTCTGGGCCTTGTCATCGGCGGCTGACCCAAATCTTGTATGGAAACGGAGGCTGACCATAGATGGAAGACCAGTCGAATGAAGCTTTGTGGTATGTGGTGCATACCTATTCCGGCTACGAGAACAAAGTGGCGACCGATCTTGCAAAGATGGTGGAGAACCGCCGCCTGCAGGATCTGATCTGCGAGATCAAGGTGCC
Organism: Candidatus Faecalibacterium intestinigallinarum; assembly: GCA_019113345.1. GTDB lineage: Bacteria > Bacillota > Clostridia > Oscillospirales > Ruminococcaceae > Faecalibacterium > Faecalibacterium intestinigallinarum. The sequence continues at coordinate 8,243 of DXHQ01000073.1, forward strand.
CACCGAGATGGTGCCCGAGATCAAGGACGGCAAAGAGCGGATGGTCGAGCGCAAGCTCTTCCCCGGCTATGTGCTGGTCAAGATGGTTATGAACGACGACACCTGGTATGTGGTGCGCAACACCCGCGGCTGCACCGGTTTCGTCGGGCCCGCTTCCAAGCCGGTCCCCCTGACCGCCGAGGAAGTGGAAAAGATGGGCGTAGAGGCCAAGGCCCCGCTGACGGTGGATTTCGCCGTCGGGGACAGCGTGCAGATCACGTCCGGCCCCCTCGAAGGCTTTATGGGCGTCGTGGAGGAGATCAACACCGAGACCTTCAAGGTGAAGCTCAAGGTGAACATGTTCGGCCGGGAGACCCCCGCAGAGGTGGACATCGCCCAGGTCGAGCAGCTGTAACAGGCAAAGGCAAGCAATTTTTCCTAGGTAAGACCGTATACGGTTCTTATAGAGCGGGCCGGCAGGCCTGCTCGTGGGAGGCTCGCAGCAAGCGGGCCGCAACTCACCACAGATTTTTGGAGGTGCATTTATCATGGCACAGAAAGTAACTGGCTACATCAAGCTGCAAATCGAGGCCGGCAAGGCAACCCCGGCTCCTCCTGTCGGCCCGGCCCTGGGCCAGAAGGGCGTCAACATCATGGCGTTCACCAAGGAGTTCAACGAGCGTACCAAGAACCAGATGGGCTATATCATCCCCGTCGTCATCACCGTGTATGCTGACCGTTCCTTCAGCTTTATCACCAAGACCCCCCCGGCCGCCGTTCTGATCAAGAAGGCCGCCGGCCTGTCCACCGCTTCCGGCAAGCCCAACAAGGAAAAGGTCGGTTCCCTGACTGCCGCTCAGGTTGAAGAGATCGCAAAGACCAAGATGCCCGACCTGAACGCCGCCTCCCTCGAGGCTGCGTGCAGCATGATCCGCGGCACCTGCCGCAGCATGGGCGTCACAGTCGAAGGCTGAGACATAAACAGTGGGAGGGCGAAAGCCCGCAAGACCACATAGGAGGATAAACAATGAAACACGGCAAGCATTATGTCGACGCTGCCAAGCAGGTCGATTCCACCAAACTGTATGATGTGACCGAGGCGCTGGAGCTGGCCTGCAAGCTGGCCACCGCCAAGTTCGACGAGACCGTTGAGCTGCACGTCCGCCTGGGCGTTGACGGCCGTCACGCCGACCAGCAGGTCCGCGGCGCCGTCGTGCTGCCCAACGGCACCGGCAAGACCGTCCGCGTCTGCGCCATTGCCAAGGGCCCCGCGGCTTCCGCCGCCGAGGCTGCCGGCGCTGATATCGTCGGTGACGACGATCTGATCGCCAAGATCCAGGGCGGCTTCATGGACTTCGACGTCGTGGTCACCACCCCCGACATGATGGGCAAGGTCGGCCGTCTCGGCAAGCTGCTCGGACCTCGCGGCCTGATGCCCAACCCCAAGGCCGGCACCGTGACCCCCGACCTGGGCAAGGCCGTCAAGGAGGCCAAGGCCGGTAAGATCGAGTACCGTCTGGACAAGCAGAACATCATCCATGTTCCCGTCGGCAAGGCCTCTTTCGGCGCCGAGAAGCTGTTCACCAACCTCGACACCGTCATGGACGCCATCGCCAAGGCCAAGCCCGCCGCCGCCAAGGGCACCTACTTCAAGAGTGCTACCATCGCCACCACCATGGGCCCTGGCATCCGTCTCAACACCCTGAAGTACGGCGTCTAAAAAAATTCTAGGGGGAACCCGTTTCTGAAAAATTTCAGAAAAACGCTTGACAAAGCCGCATCCATGCGGTAAAATATCATTGCTGTTTTTAAGACAGCAGGCGCTGGAGTCCAGTGTAAAGTGTATCCGCCTGCCGAGAAACGGGTAATAACGCAGAGTTTTTACGCCTCTCTCTCGGCCTGTGTGCGCGGGAGAGAGGCTTTTTTCGTTGGCTCCGGCTTCCGATGTAGTTTTGAAACGAGGTGAAACCGAAATGCCCAGTGCAAAGATTCTTTCTGAAAAGCAGGCATACGTTGCCGGTCTGAAGGAAAAGTTCGAGAACGCGGTTTCCGGTTGCGTGGTCGCCTACGGCGGTATCAACGTCGAGAATGACACCAAGCTGCGCAAGGAGCTGCGTGAGGCTGGCGTCGAGTATATGGTCGTCAAGAACACCATGCTCCGCCTGGCCGTCAAGGGTACCTCCATCGAGGGCCTGACCGAGAACTTTACCGGCGACACCGCCGTCGCGTTCGCTACCGAAGAGGACCCGATGGCTGCTGCCCGCATCCTGTGCAAGTACCAGGACGGCGACCGTTCCAAGAAGTTCGTCGTCAAGGGCGGCTTCCTGGAGGGCAAGGTCCTCAGCGCTGCTGAGACCAACGCCATCGCCAAGTTGCCCGGCCGCGAGGGTATGCTGTCCATGTTCGCAGGCGCGCTCACCAGCACCCTGTCCGGTCTGGCCGTCGCCATGCAGGCATATCTGGACAAGCAGGAGGAGCCCGCTGCGTAACGCTGCGCCGGCTGCCGCCTGACACACAACATCCAACCACGACATTCCTACAAAAATCAACTGAAATTGGAGGGTTATTACCATGGCTTCTGAGAAGATTACTGCCATCATCGAGTCCGTCAAGGGCCTGTCCGTCCTGGAGCTGAAGGAACTGATCGACGCTTACTGCGAGGAGTTCGGCGTTTCCGCTGTGGCCGCTGCTCCCGTCGCCGCTGCCGGCGCTGCTGCTCCCGTTGAGGAGGAGAAGACCGAGTTCGACGTCATCCTGACCGATGTCGGTGCCACCAAGATGCAGGTCATCAAGACCGTCAAGGAGATCACCGGTCTGGGCCTGAAGGAGGCCAAGGCCATCGTCGACGGCGCTCCCAAGGCCATCAAGGAGAAGGCTTCCAAGGCCGACGCCGAGGACATCAAGAAGAAGCTGGAAGAAGTCGGCGCCAAGGTCGAGATCAAGTAAGTTTCTTGCCTCAAAACAAAACTGCAAGCAGGGGGTCCCGCAAGGGGCCCTCTGTTTTTTGTTTGGGCCTGCCCGTCCCGCTCCGCCCACCGCGCGCTCTGGGGCAGAGCCGGCAGAAATAGCTTGCATTTGACGATATTGTGTGTTAAAATCAAAACAAGAGAACAGTAAGGAGGGACAAGGCCATGAGCAACAAGGAAAAAGTCATCGCCCTGCTGGACAGCGTCCCCGAGTATAAGATGGGCTATCTTCTGGCCTATCTGCAGGGGCTGACCGCCGACGAGGAGGCGGACGACGCCTACTGCGAGCGGCTGTGGAAAGAATACCGGGACGACCCCGACCCGGACAAGGACCGGGAATATTCCCTTGAGGACTGCAAGAAGGAATGGGGGCTTGCCTGATGTACCGTATCGTCCTCAAGAAAAAGGCCAAAAAATTTATCGACCATCTGCCCGTGAATGAAAAGCGGCGGGTGGTCACCGCCATCGAAAGGCTGCCCGAAGGCGAGGACATCAAGCGGATGAAGGGGCATGAAGGGCTGTTCCGGTTGCGGGTCGGCAGCTACCGCATCCTGTACACCGTCGACCACGGCCAACTTGTGGTCTGCGTCATCGACGCGGGCAGCAGGGGACAGATCTACAACGATTATTGAAAAGCAGAGGGCTCCCCGCGGGGCCCTCTGTTTTTGTTTGCCCTCTTGACAAGTTCTGGTCAATATGATATGATTTTGATATCAACAAGATGCAAACACATCCGACTAACAGGAGGTTATCAGTGTATGTGTGAGAAGATTTTGCAGACCAAAAAGAACGGCATGGCCATGCTGCTGCTGATTCTGCTGGGTTACGTCGCCGCCGTCGCGGTGTTCATCGCGTGCGGCGTGGTGCTGGACGGAGGGGCGGCGGGCGCCGCCTTCGCGCTGGCTGTCGCGGGCATCGTGATCGCCTGCGTCTACATCATTGCGGGCTTTTTCCTGCTGGCGGGCCTGAAAGTCCTGAAGCCGCAGGAGGCGCTGGTGCTGACCCTGTTCGGCAATTACATCGGCACCCTGAAGGGCGAGGGCTTTTACTGGGTCAACCCCTTCTGCACCGCCGTCAACCCGGCTGCCGGCACCCGCCTGCGCCAGAGCGGCGACGTCCAGAGCGGCGACGCCGCGGGACTGGCCGCCATGCTGGGCAAGGAAGCGGTCAATCAGGCCGCCGCCAACGCCGCCGCCAGCGGCAAGAAGATTTCTCTCAAGCGGATGACCCTGAACAACGCCCGCCAGAAGATCAACGACTGCCTGGGCAACCCGGTCGAAATCGGCATCGCGGTCATCTGGCAGGTCAAGGACACCGCCAAGGCTGTGTTCAACGTGGACAACTACAAGGAATACCTCTCGCTGCAGTGCGACAGCGCCCTGCGCAACGTGGTGCGCATCTACCCCTATGACGTGGCCCCCGGCATCGACACCACCGGCGACGGCAAGCCCGACGACGGCAGCCTGCGGGGCTCCAGCGAAGTGGTGGCCGAGCGGATCCGGGCCGAGATCCAGGAGAAGGTGGAGGACGCCGGCATCGAGGTGATCGACGCGCGGATCACCTACCTGGCCTATGCGCCCGAGATCGCCGCCGTGATGCTGCAGCGGCAGCAGGCGTCGGCCATCATCGACGCCCGCAAGATGATCGTGGACGGCGCCGTGGGCATGGTGGAAATGGCCCTCGACCGCCTGAATGAAAACCATGTGGTAGAGCTGGACGACGAGCGGAAGGCGGCGATGGTCTCGAATCTGCTGGTGGTGCTCTGCGGCAACCATGACGCCCAGCCCGTGGTCAATTCGGGCAGCCTGTACTGATGGCTGAGCCCAAAAAGCAGGTGCCGCTGCGGCTGTCCGCGAAGTTGTACGACGCCATCGCCGCCTGGGCGGAGGACGACTTCCGGTCGGTGAACGGCCAGATCGAATACCTGCTGACCGAATGCGTGCGCCAGCGGAAGAAAAACGGCAGACACGCCCCCGAAGAACTGGACGTGCCGCCCAAGCTTGACCTCAAGTGAAACAAAAAGGCCGCTGTGCATTGCACGGCGGCCGATTTTTTGCGCGCAGAAATGGGTCCCCCCTGGAAAGTGTGTCAGTGCCTCTTGATGTGCTTGCTGCCCCAGCTGCGCTGCTCGCGGATGGCGTTCTGCACCCACCAGATGCCGTACAGGGCCAGGGCGATGGCGCTGAGGGCCAGCACCACTTTCAGATACAGGCTGCCCAGAAAAGCCTGGAACTGGGCGATGCCGTAGAGCACCGGGTTGCGGTTGACGTCCTGCCCGGCGATCAGGTTGACCACCCCGATGGTCTCGCCGGCCAGCCGGATCTCGACGGTGCCGACGATGTCCCCCTGCCTGACCGGCGCAGCCGCCGACTCGGGCAGGTGGAAGAACTTCTGGGTGACCGTGTTGTCCGACGAGGAGGGCAGAATGGTCATCATCTGGTCGTCGGGGTAGAGCAGCAGGGTGTCGGTCTCGGAGGAATACTTGACCGGGATCTCGGCCAGGGCCTGGTCGGGGTCGAGGGCCGCCTGGACCGAAAAGCTGCTGTAGACCCAGTCGATCAGCTGGGTGGTCTCATAGAGGGCGGGGCGGCGGTTGGCGTAGCCGTAGGCGTCGGCGCTGTCCGGCACCCCCATCACGCAGAAGATATAGGTCTCGCCGTCCTGCGAGGCCCAGGAGACGTAGCTCTGGTTTCCGGTGTCGTTTTTGTAGGCGAGGACGTCGCACATCCCGCCCTTCATGGCCGAGCGGTAGAATTTGCCGCCGCTGGACTGGTTCAGGGCCATGTTCTGGTTGGTGAGGATGAAGGGCTTTGCGTGCTTTTCCTTGGCCGGCATCTGGAAGTTGACCGCCCCCGCGATCTCGACAAAGGCGTCGAAGCCCATCAGATACCGCAGGATCAGGTACATATCCACGGCGTTGGTCACGTTGCCGGCATCCAGGCCGCAGGCGTCGGTCCAGGTGCTGGCGGTGGTGCCGATCTGCTGGGACAGGCTGTTCATCTGGCTGACCCAGCCGGCCAGATCGTTGCCCGACAGCTGGTAGGCCATGCCCATGGCCGCGTCATTGGCGTTGCGCAGCAGCATGGCGTAGAGGGCCTCCCGCAGGGTGAAGGTCTCGCCCGAGCGCATATCGGCGTTATCGGTGCCATAGACATAGTCCGAGATGGCGAAAGGCATCTGGAAGGTGCGGCTGTCCAGCTCGTCGCCGTAGTTGGTCAGGACCAGGGCGGCGCACATCAGCTTGGTCAGGCCGCCGGCCGGCATCTGAGCGGCGCTGTCCTTTTCGTAGACGATGATGTTGGTGTCGGTGTTGACGATATAGGCGCTTTGGGCCTTGACTTCATAGACCGGGCTGGGGTCGAAGATGGCGCCGGCCGGCGCGGCCAGGCACCCCACCACCAGCGCCAGGGTCAAAAGCAGTGCAAAAAGTCGTTTCATGTAGACAATTCCCTCGGAACGCGCTACAATAGTAGCGTCGATTTTTATCAAAAAAGCATCAGCTGCAAATCAGTCAAACAGGGCCGGGCGCGGCCCGGTGTTACTCTAATAATATAGCAGGTTTGCGGGTGAGTGACAAGAGTTTCGCGCATCACTTTCACAAACCGGAGGGGAGAAGGGCATGATCTATATCACAGGGGATACCCATGGAGAGCTGGACCGCTTCAAAAGCAGGGCGCTGCGGGGCCTTGGCAAAAACGACGTCCTGTTTGTGCTGGGGGACTTCGGCTTTTTGTGGGACGGCAGCAGGGAGGAGAAAAAGCGCCTCGACTGGCTGGCCAAACGTCCCTACACCATCCTGTTTCTGGACGGCACCCACGAAAACTACGAGATGCTGGACGCCCTGCCGGTGGAGGAAAAGTTCGGCGGGCGAGTGCAGCCGGTGGCCGGCAGCATCTACCATGTCTGCCGGGGCAGCATCCTCGAGCTGGAGGGGATGAGCTTCCTCTGCTTTGGCGGCGGCGAAAGCCCCGACAAGGAGGAGCGGGACCCCGGCGTCAACTGGTGGCCCCGGGAGATGCCCTCGGACGAGGAATACGCCTTCTGCGACGCCAATGTGGCGGCCCACGGCTACAAGGTAGAGTATGTGCTGACCCACGACGCCCCAAGCAGATTTCTCGATTTTACCATCCTGCCTTCGGGGGCGAACAACCGCCTGCACAGCTATTTCGACAAGCTGGTGGGG
>DXHQ01000074.1 GCA_019113345.1 Candidatus Faecalibacterium intestinigallinarum
GACCTGTCCATGTCCAACGCCCTGCTCGACGCCGGGGCGCGGGCGGTGGTCGGCTTTGTAAACAACGTCTACGCCGTCTACTCCCGCAGTATGCTGTGGGGCACCGTCAACCAGCTGATCATGGGCAAAAATATTCTGCAGGCGGTGGACGCCGCCGCCGCTGCCTACGGCCCCGACGACATCTACTGGTATTTGTCGCAGGGCGGCGCCAAGCCCCACCGGTACGCGGCCTTCGCCATCGTCCACGGCGACGACACGGCCGTGCTCTACGACCTGGCCGCGGGCAGCGCGGCAGCGTAACGGCGGCGGCCACATCAGCCAAAAACGGCGCGCTGTGCGCCGAAACCAGACGCAAAAATCCCCCGGTCATGAGACTGGGGGATTTTGCTTTTGGATGACCCTCTCCGTCACAGGGCCCGGCTACGCCAGCTCATTGCATAAAATCAGATGACATTCCAACGTTCAGCAACTTTTACTGCCTCACTTATGTCATATGCAATTATAATTCCGGTATTGGTCTCCACATAGCTTCCGACACTCTGACAATCTTTATTAATCACAGGTTGTTTTTCAGGATAATAATGTGCGACCACCGCCGCTATCGACATTATTTCAGATGAATCGGGTTTGTAGCAAACAGGCCCGCCGGAGAACCCCTCATTAACGTATCCATCAAAGATCATACGGGTGTGCAAATTATTAAATCTCCCGGAGAAACAAGCCTTTTTTATAAAAGGTATTGGTCTCTTGGTACCGGAAAAAGGCATCAATACTTTATCGTATCCGCTAGGAAAACCAAGATAAAATACATCTTGTCCCAAAGCCAGTTCTTTGCTTGTATTCGGATTGGAATATTCCTTGGAAATATATTGATTATCCTTCAATTTCATAACCGCAATGTCAACTTGTTGATTTTTCGGATACTTGATTTCTACTTCATACGGCGTATATTTTCCTTCTTCGGTCAGCAGCCCAATCGTCGTACTTTCAGGAAATGCCGATCGTCTGAACATATGTTTAGCCGTAACGAGAAACTGGGAGCCTTTGCATTCCATTGTAAACGCCGTCCCAACACGTCCATTATAATACAATCCAAATACGCGGTTAAGAATCTCTGGTTGCACCTTTGATTGTACCATAGTGTAAATTCCTTTCTATAATAAGTTGTGACTAACCATCAACTACAGGCAATGCGGGGGCCGGCATACGCCAGCCCCCGCAGAGGGACCCTATCTTTCGTGACGCAAAAGTTCTTTTGTTTTGGTGCGATCAACAACAGAAGGAATATTTGGTGTTATATTCTCCTTTGTCGTCACAGCAAATAGGTTTTTGCCAAGCTGATTTTCATCAGCCTCTTATATCAATCCCGGTATGGTGCGGCCGGGACTGTTATAAGTAAATTTCCGTCAACGCCTGTTTCGATTAGGTGTTGGTGGTGGAGTACTGCTGAATCAGAACAGCCACAACGTAAGCAGTGTCGGTAGACAGGGAGTTGGTCACCTGAACCATCTCAGCATAACCTTTGTACTCGTGAGTGATGTTCTCACTAGTGGTACCAGGAGCAACGGGGCCGCCAACAGGACTGGTGTTGGTGAGGACATCTTCAGTCAGAAGATCAAGCTGATCGTAAACCAGGTCCTGCAGGCCATTGCCACCAAAGCCGCCGCCATTGCCATTCATGATTTCGGCAGCGATGGTGTTAACAGAGCTGACGGAACCATCAATGGTCCAGACGTACAGATACATGTTGTTATCAGCAGTGCTGAACATGGTAATAGGACGATTGCCCATAGCCTGCACAGCGGGAACCATACCATCGAGACCGGCGCCAATGCGTCTAACAACACCGCCAACATTCAGCAGAGTGGGACGACCGGCATTCTGAATCAGAGTATCAGTGATGAGCAGACGGTCAACGTGGTCACCGGTCATCCAGGACATAGCGTTGGCCAGATCGCTGTTGGCACTGAAGCTCAGAGCATTGGCCTGATTGGTGGAAAGCTGAGCGTTCAGAGCAGTAGCGATGCTGCTAGTAGCGGCGGGCTCCTGCGGATCAACAGGAGTCTGAGGCTCCTCACTGGTGGTGGAGCAGCCAGCCAGCATGGAAACAGCCATGACACCGGCCAGCATGAGGGAAGCAATCTTCTTGAGTTTCATAATGATTTTTTCCTCCTTATGGTGTATAAAAGATAGAGACCCAAAACAGGCTGAAAGGAAGGTCCTTTTCCTTTCGAAGGCATTATAACATACCCCCCCCGGTGTCAAGCCCCAATTTTGTATTTTTCCGATTTTGCTTTATTTTCTTCATTTCGCGCCGAAGGCGCGAGAGTATATTTTTCATTTTTATGCGTCGTTTTGTGTATGTTTATGCGTTCTATCTCTATTTTTCACAGACTGTGCCGGCCTTGGCACCCCTCTCAGTCTCGCCGCCCTTGCGGGCGTCTCGCCAGCTCCCCCACGGGGGGAGCCAAGTCACCATCGTCAACAGCGGCAAAGTTGGCGGTAAGGCAAAGAAACAGGAAAGTTTGCATCACCGCAAGGTTTCCCTTTGTCTACGGGCGTATCTTGGCTCCCCCCTGCGGGGGAGCTGGCGCGATGCGCCTGAGAGGGGAGAAAACCACAAAAAGAAAAGCGCCCGCTTTCACGGGCGCTCTCAGCCGGCCTTTTGGCCGGGTTTTGGAAATTGTATAATTTTTGTGAAAAAGAAAATTTTGGGCAGGGTGTTTCAGTTCAGGAAATCGACGTCTTCGCCGCGGCGCAGGGGGAAAACCTGCACCTGGCGGCCGTCCAGGTCCGCGCCGGACAGGCGCACCGCGGTCAGGCGGCTGTTCTGGTGGGTCTTGCAGTAGTAGGTGCCGGTGTCCGCGCTGAAACAGCAGGCGTAGGTGGTGATGTCGAACTTGCCCTCGGGGGTGACGACGCTGCCGTGCACCATCGCCGCCGCGTCCAGAATGTGGAAAAAGTCTGACACCCGGGCGGGTTCGCTGCCGGGATCGGGGGCGTTCAATTTGTGGAAAGCCGTCCGAAGATACCGCGATGAGGGCGAGGCGTCGCCCGGCAGCCCGATGGCCCCCATCCCCTGCCCGAAGGGGGGCAGCGGCAGGCCGGGAGCCAAACGGTTCTCGGGCGGACGGGCCGAGAGGTGCCGGTACTGGGCCAGATTCAGCTGATGGAAGGGGAAGGGCGGCTCGTTGGTCAGCAGCCCCACCGGGTCGTCGTAGAGGCGGACGCCCTCCCGGGTGGCCTCCACCACCAGCGCGCCGGTCCGGTCGGCGACCTGCCAGTGGAGGGGCGCAAGGGGCAGGTCAGGCGCGAGGGGCAGCGCCAGCGGGCGGAAGCCGGCCAGCCGCGCTTTGGCCTCGGTCAGGGTGGCGCAGCTGCCCAGCACCCAGGGGATCAGCTCGTAGGGGGCCACCGCGTCGCAGCCGGCTGGCGGAGCCGGGTCGTACCAGGCGCTGTGCGGGAAGTTCAGCCCCGCCATATACAGCCCCTTCTCATTGGCGGCCTCGGCGTAGAGGGGCCGGCCGCCGGCCATGTGGGCCATCCCGACAAGGGCCAGGTGCGCCTCCTGCGGCGGCTGCCGCCAGAACCTCAGCGGGCAACGCCGCGGGGTGACGGCGATCTGCTCCCCAAAGGAATACTCCACATCCATATTGCGGCCGAAATATCCGCCGCCCCAGTTCATGGCGATGCTCGTGCACATGAAAAAGCCTCCTTTTTGCCTGCAGTATGGACGTTTTGCTTTCATGATAACACAAAAAGCCCCGGGGCCAAAGCTCCGGGGCGGAAAATGCGGGAAAAATCAGCGCTTGCTGAACTGGGGGGCGCGGCGTGCAGCCTTCAGGCCGTACTTCTTGCGCTCCTTCATACGAGGATCGCGGGTCAGGTAGCCGGCCTTCTTGAGGACGGCGCGGTTCTCCTCGTTCTGCTGCAGCATGGCGCGGCTGATGCCGTGGCGGATGGCGCCGGCCTGGCCGGAGATGCCGCCGCCGGCCACGCGGACCACGACGTCGAACTTGTCCTCAACGCCCAGCAGGACCAGCGGAGCGCGGACGATCAGCTTCAGGGTCTCGAGGCCGAAGTAGTTGTCCAGATCACGATCGTTGATGGTGATCTTGCCGGTGCCGGCGTACACGCGAACGCGGGCAACGGAATCCTTACGACGACCAGTGCCGTAGAAATAAGGTTTGGTTTCGTACATATTCGATTGCCTCCTTCTTAGAACTCGATCTTCTCGGGCTTCTGTGCAGCGTGAGCGTGCTCAGCACCCTTGTAGCAGTGCAGGCGGGTCAGAGCCTTGGCGCCGATGGTGTTGGAAGGGATCATGCCCTTGACAGCATAGGTCATGGCCAGGTTGCTGTTCTCGGCCATCAGCTTCTTGTACTGGACCTTCTTCAGGCCGCCGATGTAGGCAGAGTGGGTGATGTGGAACTTCTGCTCGGCCTTCTTGCCGGTCAGAACAGCCTTGTCGCAGTTGACGATGACCACAAAGTCGCCGCAGTCGACGTTGGGGGTGAAGTTGACCTTCTGCTTGCCGCGCAGCAGAACAGCAGCCTCGGCAGCGACGCGGCCCAGCGGCTTGCCGGCAGCGTCGAGCAGGTACCACTTGCGCTCGACTTCAGCGGGCTTTACGAGAGTAGTGCTCATATCTATATCCTCCTGATAAGCATTCGTAACAGTTCAGGCGCCGGGTGGGGCGCGAGTGATAGTATATACCATCAAAAGCCGCCTGTCAACATGATTTTTCGATTTTTCCGGCGCAATTTTTCTATCCTTTCAAAAACGCTTGTTTTCTCTTGAATGCTTTCAAATTCTCAAAACGCATTTTCGTATGCGGGACGCTGTAAATCCGCCGGGTTTTATGCTATACTATAAGATACCCTGTGTTCAGCATACTATTGTTAAAAGGAGAAGTTCCGCCATGCCCAGAGAGATCGACCGCCAGGCCGCCGCCCAGAAGCGCTCTTCCCGCCTTCTGATCGGGATGGCCGCGTTTGTTTTGATCGGCGTCATCGCCTATATGGGGCTTGTGTTCGCCACAAGCCGCCGCACCCCCGCCAACCCCGACACCCACTACACCGCCGAAAACGGCGTCTCGGTCTATTACGAGTCGGCCCTCTGGCCGGTCTGCCGGATGACCGAGGACCCCACCCTCGGCCCGGTGCTCGAGCTGGCCTCCCACGAGGACGCCGAGGATGACCAGTACCAGGTCGTCCTCTTCCAGCGGGGGGACGCAGACACCTACGACGACTTTTTGGAGATGAGCCAGGACGACCTGCGGGCCAGCTACGGCGTCATCCACCCCAAAAAGATCGACATCCCGGTCGAGGGCGCGACGGTCGAGGCCGTCCGCTGCGACATTCAGGCCTACTACGCGGTGCTGGCCACCGTCACCTATGACAGCGGAGACGTCATCTACGTCTCGGCCCTGACTAGGCTAGCTTCCCTCAACGACCTGCTCAACCTGATCGAAAGCGTGAGCCTTGCATGAGCCGGACACGGGAAGGCAGAGCCATGCAGCGTCTGACCGGCCTGATGCGCAAGGCCGTCCAGGATTACGAGATGCTCGCCCCCGGCGACCGGGTGCTGATCGGCGTCTCGGGCGGCAAGGACAGCGTCGCACTGACGGTGGGGCTGGCTTTGCTGCGGGAATACATCGGTTTTGACTACGAGCTGCGGGCGGTCACCCTCGACCCGCAGTTCGGCGGGGCACCGGGGGATTACACCCCCCTCGCGGCCCTGATGGAGCGGTACGGGGTGCCCTACGAGGTCCGCCGCACCGACATCGGCCCGGTCATCTTCGAGCAGCGGCAGGAGAAAAACCCCTGCGCCCTCTGCGCCAAGATGCGCCGGGGCGCGCTGCATTCGGCGGCCCAGCAGCTGGGCTGCAACAAGGTGGCCCTCGGCCACCACCTCGACGACGCCGTCGAGACCTTTTATATGAACCTCTGGCAGGAAGGGCGGATCGGCTGCTTTTCCCCGGTGACCTACCTGTCCCGGCGGGACCTGACCCTGATCCGGCCCATGCTGCTGGCCACCGAAGCCGAGGTGAAGGCCGCCGTCTACGAGGAGGGGCTGCCCATCGTCAAGAGCCGCTGCCCCGCCGACGGCGCCACCACCCGGGAGGCCACCAAGGACTTTGTCCGGGAGCGCTGCCGCACCGACCACGCCTTCCGCCAAAAGACCCTGCACGCCCTGCAGGACAGCGGCATCGACGGCTGGCGGCCGCTGCACGTCGGGAGAGGCTCTTTCCAGATTCCACAAGATTGAGAGGCGGGAACGTATGGACCAAACCCCTTTTGAGCGCCATGTCTGGGCCGAGATCGACCTGGACGCGCTGCGCCATAACTTCCGGCTGACAAAGCAATGGGCCGGCGGGATGCCCCTGTGCGCGGTGGTCAAGGCCGACGCCTACGGCCACGGCGCGGTCCGCTGCGCCCGGGTCTTTGCCGGGGAGGGGGCGGCCTGGCTGGCCGTCAGCCGCCTGACCGAGGCGCTGGAACTGCGCCGGGCCGGCCTGACCCTGCCCATCCTGATCCTGGGCCGGACCGACCCGCAGTTCGCCGCGGCGCTTGCGGCCAGCCGGATCACCCAGTGCTGCTATTCCCTGCCCTATGCCCGCGCCCTGTCCGAACAGGCGGCCGCGGCCGGGGTGCGGGTGGAGATCCACCTCAAGGCCGACACCGGCATGGGCCGGATCGGTTTTGCGCTGCGGACCGATTTCGACGCCGCCATCCGGGAGATGATCGAAGCCGCCCGCCTGCCCGGCCTGCAGATGACCGGGCTGTTCCAGCACTTTTCGGTGGCCGACGAGGCAGGGCCCGACAGCACCGCCTACACCGCCGCCCAGCACGCCCTCTTTGTCCGGGCCTTCGAGGCCCTGCGGGCGGGCGGCTGCGAGCCCGCCCTTGTCCACTGCGACAATTCGGCCGGCACCCTGCTCCACCCCGACTGGCCCGCCGGGCTGCCGCGGGCGCGCTGCATGGGCCGCCCCGGCATCATCCTCTACGGCTGCCCGCCCAGCGGCGAGGTGCCCTGCCCCGGCCTGCGCCCGGTCATGACCATGAAAACAGTGGTCAGCATGGTCAAGGAGCTGCAGCCCGGCCAGTCGGCCAGCTACGGGCGGCGGTTCACCGCCGGCGCGCCCACCCTGGCCGCCACCCTCTGCGCCGGCTACGCCGACGGCTACCCCCGCCTGCTCAGCGAGGGCAAAGGGGTGGTGGACCTGCACGGCGCGCCCTGCCCGGTGCTGGGCCGGGTCTGTATGGACCAGATGCTGGTGGACGTCACCGGCGCGCCCGCCGTCCGGGAGGGCGACGAGGCCGTCCTCTGGGGCGGCGCCACCGCCGGGGACACCGCCGAGACCATCGCCCGCAAGACCGGCACCATCTCCTACGAGGTGCTGTGCGGGGTGGCCCGCCGGGTGCCCCGGGTCTATCTGGAGCGGGGGAAGACCGTTTATATTGACGAACACCTCAACGTTTAACACGGAGGAACCATGGCAAACAAAAACATCCGCAACTTCTGCATCATCGCGCACATCGACCACGGCAAGTCCACCCTCTCCGACCGCATCCTGGAGCTGACCCAGAGCGTCGACGAGCGGACCATGTCCGACCAGATCCTGGACAACATGGACATCGAGCGGGAGCGCGGTATCACCATCAAGGCCCGGGCCGTCACCATGCACTACACCGCCAAAGACGGCCAGACCTACGAGCTCAACTTAATCGACACCCCGGGCCACGTCGACTTTGCCTACGAGGTCAGCCGCAGCCTGGCCGCCTGCGAGGGGGCCATCCTGGTGGTGGACGCCACCCAGGGGGTGGAGGCCCAGACTTTGGCCAACACCTATATGGCCCTGGAGCACGACCTGGAGCTGGTGCCGGTTTTGAACAAGATCGACCTGCCCAGCGCCCACCCCGACGAGGTGGCGCAGGAGGTGGAGGACGTCATCGGGCTGCCCTGCATGGACGCGCCCCGCATCTCGGCCAAGACCGGCCTGAACATCGACCAGGTGCTGGAGCGGGTGGTGACCGACATCCCCGCCCCCACCGGCGACCCCGACGCCCCCCTCAAGGCCCTGATCTTCGACAGCGTCTACGACAGCTACAAGGGGGTCATCGTCTACATCCGCATCTTTGAGGGCACCGTCAAGCCGGGCGACACCATCCTGATGATGGCCACCGGGGCCAAGTTCACCCTGGTGGAGGTGGGCCACATGGGGGCCACCAGTCTATCTCCCTGCGAGCAGCTGTCGGCCGGCGAGGTCGGCTATCTGACCGCCAGCATCAAGACGGTGCAGGACACCCGGGTGGGCGACACCGTCACCCTGGCCGCCCGCCCCACCCCCGAGGCTCTGCCCGGCTACCGGCAGGTCAAGCCGATGGTCTTCTGCGGCGTCTACCCGGCCGACGGCAAGCGCTACCCCGACCTGAAGGACGCGCTGGAAAAATTGCAGCTGAACGACGCCTCCCTGACCTATGAGCCCGAGAACAGCGCGGCGCTGGGCTTCGGCTTCCGGTGCGGCTTTCTGGGCCTTTTGCACATGGAGATCATCACCGAGCGGCTGGAGCGGGAGTTTGACCTTGACCTCGTCACCACCACCCCCGGCGTCCAGTACCGGATCACCCTCACCGACGGGGAAGTGAAGGTCATCTCCAACCCCTCCGAATACCCCGACCCCTCCCAGATCGCCAAGCAGGAGGAGCCCTTTGTGGACGTCCACCTCTACACCCCCAACGACTACGTCGGCAGCCTGATGGACCTGTGCCAGCAGAAGCGGGGCGTTTTGATCGACATGAAGTACCTCGACGACGTCCGGGTCGACCTGCACTACGCCATGCCCCTGGGCGAGATCGTCTACGACTTCTTTGACGCCATCAAGAGCCGCAGCCGCGGCTACGCCAGCTACGACTACGAGTTCAAGGAGTACCGGCAGAGCGACCTGGTCCGGCTGGACTTTCTGCTGGCCGGCGAGATGGTGGACGCGCTGTCCATGATCGTGTTCCGGGACAACGCCTACGCCAAGGGCCGCCGCATCTGCGAAAAGCTGCGGGACAACATCCCCCGCACCCTCTTTGAGATCCCGGTGCAGGCCGCGGTGGGCGGCAAGGTGATCGCCCGCGAGACGGTCAAGGCCCTGCGCAAGGACGTCCTGGCCAAGTGCTACGGCGGCGACATCACCCGCAAGAAGAAGCTGCTGGAAAAGCAGAAGGAAGGCAAAAAGAAGATGCGCCAGCTCGGGTCGGTCAGCCTGCCCAGTGAAGCCTTCACCGCCGTCCTCAAGCTGGACAACGATGATGACTGAGCGGTTTTCCCTCTTGCGCTTTGCCGGTTTTCGCGGCGCGCACCCGCTTGCAAAAACCGGAGCGCTGCGCCAGCGGCGGCTTGCTGCTTCGTCCACTGGACGCGTTGCGCCGCCGCTGCCCAGCGAGGCCTTCACCGCCGTGCTGAAGCTGGACAACGACGATGACTAAAACACCCCTCTCCGGCACAGGGTGCGTAAGCGCACTGTGACTGAGAGGGCCGCATAAAGCCCCTGCCATGCCTTGACCGGCAAGCAGGGGCTTTTTGTTTTGGTTTACAGTTTCTTTCCGTCCAGTACAGCTTCCACCAGGGTATCCCCCCGGTAGCAGAGCTTGAGGGAAAAGAAGGGCCGCTCCTCCTCCAGCAGGCGGAAAAAGAGCTTGTCGCCCTCCCAGATGGGCAGCGCGGGCACCTTTTCGCGCGGCACCCATTCCAGCACGCCCTCGTCGCTGTCGCCGCAGGCGGGCTCGCCCTCCCACCGGTCGGCGGTGAACAGGTGCATATACTCCCCTACCCCGTCCAGCACAAAGGTGATGATCCCCCGGTAGCGCCAGCGGGTCAGGGTGACGCCGGTCTCCTCCTTCACCTCCCGCAGGAGGCATTCCTCGGGGCTCTCGCAGGCTTCAAACTTGCCGCCCACCCCGATCCACTTGTCGTGGTTGCAGTCGTTTTGTTTTTTCACGCGGTGCATCATCAGCCACGCGCCGTCCCGCTCAAGATAACAGAGCGTTGTATTTTGAGCCAGCATTACGCTTTCGACCCTTTCCGGCTGCCGCGGCCCTTGCCCGACTGGTTCAGCTTGCGGACCAGGTCGTCCTGCCCGCGGCGCGGGGGCGGCATATGGGGGTAAGCCGCCTCGTCGGTGTGGGGAGCGGTGCGGACGGTGATGTCGTCCACCCGTTCGAGGTTCCATTCCTGATTGCCGCCCGGCACTTCCAGCCAGATCTGTGCCTGCGCCCCGTTGGAGGTGTTCATCCCCACCAGGTCGATGTACTTATTGGCCAGCACGCTGCGGATGCGGGTGCGGCCGTTGCGCAGCGGTTCCAGCACCCAGCACTGGCTCAGGCCGCTGGTTCGGCTCCACTGATGCAGCCAGGTGCCCTCCACCACGCCGTCCTGGACCAGGTCGATCATTTTGCCGGTAAAGCGGTTCTGGATCCGCCACCGGCCCTCGCCGGCGTCCACAAAACGCCACTGCTGCCACGGGTGTCCGGCGTAATCCCACAGCTGGATGAACGCGCCGTTTGCCGTACTGAAATCCTTGACCTCCAGCACCTTGCCGTTGGGCGCTTTGATGAGGTAGTATTCGTTCTCCGATAAAACGACCTGCGATGCCCGTGCCATAAAGACCTCTCCTTTCGTTGAGCATAATTCAGGTTCTGTATCTTTTATAATAGCACAGAATGGCGCGTGCAACAAGCACAGTTTTTCACAAAAATATCCGAAACTTTTATATATTATAGGCCGGGCAGGCCGTAACCAGCCAGTGCCCACCCCGCCGCGAAGGAAATCGCGTTGGCCCCCAGGCTGTACAGCCAGGGATGGGGCCTGCTGCCCTCGGGCCAGGGCATCCGGCGGGCGTAGACCGCGCCCTCCGCCCCGAACACCGCCGCTTCCAGCGGGATATACACCAGCGCCGCCAGCATCGGTCCGCTGCCATACGCCGCAAGGCCCAGCAGCAGGTTGAGGGCAAGCTGGGTGGCCAGGTTCACCTTCAAAATCAGCGCCAGCTGGTCCCGCCGGCGCAGCCCGAACAGCAGCCAGCCCGCCGCCGTCTCGATGGCGACGGTCAGGGCCGCCCGGCCCAGCAGGCCGGCGGCCGCGCCGGCATAGTCGTAGCTGCGGGCAACGGTGAAAGTCTCCCCCGACACCGTCGCGGTAAAGCGGCTGTCGAAGGCGTACCGCTCGACCGGCGTCTCGCTGCGGACAAAGCGCCCGCTGTCGGGCAGCCAGGCCAGGATGTAAAAGCGGACCGGCGGGTAATAGCTCCAGACAAAGCGGCCGGTCTCGGTGCAGTCGGCGTACTCGCCCCAGAAATACCAGCCCTTCGGGATATCATAGCCGGCAAAGGCCTCCCAGGCCGCCCTGTCCCCCATCCAGTCGCTGTAGTCGTGTTCGACCGACCAGGGCCCGCTGCCCTTGCGGTCGGCCAGCAGGGTAACATAGCAGCGCTGCCCTTCCAGTCCCTGCAGCACCACCTCCACCGAAGGTTTGGGGCCCACGTCGGCCGCCGCCGGCAGGGCCAGGCCCATCGCCAGCGTTAAAACAAGAAGGAATCTGCACCAGGTCCTTTTCCAAGCCGTCATAACAGCCGCCTCCTCTTTGTGAACAAGTGCTTTTGAATTGAATACGGTCCTGACGCGGCAAAAATTGCAGGGCTTCACATTTTGTTCACATAGCGCGCACACACCCTTGCAAAATCCGGCCTGGCATCCGGGGGCATGTCCTTGTGCCGCGCACAGTTTTGCGCCTTTGCTTTAGCATAAGAAAGTTAACCGCATATGCGCAATTCACTTTCCTGATTACACTTTCGTTCAAGCAAAACCTTTGATTATTTCAGCATTCTCCCCCATTGACTTTACTGTCCGGCTGATGTATAGTAAAGGTGCGGAAGGTTGCAAGACCTGCCGCGGATGAAGAAACAAGGCGCGGGCGCACCGCCCGGCCTGCAATAAAAAAGGCCCTTCGCGGCCGCAAAATTCAAAGTGGAGGTTTGCACATGTTGTACTGTTACATTCTGGGCTGTGGCATTGCTTGTCTGATCTTCACCGGGATCAGCAGCATGGACACCGTGGACGTCAAGCCGGTCGAGTTGGTCGTCAAGACCCTGCTGTGGCCGGTGGCTCTCGTCCGCTATCTGGCCGCCGGCAGCGGCCGCTCGATGCGGATGCACGCTGCACGCTGACACCTTCAGCCTGAGAACGCAAAAAGGCCGCCGCCTCCGGGAACGCCGGGGGCGGCGGCTTTTGGTTTATTCAGCCCTCCGGTAGAGGATGGGCTCGCCGTAGCCGAAGGTGGGTCTGCCGTTCATTTCCATCGTCTCGGTCACTTCCAGGCACTCTTTGGAAAACCGCTCGAAGAGGGTGAAGGTCAGCACCGGGCTGAAATGGCTGACGCTGCCGCCCTCCCAGACGCCGTCCTTCTCGGTGTAGAGGGCCGGGGTGAATTTGGCCGAGGGCTTCAGGTCGGCGTACTCCACCGGCCGCAGGTTCGCATAGGTGAAGCTGTCCTTGCCGTACCCCACCGGGACCTCGTAGGAGGTCAGGCGGATGCCCGCTTCTTCTTCAGTGAAGAGAAAGAGATGGTGGGCCGGATGAGTCTTGCCGTCGGTGGTGTAGTAGCTCTCCTCCACCATAAACACCCCGGCAAAATCCGGGGGCAGATGCAGGATCTTATCGTTGCAGACGGTGTTCAGATGCTCGGCATAGGGGAAAGGCTGGCCGCTCTTCTGCTTGGCCGCGAACTGTTCGGCGTTGTTGAAACGGCCGGCCAGCAGGCCGGTGAATTCGCTCAGTTTGGACATGGTGGAAAACCTCCGTTCCATTGGTTTGCCCTACAGTACACCCGCCGGGAGGCGTTGTCAAGCCCTTCCCGCAAATTCCACGCCGGCGCGGCGGGCACCTTCCGGCGCCCGGACTGCGCAAATCGCCGGTTTTGGGAGGTTCTGCGCCCATTCGGGGACTTTTCACAGCCCCCCAAAGTGTGCTATACTGATAGAAACCAGGCCCGGTCCGGCCGGGCCAGATGATAAAGCGAGGTAATGGATCATGAAGGAATACGCATTCGGCATCGACCTGGGCGGCACCACCGCCAA
>DXHQ01000075.1 GCA_019113345.1 Candidatus Faecalibacterium intestinigallinarum
ACAGGCGCGGCCCCCTTTCCCGGAGGCCGCGCCGTTTATACTATCCGTTATACGCCCGCTTCGATCAGGCCCAGCTTGACAAAGGCGTTGTAGAGGCCGTCCTCGTCCACGCCGTCGGTGACAAGGTCGGCCATGGCCTTGATCTCGCCGCCGCCGCTGCCCATCGCCACCCCATAGGCGCAGTACTCCAGCATGGGGATGTCCACCTTGGCATCGCCGAACGCGATGGTGTCCCTGACGTCCGCGCCGAGGTAGGCCAGCAGGTGGGCGATGGCGTTGGCCTTGGTGATGTCCTTGACCCCGATGTCGCCAAAGAGGGCGGTCTCACCCGCGCCGCCCCAGGTGCCGTTCTGCATATCGGGGAACTGCGCTTTGGTGTCCAAAAAGTCCTGGTAGCTGCCCAGCAGATAGCTGACCTTGTTCAGGTCGTCGCGGTAGAGCTGCTCCCCTTCGCAGCCGAAGATCATGTCGGGGAAAGCCTGCCGCACCGTCAGCTCGTCGGCGCCGGGGCGGCCCTTGCGGCGGGTGTACTCCTGCATGGCGGGCAGGCCGGCCTCTTCAAAGTGCTCGCTGGCGAACAGGCCGTTGTTGCTCTCGAGGTAGAATTCCAGCCCGCGGCTGTGCAGCCAGTCCACGATCCGGCGGGCCTGCGCCGGAGTGATCAGCTGGTGCATGACCACCCTGCCGTGGTCCTCGACGTAGCTGCCGTTGCCGCCGATCATGCCGTCCAGCCCGATCTCCCACAGGGGCGGGTAGACCTCCGCCTTGCTGCGGCCGGTGCAGATGTAGACCCGGTGCCCCGCCGCCCGCGCAGCCCGGATGGCCCGCACCGCCGACGCGGGCAGGTTGTTCTCGTAGTCGACCAGGGTGCCGTCCACGTCAATGAAAAGGATCTTGCTCATGTTGTGCTCCTTCCTGCCAAATGTGTCGTTACTATAAGGATACCCTGCCACCCGGCAAAATGCAATCCCAAAATCCGCCGCAATCGTGTCAAAATCCTCCGGCTTGCGTTTTTGTGCGCCGGCCTTATAATAAAAGGCAGAAAGGTGCGCGCATCGCGTCACAGAGAGGAATTTTGCCATGAAATACAACAATTCGGATACGTTCATCACCCCGCCAGCGGGCTTTGAGGAGCTCGTCCGCCGGGTCGAGGCGCTGCGCTGCCGCGAGGGCCGCGCCTTCGTCGCCATCGACGGGCGGTGCGGCAGCGGCAAGAGCACCCTCGCCGCCCTGCTGGCCGCCCGCTTTGACTGCACCCTGGTCCACGCCGACGACTTCTTTCTCCGGCCGGAGCAGCGCACCCCCGCGCGGCTGGCCCAGCCGGGCGGCAACTTCGACCGGGAGCGCTTTTACGCCGAGGTGCTGGCCCCGCTGCTGGCCGGCCGGGACGCCCTCTACCGCCCCTACGACTGCCACGCCGGCGCGCTGCAGCCGCCGGTGGCTGCGCCCCTGCGGCCGGTGGTGCTGGCCGAAGGTTCCTACAGCTGCCACCCCGACCTGTGGGACTGCTACGGCCTGCACGTCTTTGTCACCGCGCCGCTGGAAGTGCGGCTGGAGCGGCTGTCCCGCCGCCCCGGCGCCGACCTCGAAGCCTTCCGCACCCGCTGGATCCCGCTGGAAGAGGCGTATTTCGCCGCATCGCAGCTCGAAACGCGCTGCGAAGTGATCCTGCACAACGAAGCGTCCTGCAAACTCAAGACGCTATAGTGCAAAAAGTCCCGACCGGACGACATGTGCGTACGGTCGGGACACATACAGGGAAATTGAGCGCAGAGAGTGTGCGAGGCCCTTTGGGCCGAGTGCGCGGTTCTGCGCTTAATTTTGTCCCCAGGGGGCAGCGGCAGCGAAGCGCGTCCTGCGGACGAAGCAGCGACCTGGCGCTGGCGCAGCGCTCCGGTTTTTGCAAGCGCTTGCCGCGCCGCAAAAAACGGCTAAGCGCAAGAGAGCCAGGGGGAAGGAATTTCTGTCGCGCGACTGCGCGCAGAAATGGGTTCCCCCTGGAGCGTGTCGCTTTTGCGACACGCTGTTGTCAGGCAAGGCCCGCCATCTGCGGCAGGATCATGCTGATGGCCGGGATGTAGGTGACCAGCATCAGGCCCACCAGGATGGCCGCATAGTAGGCCAGCATATAGGGCATGGTCTTGGCCAGGGTGGTGCGGCCCACCTTGATGGCAACAAACAGGGTGTTGCCGACCGGCGGGGTGATGTTGCCGATGCAGAGGTTATACACCAGCACCAGACCGAAGTGGATGGGGTCCATCCCGAAGGTCTGCACGATGGGCAGGAAGAGCGGGGTGAAGATCAGGATGGCGGGGGTGACGTCCATGAAGGTGCCGGCGATGAGCAGGATCACGTTCATGATCAGCAGGATGATGATGGGGTTGTCGGTAATGCCCAGCAGAGCGGCGGAGACGGCCTGCGGGATCTGCAGGAAGGCCATGACCCAGCCCAGAATGTTGGACACGCCGATCAGAAAGACCACCATGCCGCTCATCTTGGCGCTGTCGACCACGATGTTCCAGAAGCTCTTCCAGGTGATGTTGCGGTAGCAGATGCCCAGGATCAGCGCGTAGACAACGGCGATGGCCGAGCCCTCGGTGGCGCTGAAGACGCCGGCGATGATGCCGCCGATGACGACGATGATCAGGGACAGGGAGGGGATGGCCTGCAGAGTGGCTTTGCCGAGGTTGGACCAGCTGAATTTGCCGGGGGTGCCCTTATAGCCCTTCTTGCGGGCAATGATGATGGCCACCACCATGCAGCACAGCGCCCAGATGATGCCGGGCAGGTAGCCGGCCATGAACAGCGCGGCCACCGAGGTGCCGCCCGCAGCCAGCGAGTAGGTGATCAGGGCGTTGGACGGGGGGATCAGCAGGCCGGAGGGGGCCGAAGCGCCGTTGGTGGCGGCGCAGAGGGCCTCGTCGTAGCCTTGCTCTTCCTCGCCTTCACGGACCATCGAGCCGACGGCAGCCGCCGCGGCCGAGGCCGAGCCGGAAATGGCGCCGAACAGCGCGTTGGCGCCGACGTTGGTCACCAGCAAAGCGCCGGGCAGCTTGCCCAGGATCGCCATGACAAAGTTGACCAGCCGTTTGGCGATGCCGCCCTGGTTCATCAGGTTGCCGGCAAGGATGAAGAAGGGGATGGCGGTCAGGCTGAATTTGCTCATGCCCACAAAGATGCGCTGCGCGCCGGTGACCACCGAGATATCGAGGGGAACGGTCTGCAGAATGGTGAACAGGGAGGCAATGCCGATGGAGTAGGAGATGGGCACGCCCACCACCAGCAGGACCGCGAGGATGAGGATGATCATCCCGAGAGATTGCATGGCCATAACTTACGCTGCCTCCTTCTTGCCTGTGCAGATATCATAGATGTTGAGGATGGTATACAGAATGTTGATGACGCCGCAGATGGGCATGGTGACATAGAACACGCCCACGGCCACCCCCAGGGAGGAGGTCATCTGGCCCATGGCCAGCTGGGTGATGGCGTAGCCGCCGTACACCAGAATGATGCCCGAGAAGAGCATGGCAATCACTTCGCCGAACACGGCAAAGAACTTCTGGGCCGCGGCCGGCATCAGCTCGACAACGACGGGGATGTTCATATGGCCGCGCTCGCCGGTGATGAGGGAAGCGCCGAACAGGCTGGCCCAGGCAAACAGATAGCCCACCAGCTCCTCCGACCAGGTGGAGGGGTTGTTCAGGACGTAGCGGGTAAAGACCTGCCAGCAGGTCAGGGCCGTCATGGCGATCAGGCTGACCCCCGCCAGGACGTTCATGATATGGTTGAGCACCTTACGGATCGACTGCATAACGTTGGACACTTCCTTTCTCTCACGCCTGGGCCGCAAACTCGGCGTTGTGCTCCTGGATCAGCTCGTAGATGGGGGCCAGGTCGGGGTAGTCGGCCAGCATCTCCTCGTGCATGGGGGCCACCGCCTCCTGGAAGGGGGCGATGTCGGGGTAGATGAAGTTGACCCCCTGCTCGTTCTGGGCCTTGTCCTTGGCCGCCTCGACGGCGTCGGTCCAGGCATCCCGCTGGGTCTGGTTGAGGATCTCGAAGCCTTCGTCAAAGATGGCCCGCTCCTCCTCGCTCAGGTCCTCCATAAAGCCGAGGTTGCCGATCAGGATATCGGGGATCATCTGGTGCATGGTGTAGGAGTAGTACTTGCAGACGTCGCCGTGGCCGTTGTCGGTCAGGGCCAGCTCGTTGTTCTCGGCGCCGTCCAGCATCTGGGCCTGCAGCGCGGTGTAGACGTCACCGAAGCCCATGGGGGTGGCCGAACCGCCCAGCAGCTCCATCATCCGCACGTTGGTGGGAGACTGCTGCACGCGGATCTTGAGGCCGTGCAGGTCGGCCGGGGTGTTGATGGGGGTGTCGATGGTGTAGAAGTTGCGGGTGCCGGCGTCCAGCCAGGTGACCGCCTCGAAGCCGGCCTGCTTGGTCGACTCGAAGATGGGCCCGACGATGTCGGGGTCGTCCATCGAGGCGTGGTAGGCCTCGGCGCTCGAGAACAGGTAGGGCAGGTTGAAGAGGGTGTAGTTCTGCGAGAAGGTCTCGAGCAGCGAGTTGGACGCCACGCAGAAGGTGATGGCGCCGGTCTGGGTCAGCTGGACCATCTCGTTCTGGGAGCCCAGCAGCTCACTGGGGAAGATCTGGACGTCGTACTTGTCCCCCAGCTGGCCCATGATGAACTCCTGGAAAGCCAGCAGGCCGGTGTGGGTGGGGTGGTTGGTGGACTGGTTGTGTCCGATGCGGATGATCTCCAGCCCGTTGCCGGCCGAGCCCGCGCAGCCGGCCAGCCCGCCTGCCGCCAGCACGGCCATCGCCGCCATGAATGAGCGGCGGGTGATCTTTTTCATAAGCATTCTCTCCTCCTTGGTTACCAGGACGGACGCTGTTCCGCCCTTTTTGAAGTGTATGACTTTATCATAGCGCATTTCATCTGACCTTTCAATTGATATACCGCACCAAATTCATGCGCAAACTTTGTACAAAAAACCGACAATTCATCTCTTTCTCTCCGATTTTTGTAAAATCTACACATTGAAACTGTCAAAATTTTGTAACTGCGTGAACAGTGCACCCCCTGTTCCGCCGCCCGGTGTTTCGCGGCGAAACAGCCGGCAGGCAAAAAGAAAACCCTGCTTGTTTTCACAAGCAGGGTCTGGTGGACCCAACCCATCCAAATCCGAACCACTGCCCTCCGGGGCAGTTCAAAATACATTTTGCAAGGAGAGTTTTTGCTCTTTCGATGATGGCGGCTTTCTTTTTACCGGATCTGCTCTGCCATCCAGTGCCAGGCGTCCGCGCCGCAGTCGGTGCAGGACGTCTCGTTGTTGAAGAAGTAGATCCACGAATTGTGGCCGAAGTACTGGTGGGCGGTGCCGTCGGCGTTCTTGTACTGGCCGGACAGGTCCACCACATGGTCGGTGACCGAGACATGCAGGTTGGATGCGCCCATCGCGCGCAGCCGGGCGATGGTGGGCTCCTCGTGCAGGCTGGGATCGACGACAGGGTCGTCCTCGGCGTAGACGAAGTAGAGGGGTAGGTCCTTGATGTTGGTCAGCTGGGCGTCGGTCAGGTACTGGTCGGGCATGGCCTCGCAGATCAGGACGTAACCGTCGTACTCGTCGGCGTAGGTGGTGGCCAGGACCATCCCCATGTAGCCGCCGTTGGAGCAGCCGGCGATCAGGACGTTCTCCGCGCCGCACTGTGTCTTGTAGGCGTCGATCATCTCATGCAGGGACTCGGTATAGTAGGAGGTGCCGTCCGCGTTGATGACCACGCCGTCGGTGTTGGAACTCTTGCCGTCCGCGTCCATCCAGTAGCTGGGGCACTGGGGCACCAGGATGTTGGCGCCGCCGATGATGGACTGGAACTCCTCGCCCGCCAGGGCGGTGACTTCGGCGGACATACAGGTGATGTAGGGGTCAGTCTCCTCCCCTTCCTTCAGCAGGGTCTTGCCCTCGCACAGGCCGTGCAGCCAGACCACCAGGGTGTCGCTCTTCTGATCGGGGGTGTAGGCGGCGTAGTCGTAGGTCACGCCCGAGCTGGTGGTGTACGCATCCAGCGCAAAGACGTCGGCGTCGGTGGTCATGGCTGCCGCCGCGGGGTCGATGGCAAAGGAGGTGACCTCAATGCCCTTGGAGGTCCAGTCGGCCTCCTCGGTCAGGGTGATGTTGCAGGTGTAGGGGCGGGCGTAGATGTTCATCATGGCCTTCTCGGACACCAGGTAGGGCGAGGCCTTGTCGGGGCCCACCTCGATCTCCAGCGCCACATAGGGCGAGGGCTTGTCGGTCCTGTTGCCGTCCTTGTCGCAGAGGTAGGCGTCCAGCACCTTCAGCTCCTCCACCTGATGGACCTTGCCCACCATAAAGACATTGTTGTCCTTCTCGGTCTGGACCTTGAAGTCCCCGGCCGAAACTTCATCAATAGGGGCGTTGAGGGAGAGGACCATCTTCTCCACCGATGCACCCCAGTCATAGCTGCCGGCGTGGATGGCGTAGCTGCCCTCGATCTCGGGGGAGCCTACATAGTTTTTGGCAATAAAATTCGGCATAACACTCATTACAGCGGCCAGCAGGCCGGACACGATTTTTTCTACCATCGAGTGTACTCCTTTCATTTGGTTTCGTCAAGCTCAATCGAGCTCGCTGCCGTTTGCTTCAATTACCTTCTTATACCAGTAAAAACTGTCCTTGGGGATGCGGGCATAGCTGCCGCGGCCCTCGCTGTCCACATCGACGTAGATAAAGCCGTACCGCTTGTCGATGCTGCCGGTCGAGAGGGCGATCAGGTCCAGTGCGCTCCAGGGCATATAGCCGAGGACCGGCACCCCGTCCTCGCTGACGGCGGCGTCCAGGGCCTTGATGTGCTCGCGCAGGTAGGCGATGCGGTACGCGTCGTGGACACGGCCGTCCTCGACGGTGTCTTTCGCGCCCAGGCCGTTCTCGACGATCATCAGCGGCAGCTGCCAGCGGTCGTACAGCTGGTTCAGCAGGCAGCGCAGGCCCGCCGGGTCGATCTGCCAGCCGAACTCGCTGGCCTGCAGATAGGGGTTTCTGAGGCCCTCCAACAGGTTGCCCGCCACCTTTTCGGCGCTGCGGTCGTGGCCGGTGCAGTAGGTCATGTAGTAGCTCAAGGCGCAGAAGTCCACCGTGCCGCCGGTCAGGATGGCATCGTCGCCGGGCTGCGTCTCGATCCGGATGCCATTTTCGCGGAAATAGCGCCGGATGTAGTTCGGGTAGCGGCCCCGGATCATCACGTCGCCGCAGAACAGGTACTTGAGCTGGTTGGTCTGCTGGGCCAGCAGCACGTCGTCGGGGTGGCAGGTCAGCGGATAGTTGAGCATGGAGGCCAGCATACAGCCGAATTTGAAGTCGGGGTCGATGCCGCGGCCAAGGGCCACCGCCTGGGCGCTGGCCAGGAACTGGTGGTGCAGCGCCTGGTAGCGCAGCTGCTCAGTGTTCTGCTCGTCCCAGAAGTTGCAGTTGATCCCGGCGGCCGTCATGACGCCGAACTTGACCTGGGCACAGTTGATCTCGTTGAAGGTCAGCCAGTATTTCACCTTGCCCTTGTAGCGGCGGAAGATGGCCGAGCAGTACCGCAGGTAGTGACCGATCATCTCGCGGTTGGCCCAGCCGCCCTGTTTGGACAGCTCGTAGGGCGGCTCGTAGTGGCTGATGGTGACCACCGGCTCGATGCCGTACTTGTGCAGCTCGTCAAAGACGGCGTCGTAGAAGGCCAGGCCCGCCTCGTTCGGGGTGGACTCGTCCCCGCGGGGGAAGATGCGGGTCCAGGCGATGGACATGCGGTAAGCCTTCAGCCCCATCTCTCCAAAGAGGGCAATGTCCTCTTTGTAATGGTGGTAGAAGTCGGCGGCTTTATGGGAGGTGTAGAGCCGCCCCGGGACGATGCCGTCGGTTACCTCGCGGCCGCGGGGCCCCGAGGCCTGCACGTCGATGACGCTGACCCCCTTGCCGCCCTCGTCCCAGCCGCCCTCCACCTGGTTGGCGGCGGTGGAAGCGCCCCAGAGAAATCCTTCAGGAAACATGGTCAAACCTCCTGTGCATCCGCCTTACTTTTCAGCGGGCAGATCCTCAAAGCCGATGATGTAGGTGACGGCAAAGGTGATGGCGAAGCAGACCGGCACGCAGGACAGGCCCAGCAGATAGTTGACGCCCTGGGGCACCAGGATGGCGATAGTCAGCAGGCTGGGGGTGACGAAGGCCGGGGCCTGCAGGCCGATCAGGCCGCAGTAGAAGCCGCCGAGGGTGGCGCCGATCAGCATCGAGATGAAGGGCCGCTTCATCCGCAGGTTGACGCCGTAGAGGGCGGGCTCGGTGATGCCCAGCAAAGCGGACAGGGTGGCGGTGAAGCCGGTGGAGCGCAGGCCTTTATTGCGGGTCTTGACGGCCACGGCGCAGGCGGCGCCGGCCTCAGCCATGTTGGCAGCCAGGCCGCAAACCAGGAAGATGGGGTCGTAGCCCTGGGTGGCGAACATTTGGACGATGAGCGGGATGGTGGCGTTGTGGGTGCCGGTCAGCACCATCAGCGGGAAGAGCAGCGCATTGATGGCCACAGCGATGGGGCCCCAGGTCTGCATGGCGGCGCAGGCGGCAAACAGCACGTTGCTGATGCTGATGGAGATGGGGCCCACCACCAGCAGGATGACCGGCGCGACGATCAGCAGGTCGATCATGGGCCGCAGGAAGACTTTGACGATGCTGGGGCTGACCTTGTCGGCCACCTTGTCCACATACTTGAGCAGCCAGACACCGAAGATCATGGGCAGGGCCTGGGCGCTGTAGTTCATGATGGGCATATCAAAGCAGAGGAAAGGCACGGTGGTGCCGGTCTCGCCCAGAGCCAGCAGGTTGGGGTGCATGATGATGACCGACAGGGCCACCGAAGTGAACATATCCACGTTCATCTTGCGGGCGGCGTTGATGGCCACCACCACCGGCAGGAAGTAGAAGATGCCGTCGCCGATGGTGTTCAGGATGGTGTAGGTGGTGGAAGCCGAATCCAGCAGGCCGGCATAGTTCAGAAGGACCACCAGCACCTTGACCATGCCCGAGCCGGCGATGATGGGGATGGCCGGGGTAAAGCAGCTGACGATGGTGTCCAGCACCGCCTTGCCGGCGCTCTTGAGGGTCAGCTTTTCCTTGGGCTTGCCGGCGGGGGCGGCAGCGGCGCCCTCGCCCACCAGGGCGACGACGGCGTTATACACCTCGCCCACCTTGGGCCCGATGACCACCTGATGCTGCCCGCTGGACAGCACCAGGTCCAGCACGCCGTCCAGCCCCTTGATGCCGTCCGCATCCACCTTGGCCGCGTCCTTGACCACAAAGCGCAGCCGGGTGACGCAGTGGGTCACATTGGAAATGTTTCCCTTGCCGCCGACTTTCTGCACCAGGTCGGCCGCCAGTTTTTTGGTATCCATGTAGAAACCTCCTCGATCGTTCTGTCTCGTGATGCTTGGGACGCGCGCTGTCCTTTACACGCCCCAGTATACAGGAACAGACGGTTTCTTTCTCGCAGATTTTTGACAACTTCCCCGAAAACTTTTGCGTTCGGCCTGCGCATCATGGATATCCGGATACAAAATCTGCCCGCAAAGTCAATAATTCTATAAAAAATTGACTTTGCGGGCAGCGCAGCCGCTCAATATTGATAGATGATGTGCAGATAGGCAAAGGAATTGGCCGGGATGGTCAGTTCCAGCTCCAGCACGCCGCCGGCGACGGTCTTTTCCTGCAGGTGGACCTGCGGCACCGACACCTGCCGCAGATATTCCAGGTCATGGGAATGGACGTAGACGCCATCGGCGGCCCCCATCTCCCGCAGGCAGTCCCGGACGCTGCCCGCGCCGGGGCGGACCATCCGCCGCTTGACCACATAGCGGCCGTTGCGCACCCCGGTCAGCCGGTAGCGGAGGGTCAGCGGCTCCAAGTCCTCGAAGTACTGGTCCAGCTCGCCCAGGTCCGACTTCTGCTCGTCCAGGTAGTACTTGTAGTTCAGCCGCTTGCAGTTGTGGCAGAGAACCTGATAGTTGCCCTCCTTGCCGGCAAACAGGATGGAGTGCTCGTCCCGGGCCAGGTAGTACTCGCCGACATGGCACAGGAAGCTGTAGGCGTAGTACGAAGGCTTGGGGATGCCGTGCTGCGACAGCAGCCCGTTGCCCCCGAACAGGATGTTCCGCCGGGTCTTTTCGGGGTAGACGGCGTCCAGCGCAATGTTGTGGGTGACGCTGCGCACCAGGCCGAAACAGTCGATCATGGTTTTGAGCAGGTTGGCCCCCTTGTAGCAGGCGTCGTTCATGCCGCTGGTGTTGCGCATATTGTCGTTCCAGCTGGTGATGTAGATATCCCGCACCACGTCTCGGAAATAGGGCAGGTTCTGCCGCAGGGTCAGCAGCTGGTTTTTCAGGTAGCTGCTGTCGGTGGCGCGGGAGAGCACCGGCCCCTGCCCGGTCTGGCGGTAGAGGTAGGGCTCGGCCTCAAAGGTCTGGGCGGGCAGCGTTTCGCCCCGGCTGGCCAGGGCGGCGCAGAAGCTCTCCACCGCCTCGGGCGCGCCCAGCGTCAGCCCGGCGCAGAGCAGCGGGTCGCGGCAGCCGTACTTGTTCAGGATGGCCTGCAGCCTCTGCCGGCAGGCCCAGAACGCGCCGGCCTTGTCCGGGGTGAAGATGGTATTGTAGACCAGCTCCAGCCGCCATTTCTGCACGTTCTGGATGCTGTAGCGGTTGGCAAAGTGGGACAGCAGCCGGTCCAGATAGGCGTACATCTGCTCCGGGACGGGTATCTGCCGGAAGTCCACATAGAGCCAGATGCTCAACCCATTGTCCATCAGGTAGTCCAGCCGGCGCTCCTCGCTGTAAAAGGAATAGGCGCTGCCGGCGGTAAAGGCCCGGCAGTCGGCCCGGATGCGGATGAAGCGGAAATGCAGCTCCTCCTGCAAGGTGCGCAGCTGCCCGGCGATCAGGCTGTTGTCCAGCAGGGCGGCGTCCCCCAGGTGCAGCACCTCCCACCAGAAAGGATGGTAGCTCCTGCGGACCGCGGCGTCCACCGCAAAGACCTCCTCCTGCGGCGCGGCGGCCGGGGCTTCCAGATGCAGGCTGCCCACCAGCTCGCGCAGGACGGGCAGGGCGGCGGCCGTTTCGGCGCGGCGGTGCTCCGCGCGCCATGCCTGCGGGGTCTGGCCGGTGTCCTCCTGGAAATAGTGGTAAAAGCTCTCCAGATTGGCAAAGCCGTTGTCCAGCGCCAGCCGCAGCAGCGGAGTGTCGGTCTCGGCCAGGTCCTGCTTTGCACGGCGCAGCCGGACGGCGGTCAGGCTGCGGTAAAAGTTCTGGCCGGTCTGCGCCTTGAACTGCCGGGAGAAATACTGCGGCGTCATGTGGAAGGCCTCGCTGATCTGCTGCAGGCTCAGCTCCTCCCGGCAGTGGTCCTCCAGATAGCGGGTGAACTGCTCGGCCCGGGTGCCGGGCTCGCCGGACAGGTCCACCCCAAAACAGTTGGCCAGAAGAAGGGCCAGCTCGTAATAGAGCTTGCCCAGCTCCGCCTCGAGACAGGGCCCGCCCTCGGCCCAGGCCTGCAGCACCTGCCCCAGCAGGCCGCGCAGGATGGCATAGTTGTCGCTGACCTCCCGGGCGGAGTTGCAGCGGATGGCAAGCCGCCGCCCGCCCAGACAGGCGCGCAGCTGCGCCCCGTCCAGCGCAACGGCGGCCACAGGCCCCTCCCCCGTCCGCAGGCTGTACCGCTGCTGCGGCCGCAGGGAGACCACGTCGTCCCGCCGCAGCGCAAAGGTCTCGTCTTCGGTGCGCAGCTCGGCCTCGGGCCCGAAATTCCACAGCAGAGTCAGGTCCGCCGGGGTCTCCTCCGCGCAGACGCCGCCCTGATAGATCGCCAGATGGATCAGCCGGTGGGCCATGACAGCACGCTCCTTTCGGTATGGCCGGTATGGATAGATACAGTATAGCATACCGGCCAAAGGAAGGCCACACCTTACAGTAAGCGGTAGCGGCCCTTGCCGGTCTTTTCCGCACGCCCCTCGGCACAGAGCTTTTTCAGCACCCGCTGGAGCTGGCGGCGGCTGCAGCGCAGCTGCAGGGCAGCCGCTTCCACCCCTCGCAGCTCCCAGCCGGGACAGGCGGTGGCCATGTACATCAGCACTCGTTCCTCTATGGTGGCGGCTGTGATGTCCATCTCCGAAAACAGTTTGATCTTGCCGGCGTAGGACCGCAGCAGGGTGTGCAGAAAGCGCAGGTCCCGGTCAAGCGCGTCGCGGCAGGGGGGCAGATACAGCGCCAGACAGACGACCCTGCCGCAGGCTTCGGCGTAAAAGGTCGAGCGGCCCTCCTCCACAAATTCCAGATCGCCCAGCAGGGCGGGACTGTTCAGCCGGTCCACCGGCAGCAGGCTGCCGCTCTCATGGATGCCGTAGATGCGCACCGCCCCTTCCACCAAAAAGAACAGCCAGTCCATCCGGCGGCCGGGTGCGACAAGGTATTCCCCTTTTTCAAAACAGAACCCCTGAAAGGTCAGGCCGGGCGTATCGAACAAGCCGCGCACGCCGCTGGCTGCCAGCAGAGCTTCGATCCGGTTTGGGTCGTCGATGCGTTTCATAGAGCCTCCTTGCGCCTTGAATGTGACAGATGGCACAGAAAAATGCCGGGCGTCCTGCTATACTGATCGCAGGAAAGAGAGGAATGTATATGGAACAAAATGAACAGACGGTTTTCAGCGACACCCATGTGCCGCGGGCCTACTTCAAACTGGCAGTGCCGCTGGTGTGCAGCATGGTGGTGACTTTGATCTACAATCTGGCCGACACCTATTTTGTGGCGCAGACCGGCGATACCAATATTGTAGCCGGCGTCTCGCTGGGGATGCCGGTGTTTACGCTGCTGATGGCTCTGGGCAATGTTTTTGGACAGGGCGGCAGCAGCCTGATCTCCCGGCTGCTGGGGCAGCAGGACACCCAGGGCGTACGCCGGGTCAGTTCCTTCTGCTTTTACGGCATTCTGCTGTCAGGCGTCCTGATCGCGGCGGTGATGCTGGCCGCCCGCACCCCGCTGGTCTGGCTGCTGGGCGCGAGCGACGAGACCTTTGCCCACGCCTCCGACTACTACTTCTGGCTGGCGGCGGGCGCGCCGGTCATCATGCTGTCCTTCATCCATTCCAACCTGCTGCGGGCCGAAGGGATGAGCCGGGAGTCGATGGCAGGCACCATTCTGGGCGCGGTGGTCAACATCGTGCTGGACCCCATCTTCATCTCTACGCTGGGGATGGGGGCTGCCGGCGCGGCCATCGCCACCGTCATCGGGTATTTCTGCGCTGATCTGTTTTACGGGGCGGCCGTGGTCCGCAAAAGCCGCGTCCTCTCCTTGGATATCCGGCTGATGGCCATACCGGCCCGGCATCTCGGGCAGATCATGGGCATCGGCATTCCTGCGGCGGTGGTCAATGTGATGCAGAGCGCCGCCGCCGTCTTGATGAACCAGTTCCTGCTGCCCTACGGCAACGACAAGATTGCGGCCATGGGCATCGTCCTGAAAGTGAGCATGATCGCCCTGCTCCTGCTCACCGGCTTCGCCTTTGGCGGGCAGCCGCTGTTCGGCTATTACTACGGCGCAGGGGACAAAAAGCGCTTTGCCGCCCTGCTGCGTTTCTGCCTGGGCTTCATCAGCGCTGCCGCCCTGGCGCTGACTGCCGGCATCTGTCTGGCGGCCCCCGC
This sequence comes from Candidatus Faecalibacterium intestinigallinarum, assembly GCA_019113345.1. Taxonomy (GTDB): domain Bacteria; phylum Bacillota; class Clostridia; order Oscillospirales; family Ruminococcaceae; genus Faecalibacterium; species Faecalibacterium intestinigallinarum. The sequence goes on from DXHQ01000075.1 coordinate 13,741, forward strand.
CCTGATGCGTCTGTTTATGGACAACGACAGCATCGTCCGCGACGGTGTGGTCATGCTGCGCTGGCAGGTGGTCACGATGGTCTTTGTCGGCGTCGTTCTGCTTTTGTCCATTTTGTTCCAGTCCACCGGCAAGGCAGCGGCCTCCTTCGTACTGTCGGTCAGCCGGCAGGGAGTGGTGTTCGCCCTGGCGCTGGTCGCCGCCCGCGCCCTGGCGGGCTACACCGGCATCCTGGCCGCCCAGGCCATCGCCGACGCCCTGACCGCCCTCCTCGCCGCCGGGCTGTTCTACACCCAATTATACCGTGAATTGAAGTAAAAAGAAAGTGAACTGCACCCCATTTGTTAGACAGTATGGTATACTGGATAACAAGTGGGGTGATTTATTATGCCAAAAGGAAAACCGAACAAACGGTACACACCAGAATTTAAGCAGCTGGTAGTAGAGACAATGC
>DXHQ01000076.1 GCA_019113345.1 Candidatus Faecalibacterium intestinigallinarum
CTGGGGACAAAATTAAGCGCAGAACCGCGCACTCGGCCCAAAGGGCCTCGCACACTCTCTGCGCTCAATTTCCCTGTATGTGTCCCGGCCGTACGCACATGTCGTCCGGCCGGGACTTTTTTGACAGTCTAAAGCCGGGCCCTTGCGGGTCCGGCTTTTATAGCGTGCATTTTTACCGCGCGATGATCTCGCTGACCAGCGCGTCCATCGGCGCTTCGTCGCAGGGGTGGGCTGCGCCGCGGATGCTGACGGTGTGCTCGCAGACGGTGATGTTCTTCATCCCGGCCAGGGCGGCGCCCATCAGCTTGCCCGCCATCGGGGCCCACATCCCGTTTTCCAGCAGGCCGGCGGTGCGGTTCTGGAAGTTCTTGGTCTTGAGGTGGGTCAGGAAGGCCTCCATCGGCGGGAAGAGGAAGCCGTCGTAGGTAGCGCAGGCCAGCACCATCTTGCCGCAGCGGAAGGCCTCGGCCACCGCGTAGGAGACGTCGGTGCGGGTCAGGTCCATCTCGGTGACGGATGCGCCGGCGGCCCGCAGTTTTTCGGCCATCCGATGGGCCGCCTCGCGGGTGTGGCCGTGGATGGAGGCCGAAGCCACCAGAATGGCGGCGGGGTCCTCGGGCTTGTAGCTGGACCAGGTGTCGTAGAGGCTGAGGTAGGGCGCAAGGTCCCCGGTCAGGACCGGGCCGTGCAGGGGGCAGATCCGGCTGATCTCCAGCCCGGCGGCCTTTTTGAGCAGGGCCTGCACCTGCGGGCCGTACTTGCCCACAATGTTCAGGAAGTACCGGCGGGAATCGTCGACCCAGTTGGCGAAGCTGTCGCCCTCGGCCACCACCCCGAACCGGCCGAAGCCGTCGGCCGAGAAGAGCACCTTCTCCTTTTCCTCATAGCTGACCATGACCTCGGGCCAGTGGACCATGGGGGCAAAGACAAAGTGCAGGGTGTGGCTGCCCAGGCAGAGGGTGTCGCCGTCCTTGACGGTGACCCGCCGGCCGGCCGCAATGGCCCCGGGGAAGAAGTTTTCCAGATAGGCAAAGGTCTTGGCGTTGCCCACCACCTGCATGTCCGGGTAACGGGCAGCCAGACGGGCCACGCTGCCCGCATGGTCGGGCTCGACGTGGGAGACGACCAGATAGTCGGGCGCCTGGCCGGCCAGTTCGGCCTCGAGGGCCTCCATCCAGACGTCGCCAGCGCGGGGGTCGGCCGTGTCCATGACGGCGGTCTTTTCGTCCCGGATCAGGTAGCTGTTGTAGCTGACCCCGCCGGGGACGGGGTACTGGCTCTCGAACAGGTCGATCTCGGTATCGTTGACGCTGATGCCCAGAATGGCATCGCTCACGCGGGTTTTATATACATTCATCGCAGACAGTCCTTTCTGTTTCGCGGTTTGCCGGGTCGGGGGCGGGATATATCATACCATATTCGTAGGGAAAAAGCAATGGACTTTTCATTCACAGCTGCGGCCCGCCGGCGTCCGGCAGGCTGGCCCGGGGCGGCTGGCCGGGGGCGGCGTCCAGTTCCAGCAGGGCGGCGGCGCTCGACTCGTCCAGGGACTGCACCGCCCGCAGCTTGCGGTTGATGGCCCGGGTGCGGGTGCCGATCAGTTTGTCCAGCTCCTGGTCGGACTGGCGCAGCTTGTCCTGCAGCTTGACCAGTCCGTCGTTGAATTTTTCAAACTCGGTCTTGACCGCGCCCAGCACCTGCCAGACCTCGTTGGAACGCTTCTGGATGGCCAGGGTCTTGAAGCCCATCTGCAAACTGTTCAGCAGGGCCGCCATGGTGCTGGGTCCCGCCACGTTGACCTGATAGTCCCGCTGTAAGGTCTCGACCATGCCGCGGTTGACCACCTCGGCGTACAGCCCCTCAAAGGGCAGGAACAGAATGCCGAAGTTGGTGGTGTAGGGCGGCTCGACGTACTTGGTGCGGATATCCTTGGCCTCGGCCCGGATGACCTGCTCGAGGGCGCGGCGGGCCGCCTCGACGGCCTGCGCATCCCCCGAAGCCAGCGCGTCCTGCAGATGGGCGTAGGTGTCGCCGGGGAACTTGGAGTCGATGGGCAGCCAGACGGTCTCGCCGTCGGCGCCGGGCAGCTTGACCGCGAACTCGACCCGCTGGGTCGAACCGGGGATGGTGATGACGTTGGTGGCGTACTGTTCAGGGGCCAGGATCTCTTCCAGGATGGCTCCCAGCTGGATCTCGCCCAGGATGCCGCGGGTCTTGACACCCGACAGCACCTGCTTGAGCCCGCCCACGTCGGCCGCCAGAGACTGCATCTCGCCCAAGCCTTTATAGACCTGCTCCAGCTGGTCGCTGACCGTCTTGAAGCTCTCGCTCACCCGCTTTTGCAGGGTGTCCTGCAATTGCTCGTCGACGGTATGGCGGATCTCGTCCAGCTTTTTGGCGTTCTCGGCCCGGACGGCGTCCATCCCCTCGGTCAGGGTGCGGCGCATCTCCTCCAGGCGCTGGGTGTTGGACAGTTCGAGGGTGCGCAGCCGGCTCTCCAGCGTCTTTTCCATGGTCTGGAAGCGGCCCTCCAAATTTTTCTGCTGGGCGGACTGGCCGCCGGTCAGCTGGACGCCCATTCCGTCCACCGCGTCCTTGACGCCCCGGATGGCGGCGTAGTTCTGTTTGCTCAAAGCGTCCTGGCTCATCTGCAAAAGGCGGCCGAAATCATCGGCCTGTCTGGCCAGTCGCTCTTCCAGCCAGCTTTCCAGCTCCTGCTGCCTGCCGGCATCGTCGGGGCGGCGGCTGCGCACAAGCAGCACCACCAGCAAAACATCCCCCGCCAGAAGCAGCAGCAGGCAGAGGGCTGCGATCATTGGTTCCATGCGTTTTTCTCCTTACAGTTCCTGATAGGATACAGTCTCTTTGGTAGAGACGGTCTCGCTCCCCCACAGGCCGACGCCGTCGGCCTCCACCTCGCCGGTCTGGTTGTCGTAGGGGTCGGCCCGGAAGCCCAGCATGGGCGGGTCAAAGTTTGCCTGAAAGGCGCGGTTGGCCGCCATCCGCCCCGGGTCGATGCTGCCGAAGTAGTGGCGGCGGAGCTCTTCCTCCCCCGCCCGCGCCATCGACGCGCCGTAGGAGCAGTCGGCGTACATCCAGCCCCTGGGCGCGATGTAGAACATGGCCCAGTCGTGGCAGCCGCACTTGCCGGGCCCGACGGCCAGGCCGCTCTGCCACCGGGCAGGGATGCCGGCGATGCGGCAGAGGGTGATGAAGGTCAGGGCCATCACCCCGCAGTCTCCCCGGCGGTCGAATGCGCAGCGGGTGGGGGTATCCTCCAGCACAAAGTAGGCCGGCTGGTAGTGGTAGTGGACGTTGAGGGTGACGTAGTCATAAAAGCGCCTGGCCTTTTCGGCGGGGTCGGTGACCCCCTCGGTCAGCTGGGCGGCCAGCGCCCGCAGGGCGGGGGTAAAGACGATGTGAGGGGCCTCTTCCCCGGTGTCGAAGTCGGGCTGGACCGGGTCGGGCGTAAAGGCCAACGGGTCGGCGTAGCGGGCGGTCTGGGTGTAGCTGTACCGGGCGGTGAAGCGGCGGTTCCCGGTCAGGTCCGCCTCCCAGAAGACGGTGCGCTGGGGCGCGTCCGGGGCCGCGATCCGGGCGGGCGGCTCCGAAAAGCTCTCCAAAACGATCTCCGACTGGCTCTCACAGGCGGCGGGCAGGGGCAGCCAGGCCCGGACATGGACGGCCTGCCGGCCCTCCGCCTTTGCCCTGGCAAGGGCCGCGGCGAACGCCTCGTCCGACATCCCGACGCCGGCCTCCACCGTGATGCGGGCCGAGGCTGCGCCCTCCCGCACCATCTTTTCATGGGTGGCGCGGCGGCGGGCACGGGCCGCGCTGCCGTCGGCGGCAGGTTCCCGCCGGCGGGCGGCAAAGGCGGGGTCGGTGTCCAGCAGGGTCTCGTCAAAGCGGTCGAGGTAGCGCTTCTCCCCTTCCACAAACCGCCAGTCCACCCGGCCGGCCCGGTCGAGGGCGCGCAGCTCTTCGAGGGTGAAGCCGGTCACTCTGGCCTGCATCTTTTCCACCGCCTGCTGTTCGGTGTAGATATACTCGGCCGGCAGCCGGCGCATCATCTCCCGCTGTGCGCGCAGCGCCGCCCGCCAGGCTTCCACCCCGCCGGGCGCGGGGTTTGCGCCGGCGTTCGGGCCGTTCTGGACGGCGGTCCAGTCCTCGGCCAGATAAGCGTCAATCCGCTCGATGGCCTCCCTGTAATACCCCGCCGCCTTGAGCCGGGCCACATCGTCGGGCAGGCCGACGTTCAGGCTGCGGAACCATTCATTCTGATCCACGATCATGTTTCAAATCCCCTTTCCGTTATTCTGCGGTGACCTGTTCCCAAAAAGCCGCCGCGTCGTACAGCCACCCGTCGGCATCGGTGCCGGTGCCGGTACCGCTGCCATGGGGCGCTTTGTCATAAACGTTCATCTGGTGCTTTACGCCGCACCGTTCCAGCGCGCGGTCAAAGGCCGGCCCCTGCAGCGGCGTAAAGATCATCCCCAACGTTTTGTCATTTTTGCCGAACCAATGGAATGTCGGCGGATAATCGGACATTACTTCGGCATCCAGTTCGATGTTGTAATAGTAATCCCCCGGCGCAAGGTCATCCCCCGGCAGCGCTCCGTCATAGACGTACAGAAAGCCGGGTTTCCCATACATATAATTGACGATAGGGTAAGCCAGCAGCAGCGCCCCCGGTTTGGGCAGGCCAAAATTTTTGTATCCCATCCGGTCGGTGCCGAACATCCCGCACAGATGTCCGCCAGCCGAAAAGCCCACCAGAGCATAATCCTCGGGCAGAACGCCGAACATCTCCGCGTGCTCGGTGATGAACTGGACCGCCCGGACCAGGTCGTTGTAATTGCCATTTTTGGATATTTCGTGCCCGGCCCGATATTTGAGAATAAAAGCCGTATAGCCCATTTCATGCAGCTGGCTGACTGCGCCGGCGGATTCCTTCACGCGGGCTGTGCGCTCCAGCATATTGCCGGACAGGACAAGCGCATATTTCCCGCCTTTCTGTTTGCCCGGGAAATGATACAGTTCCACCCCTTCTTTCGTTGGGTCGGCGGCGATTTCTTCCGCAGTATAAAGCGGGTAGGTCACCTGGATGCCATCATTGTAGTTTTCAATGACCAGGTTCAGCCCTCTCACCGCATCCTCCACCGACGCGCCGACAAACCGGCGCAGGGTCCAGTCTCCGTATTGCCATGGCTGCTCGGGGAAAAACGTCCCGCGGCCCCAGGTGTTGAAACCCGAGCCCACAATTCCCTCATTGGCCCGCACTTCGGCCATCGTCGTTTCCGGGGTAACATAGGGCGTGGCCGCCTGCGCCGGCGCGGCCAGCAGGGCGGTCAGGGCCGCGGCGGCGGCAAAGGCGGCCAGGGCGCATGCTGCATCTCTTTTCATGGCGTTTCCTTTCCTCAGGCGGTGACCGCTTCCCAGAAGGCGGCGGCCTGCGCGATCCATCCGGCGGCGTCGGTGCCGGCCCCGTTGCCGCTGCCGTGGGGCGCTTTGTCATAGACGGTCAGGGCATGGGGGACGCCATGCTGCGCCAGCGCCTCGTCCAGGGCGTGGCTCTGCCACTGCGGGAAGATGCCCCGCAGCGTGCCGTCGTTTCTGCCGTACCACTGGAAGGTGGCGGGGAAGGAATCCGACACCTCATTCGGCACCTCAATGTTGTAATAGTAGTCCCCCGGGGCCAGATGGTCCCCCGGTCTGGCCCCGTCGTAGACGTAGAAGAGGATGGGCTTGCCGTAGACGTAGTTCAAAATGGGATAGGCCAGCAGCAGCGCGCCGGGCTTGGGCAGGCCGAAATTCTGGTATCCCATCCGGTCGGTGCCGAACATCCCGCACAGATGTCCGCCGGAGGAAAAGCCCATCAGGGCGTAGTCCTCGGGCTGGACGCCCAGCGCCTCGGCGTGGCTAGTGACGTATGCGACCGCCCGCACCAGGTCCTGATAGTTGGCGTTGTCTTTCAACTCATGGCCCACCCGGTAGCGCAGGATAAACGCCGCGTACCCCATCTCGTGCAGCTCGGCCACCGCGCTGCACGCCTCCTTGACCCGGGCGGTCCGCTCCAGCATATTGCCGGACAGGACGATGGCGTATTTGGCCCCCGGCTCTTTCGCCGGGAAATAGTACAGCTCGGCCGATGCCCGGGTGGGGTCGGCCGCGATCTCTTCGGCGGTGTAGAGGGGGTAGGTCACCTGCACGCCGCGGTTGTAGTTGTCGATGAGCAGGTTCAGCGCGGCGACGGCCTCGTCCACCGGCGCACCGATATACCTGCGCAGGCTCCAGCCGGGGTATTCCCAGGGCTGTTCGGGCAGGAAGGTGCCGCGGTCCCAGCTGTCAAAGCCGGCGCCCACGATCCCCTCGTTGCCGTGCAGTTCGGCGACGGTCGAGTCGGCCGTCAGGTAAGGCGCGTCTGCCGCCTGTGCCGGCGCGGCCAGCAGACCGGCCAGCGCCGCGGCCGCCGCCGCGAGGCAGAGGGTTCGTTTTGTCTTGTACGTCATGGATGATTCCTTTCCCTGCCGGAGGGCAGGCCGGTGCGGTTTCCACTTTTTTCTATTGTACCCTGCCGGGCCCTTCTTGTCAAAAACTTTTGCAGTTTGCGAGAGTGTCCAAAATAAAAATGTTATGATATAATAAGAGACATGAGAAAAGCGACAGAAGAGGCATGGAAAAGATGCCCCAAATGCGGAAAAACCGCGAACCAAATCAAAGTAGGACGTAATCCATCGGGA
>DXHQ01000077.1 GCA_019113345.1 Candidatus Faecalibacterium intestinigallinarum
TTTTGTTGTTTAGAACAGACCGAAAAAGCTGATCTGGTTGACCCCCAAAAAGACAAAGATCACGATCAGCGCCACCAGCACCCCGATCAGGATGTCCATCTGGTGGACGCTGAGGGGGAAGTGGTCGTAGATCTTTTCCTTTTCGTTTTTGAAATGGGGGTCGCCATTGTTCAGCAGGCTGCCCTTCCGGGGCGCGGAAGCCTGGGCGGCCTCGGCTTCCCGTTCGGCAAGCTCGGCCTCGCGGGCAGCGAGCGCGGCTTCCCGGGCGGCAAGCTGCGCTTCCCGCTCGTCTGCCGTGGGCTGGGTGTCATGTTCGGGCATGGGAAGTCCCTCCTTTTGCATCCAGTATAAACGGTACGGGGAGGAAATACAAGAGGGAGTTGTCCCTCTCCGTCATGCCGCAGCACGGCATGACACCTCTCCCGCACGCGTGAGAGGCAATAAGGAATGGATCTGAAAAGAAACCCTGCCTTACTCCAACCAGACGGAATAAGGCAGGGCCTTTTGGCTTCATTCAAATCCATACCGCTGAGGCCCCCACGCGTGCGGGGGGGCTGTCAGCGCAGCTGACTGAGGGGGAAAGATTACTTCTTGGCCAGGTACTTGCGGATGTCGATGGCGACAGCCAGAATGATGACCAGGCCCTGAACGATGTAGGTGTAGGAAGAGTTGACGTTCATAAACTGCAGCGCGACCTTCATCAGCTCAAAGACCAGCACGCCGACCAGGATGCCGGGCACGGTGCCGACGCCGCCGGTGGTGGAAACGCCGCCGATGGTGGCCGCCGCGATGGCGTCCAGCTCATAGCTCTGGGCGGTGTTGACCGATGCGCCGCCGGACTTGGCAGCCAGCAGGCAGCCGGCCAGACCGAACATGCAGGAAGCCAGGATGTAGATGCGGATCTTGGTGGCCGCGACGTTGACGCCGGCGACCTCAGCGGCCGACTCGTTGCCGCCGATGGCGTACATATACTTGCCGTGACGGGTCTTGTTGTACAGGAACCAGAAGAAGACGGCCACAACGATGGCGATCCACAGCAGGATGGGCACGCCGAGGAAGTTGTCGATGGCGATGGAGGTGAAGCCGGAGTTCAGCGAGCCGATGGGGGTACCGCCGGTGTAGACCAGGCAGATACCGTAGACCACCTGCTGCATACCCAGAGTGGCGATGAAGGGCTGCACCCGCAGGTAGGAGACGACCAGGCCGTTGCACAGGCCGACCACGGCGCAGATGGCCATGACCAGGATAAAGACCACGATGGTGGGCATGGTGGGCAGGCCGGGATAGAACTTGTTGGGGGCGTCCGCGTTCTGCGCAAAGATGCAGGCCAGGCAGGCGGCGAAACCGGCCAGACGGCCGGCCGACAGGTCGTTGCCGGTGGTGATCAGGCAGCCGGAGATGCCCAGGGCGATGATGTAGCGGATCGAAACGTTCTTCAGCAGGTTGATGATGTTGGTCAGGCCGAAGAAGTTGGGGTGGATGATGCCGACAATGAGGGATACGAGGACCATCAGCACAACGATGGCGTTATTGCCAAGCCAGGACTTGATGAGCTGGCCGGTCGATTTCTTGGTAGCTTCCACGATTAGACTGCCTCCTTATTCACTGATTGGCCGCAGCCTTGTCAGGTGCGGTCTCAAACTGGGTGGCGAGCGCCATGATGTTCTCCTGGGTGGCGTCCTTGCCGTCGATGAAGCCGGTGATGCGGCCGTCGCACATGACCATGACCCGGTTGGACATACCGATGATCTCGCTCATTTCGGAGGAGATCATGATGATGCTCTTGCCGGCTTTGGCCAGTTCGGCGATGATACAGTAGATCTCATACTTGGCGCCGACGTCGATGCCGCGGGTGGGCTCGTCCAGGATCAGGATATCGGGGTTGTTGGCCAGCCAGCGGGCGATCAGCACCTTCTGCTGGTTGCCGCCCGAAAGGCTCTTGATCTGGGTCTTGGGGCTGGGCACCTTGATGGCCATTTTCTCCTTGTTGCTCTGCACCAGGTCAAGGATCTTCTTGTTGTCCAGGAAGATGGGGCCCTTGCGCAGCGCGTCGAGGGAGGCGATGGAGATGTTGTCGGCGACGCTGAGCACGCCCATAATGCCGGTGGCGCGGCGGTCCTCGGTCAGCAGGGCGAGACTCTTGGAGATGGCGTCGCGCGGCTGTTTGATGTGCACCTCTTCGCCCTTGATCCAGACTCTGCCGGCGGTGTGGGCGCGCAGGCCGAAGATGCCTTCCATCAGCTCGGTGCGCTGTGCGCCCACCAGGCCGGCCACGCCCAGGATCTCGCCCTTGTACAGCTCAAAATTGCAGTGGCGGAAGGAGCGCGGATGGATGGAGGTGAAGTCCTCGACCTTCAGCATGACTTCGCTGGAGGGGTGGTTTTCAAGGGGCGGATACTGGTTGGACAGTTCGCGGCCGACCATCTTGGCGATGATCTCTTCCTTGGTCATGTCGGCGACCTTCCACTTGCCGATGTACTGGCCGTCGCGCATGATGGTGACTTCGTCGGCGATGACTTTGATCTCGTCCATCTTGTGGCTGATGTAGACCAGAGCGACGCCCTGGCTCTTCAGCTCCCGCATGATGCGGAAGAGGGACTCGACTTCGTTGGCGGTCAGGGACGAGGTGGGCTCGTCCAGGATCAGGACCTTGCAGTTGGCCGAGACGGCTTTTGCGATCTCGACCATCTGCATCTGCGCGATGCTCAGAGAGCCGAGCTTGGCGCGGGGATCGATATCCAGTTTGAGGAGCTGGAGCAGCTCCTGGGTATCCTTGTACATTTTGGCATGGTCCACCGTGACGACGGGACCATAATGTTTGGTGGGGTAGCGGCCCAGCCAGATGTTTTCGGCGACGGTCCGGGCCGGGATGGGCTGGAGCTCCTGGTGCACCATGGCGATGCCGCGTTTCAGAGCGTCCAGCGGGGTGGGGATGGTGACCTTTTGTCCTTCGTACTCGATTTCGCCTTCGTCCATCTTGTAAATGCCGAACATACATTTCATCAGAGTGGACTTGCCGGCGCCGTTCTCGCCCATCAGGGCCATGACGCTGCCGGGGCGAAGCTCAAGCCGGGCATGATCCAGAGCTTTGACGCCGGGGAAGACCTTGACGACGTCTCTCATGACCAGACGGTACTCTGCCATTCCGTAGAGCCTCCTTTTTGTTCAGATAACACACACAACAGAAAGTGCGTGCGCGAGAAGCTACAGTCCGCTCCCACGCACGCACCTCTCATTCGTTCGGGACTAAAGGGTTCGCAAAAAGCCGTTCAGGCAGCCGGGGCATCAGAGGTAGTCGGCGGCGTTCTCCGGGGTGACCTTGACGTAGTCGACCCAGTAGTACTGCTCGACAGGCTCGCCCTCGACGTACAGACGGGTGGCCTCGGTGGCGGCGGTGGCCTGGCCAACGTCGTCGTTCAGAACGGTGCCGGTCATGTTGCCGTCCATAACAGCCTGGACAGCGTCGGCCAGAGCGTCAACGCCGACCAGATAGATGTCGGTGCCGACGGTGCGGCCAGCCTGCTGGATGGACTGCAGAGCGCCCAGAGCCATGGCGTCGTTGTTGCAGAAGACGACCTCGATCTGATCGCCGTACTGAGCCAGGGCGTTGGCGACGTCCTGCTGAGCCAGGGTCTGGTCCCAGTTGTCCAGGTACTCGTACAGGCAGTTGACGGTCTTGCCGGCATCCTCGAGGGCCTTGATGGAGTACTCGGTGCGGTACTGGGCGTCGATGTTCTCGGGGTCGCCCTTGCACATGATGTAGGTGATGGTGCCGTCGCCGTTGATGTCGCCCTGGGTCTCGGTCTCGAGAATCAGCTCGCCCTGGTAGGTGCCGGACTGACGGGCGTCGGCGCCGACGTAGCAGCACTTGTCGGGGTAGCTGTCCAGAACGGACTTGTCGGGCTCACGGTTGATGAAGACGATGGGGATATTGGAGGGCGAGACGGTGTCCACGATGGTCTGCGCCGAGGTGGTCTGCACGGGGTTGATGATCAGGACGTCGACGCCCTGCTGCAGGAAGGTGTTGATCTGCTCGGTCTGGGTGGACTGGTCGTTCTTGCCGTCCATGATGGTGACGCTGTAGCCCAGCTCGCCGAGGTACTCTTCCAGGTCGGCGCGGTACAGGGTCATAAAGTTGTCGGCGAACTGATAGATGCAGATACCGATGGTAGCGCCGCCGGCGGCCTCTTCCGCGGGAGCGGACTCAGCAGGGGCCTCGGAGGAAGCAGCGGTAGAAGACGCGGACGAAGCAGTCGAGCTGGATTCGCCGCCGCCGCAGGCAGTCAGGGCAGCAGTCGCGCCGACAACGGCAGAAGCCTTCAGAAAGTCGCGGCGAGAAATCATTTTCATAATTGCATTCTCCTTCACTGAAAACAAACTTGAACAACGGGCCGGCCCTCCACACGCTCAAGGGACAGGCCCTGTCTGATACCTATTATACCTTTGTTTTGAAAGGATGCGCAATAGTAAAACCAGACAAGTTTGCGATAAAAATTTTGGGTAACTTTTACAGAAAAATCTTCCGTGCAGGATGAAATTTGAAACATTCAATACAAAACTGCATTGCCTTGCATCATATGTACAAAAGTTGCAGAAAAGCCCTGTCTTACTCCGATCGGACGGAATAAGGCAGGGCCTTTTGATTTGCTGTTTAAATCCCTGCATCTTAAAGCTCTCACGCGTGCGGGACTGCGCAGCTGAGGCGCGTCCTGCGGACGAAACAGCCGAAGCGGAGCAGGGGCAGCGGTCTGTTTTTGCAAGTGGGCTGCCGCCCACGCAGAAAAAACAGAATATCGCAACCAAACCTGTCGTGCGCAGCACGACTGAGGGGGCAATCCTTAGGACTGAGCAGGCACCACGGCTGCGGTCCGGCTGCCGCGGCGGCGGGCGGCGGGGCGCAGCTCCTGCTTTTCGCGGGCGGCGGCCGGGGGCGCGGGCGGCGTCTGACGGCCGCCGGTTTCCGGCTGCGCGGCGGCCTGCTGTCTGGCCTTTTCGGTCATGATGAGCATCTGCAGGCGGTTTTCGAGGTTGGCAAAGCTGACGTCGGGGTCGTAGTCCAGGGGCAGGATCTGGGCGTCGGGGTACATCTCCTTGAGCCGCTTGGCCACCCCGCGGCCCACCACATGATTGGGCAGGCAGCCGAAGGGCTGCAGAATGATAAAGCTGCGGCAGCCCTCTTTGGCGTGGTGCAGGATCTCGGCCGGAATGAGGACTCCCTCGCCGGCGTCGAAGGTGTGGTGGATGATGGGGTCGCTGGCCCGGACGATGTCCTGCATCCGGGCGGCCTTATGGTAGAGCGGGTGCCGCTTGGCGATGGAATCGGTCAGGTCGTGGGCGGCGTTGAAGGCCTCGTCGGCGGTGCGGTACCACAGCTTTTCGCCGATGGGCTTTGCGATGTGATATTCCTTGATCTGGGCGTCCATGTAGAAGTAGGTCTTGCGGATGACGTCGGTCATCCGGGCCTCGATGATCTCAAAGCCGTTGGCCTCCAGATACTTTTCGATGTCGTGGTTGGCCCCGGGGTGGAAATTGAGCAGGTACTCGCCCACGATCAGGACGGTGGGGCGGGGATGGCTGCGGTCGTACTCGACCGCTTTCATCAGGCCGATGGCCTTTTCAAAGCCCTTTTTCAGGCCGGGGATGCCGCGGCGGGTCATCCCGTCGACGATGGCGTCCATGCCGGCTTCAAAGGCGGCCTCGGCCGCGCCCGGCTTTTTCTCGTAGGGGCGCATCTTGCGCAGCAGCTCTTCCATCACGTCGATCATGGGCAGCGAGAAGGCCAGGTTCAAAGAGGACGCAAGATTCATCTTGAAGCCGGGGTGCATATTGTGGCTGTCCTTGTCGTCGTTGGTCAGGATGGGCACATCGGCAAAGCCGGCGTCGTCCAGGGCCTTGCGCAGCAGGGCGCCGTAGTGGGTCAGGCGGCAGTCGCCGATGTACTTGGCCATAGCCACCGCGGTGCGGCGGGTGTCATACTTGCCGCTGCGCAGGGCGGCCAGCGCCTCGCCGATGACGATCTGGGCCGGGAAGCAGATGTCGTTGTGGACGTACTGTTTGCCCAGCCGGATGGCCTCCTCCCGGCCCAGGTCCATGGGCACGGCCCGGATGTGCTGGGCCGCGAAGGCCGCCGACATCACCCGGCAGAAGGCGTGGGAGGTGTTGGGCACCAGGACCACCCGCTCCCTGACGTCGGCTTTGGTGAACTTGACGGGATAGGGGTCGGGCAGGGGCTTGACGGCGGCGCGCAGCCCCCGGGCCCGGCGGATGGCCGCCGTCTCGACAAAGGAGCGGACCCGGATGCGCAGCGACCCCTGCGCGTCGCTCTCGTCCAGCTTGAGGATGAGGGGGCTCTTGCCCGAGATCTCCTGCATCATGCGGGTGATCTCATCCGAGAGGTAGGCGTCGTGGCCGCAGCCGAAGCTGACGATCTGTACATATTCGAGGCAGTCGTCCTGCGCCGCCAGCACGGCGGAAGCCAGCATCCGGGCGTGGTAGTTGTTGACGATGTCCAGCCGGCTGCGGGAAAGGTCGACCTTGTTGACGTCGGGCAGGGAGTCGTTGGTCAGGACCGGGATGCCCAGGCTGACGAACAGTTCGGGCAGGGCGTGGTTGACCAGCTCGTCGTTCTGGTAGGGGCGGCTGGCCAGCACCACCGCGTAGCTGTGGTCGGCGTGGCAGCGGTCCAGCACGGCCTGCCCGGCGGCTTTCAGCTGCGCCGAAAAGCTGGCCTGGGCCGCGTCGCCGGCGGCGATGGCCTGCCGGGTCAGGGCCGGGTCGATGCCGAAGGCGGAGGACATATAGTCGGCCAGCTGACGGTCCCGGTCGGCGTGGCGGTGCCAGTGGAAGAGGGGCGCGTCAAAGGGGATGCCCCAGCGGCGCTGGGGGTCGTCCGAATTGCGGATGACGATGGGGTAGCCCTTGACCACCGCGCACATCGACTCGCTGGTGGCGGCGGCGCCGTCGGGCTGGACGGTGGTGATGGAGGGCATGAAGATGCGGTCCACCTTCCGCCTGGCCAGGTCCCGCAGATGGCCGTGGACCAGCTTGGCCGGGAAGCAGACGGTGTCCGAGGTGACGGCCGAGAGCCCCTCCTCGTACAGGGGGCGGGTGCTCTTGCCCGAAAGCTGCACCTTGAAGCCCAGGCTGCGCCAGAAGGCGTTCCAGAAGGGCATGGTCTCCCAGAAGGAGAGGACCCGGGGGATGCCGATGGTCACCCCGCGGTCGGGCGCGAAGGCGGGGGCGTCGTAGTCGGCAAAGAGCAGCTTTTCCCGCAGAGCGAAGAGGTTGGGCACTTTCCGGATGGCCTGATTGGTCTGGCGGACCCTGTCCTGGACGGCCTTGTCTTTCGGGTCGCCCAGGATCTCGCCCCGCTCGCAGCGGTTGCCGGTGACAAAGCTCTCCCCGGTGGGGAAGCGGATGACCGTCCGGCTGCAGTGGTTCTGGCAGAAGGGGCAGGGCTCGTTCTGGCTCTGGGTGTAGGTGAAGGCGTCCAGAGCCTCAAAGCCGATGAAATGGCTGGCGGGATGGCCGCTGGCCTCGGCCTGCCGCTTGGTCAGCAGGGCCGCGCCGATGGCGCCCATCTCGCCGGGGTAGGGCGCGCGGGTGACGGTCCGGCCCAGGTACTGCTCCAGCGCCCGGAGGACGGCGTCGTTCTTGAAGGTGCCGCCCTGCACCACGATCCGGCCGCCCAGCACGTCGGTGTTGGGGATGCGGACCACTTTGGTGAATACATTTTTAATAATGGACCGGCAGAGCCCCGCCATGATGTCGTCGGGGGTGCGGCCGTTCTTCTGCTCGGTGATGATGCTGCTGTTCATAAAGACGGTGCAGCGGCTGCCCAGCTCGGCGGGGTGTTCGGCCCGGAAGGCCGCATCGGCGATGCCGTCCACCGGGATGCCCAGCGAGGCGGCGAACTCCTCCAGGAAGGACCCGCAGCCCGAAGAGCAGGCCTCGTTCAGCAGCATATTGGTGACGACGCCGTCCTTGATCCAGATGGCCTTCATGTCCTGGCCGCCGATGTCCAAAAGGAAGGTGACGTCGGGCAGGTAGTGGCAGGCGGCCGAGGCATGGGCCACCGTCTCGACGGTGTGGTAATCGCCGCCGAAGGCCTTGCTCAGCATCACTTCGCCGTAGCCGGTGGTGCCAAAACCGAGTACTTTCAGTTGTACGCCCATGGAACTGTACTTTTTGTACATTTCCTGCAGGCCGTGGCGGATCACCTCGATGGGGTCGCCGCGGTTGCTGGCGTAAAAGCGATCCACCACCTTTTCGTTTTCGTCCAGCAGGACCAGCTTGCTGGTGGTGCTGCCGGCGTCCACCCCGATGTAGACTTGCAGGGTGTCGCCGGGGCGGACGTCGGGCGGGGTCAGCTCGGGCAGGCGGCGGGTGGCCTGCCAGACGGCGCGCTCCTTTTCGCTTTGGAAGTAGCGCGCGGCGGTCTGCTGTTCGGCGGCCGGGGGCGCGGCGGACAGCCGCTCCAAAGCCTGCTCGGGGGTGATGGGGGCGGCGCGGCCGGTGGGCAGGGGATAGAGCTCGTCCATGGCGAAAGCTGCGCCCAGAGCCACGATGGTGTCGGCGTTGTCGGGGCGGATGATCTGGTCCTGCCGCAGGCCCAGCCGCTCGGCAAACACCCGGATCAGGGTGGGGTTATAGGTCAGCGGCCCGCCCTCGAAGATGACCGGCGGGGTCATCTCCAGCCCCTGCGCCAGCCCGCCGATGGTCTGTTTGGCGATGGCGTGGAAGGCCGACAGGGCGATGTCCGCCTTGCCGGCCCCCTGGTTGAGCAGGGTCTGGATGTCGGTCTTGGCAAAGACGCCGCACCGGCCCGAGATGCTGTAGACCTGGCGGCCTTTGGCGGCCAGCGCCTCAAAGGCTTCGGCCGGCACCCGCAGCAGCGCGGCGATCTCGTCGATGAAAGCGCCGGTGCCGCCGGCGCAGCTGCCGTTCATCCGCATATCGGAGGTGGAAAGGGAGCCGTCCTTTTCTTCCCGGAAGAAGATGACCTTGGCGTCCTGGCCGCCCAGCTCGACGGCGGTGCGGGCGGCGGGGTAGAGGGCGCGGACCGCCGCGCCGTTGGCCACCACTTCCTGCACATAGCAGACGCCCATCTGGTCGGCCAGGGGCCGCCCGCCCGAACCGCAGACCGCCACCCGCATGGGCAGCCCGGCAAACCTGTCCCGGATCTCTCCCAGCAGCTGGCAGAGGGTGCGGCGCTGCTCGGCGTGGTGGCGCTGGTAGCGGCGGAACAGGATGCGGCCGCTGGCGCGGTCGGTCAGCACGGCCTTGACGGTAGTGGAACCGATGTCGAGGCCGAGGGTTACATATTTCATGATCTCTTTCATGGCTATTCCTATTTATAATACTCTTTTTTGCGGGATCATTCGGACCGAACGGCCGGCGCGGTTTGTCACGGCTGCCAAGGCTGTTCGATATCATACAGAATACCACGGGAATGTGAACATTTCAATCTATAATTAAAACTTTTGAGGTAA
This sequence comes from Candidatus Faecalibacterium intestinigallinarum, assembly GCA_019113345.1. Lineage (GTDB taxonomy): Bacteria > Bacillota > Clostridia > Oscillospirales > Ruminococcaceae > Faecalibacterium > Faecalibacterium intestinigallinarum. The sequence continues at coordinate 9,492 of DXHQ01000077.1, forward strand.
TTTCACGCTTTTTGTCGCTTTGCTTAGAATTCACAAAAGAAAAGCAGACTTTTTGGGCTGGATGCGGGAGGGTGTGCCGGAATTTTACAAAGAACGCCTCCTTTTTACATGGGGCGGCAAAACCGGCTGTTCTTTTTTACCAAAGCTTTGCACGGACATGGTTTCGCCAAAAGCGGCGGGCGAGTACAATAAAACCGTCCCAAGCGAGCAAGATTAAAGGCCCGCGAGGCGGGCCGCGGCGCTGCCGCAAGGCCGCGCACCATATTGGGTATAAGCTAGAAGAGAGAAAGGAATTTTGGTATGAAGAACGTGAAATTTTCCCGCCGCAGCTTCTTGAAGGCCGGCGCTGCCGCCTCGGTGGCCAGCCTGGTGGCTGCCAATGCCGCCGTCGCCTCGGCCGCCGAGCCCAAGGCTGCCGCCCAGGAGAACGGCCTGTTTGACGGTATGTTCGGCGGCAAGACCCCCAAGTACATCTTCCTGTTCATCGGCGACGGCATGGGCGTGGCCCAGATCCAGTCCGCCTCCTTCTACAAGGGCACCGTCGAGAACAACGGCGCTGTGACCCCCGCCGAGCTGAGCTTCATGAAGTTCCCCTTCGTCGGCAGCGTCACCACCTATGACTCCACCTCCTTCTGCCCCGACTCCGCTTCCACCGCCACCTCCATCGCTTCGGGCGAAAAGACCGAGTCCGGCGTCATCAACATGACCCCCTGGACCCGCGACGTCCCCTTCGAGACCATCGCCGAGAAGCTGCACAGCCAGAAGGGCTACAAGGTCGGCATCCTGAGCACCGTCAACATCGACCACGCCACCCCCGCCGCCTTCTACGCCCACCAGGCCAGCCGCAAGAACTACTACGAGATCGGCGAGGAGCTGGCCAACAGCGGCTTTGAGTACTTTGCTGGCGGCGACTTCCAGGATCCCCGCGGCGGCGCCGTCTCCAACTACGACATGGCCATCGCCAAGGGCTACAAGCTGGTCACCACCCAGGCCGGCGCCGCTGCCCTGAAGGCCGGCGACAAGGCCCTGGTCATCGCCGAGCAGCGCGCCGACGCCGCCGCCATGAACTACTCCATCGACGCCGCCGCCGGCGAGTGGCAGCTGTCCGACTACGTCCGCAAGGGCATCGAAGTGCTGGATAACCCCAACGGCTTCTTCATGATGGCCGAGTCGGGCAAGATCGACTGGGCCTGCCACGCCAACGACACCGCCGCCTCCATCCACGATGTGCTGGAGATGAGCAACGCCGTCCAGGTGGCCGTCGACTTCTACAACCAGCACCCCAACGACACCCTGATCCTGGTCACCGCCGACCACGAGACCGGCGGCATGACCATCGGCTTTACCACCACCAACTACGACACCTATCTGACCAACCTGACCAAGCAGACCATGTCCTTTGTCAAGTTCGACAGCATCATCGACACCCTGCGCGCCCAGGGCGCTTCCTTCGAGGCTGCCATGGCCGAGGCCAAGAAGGCGTTCGGTCTCATCACCGCGAATGATGCCGACGCCGCCAACCCCGAGTACGAGAACCTGATCCTCACCGACTACGAGCTCGAGGGCCTGCGCACTGCTTACGAGCGCAGCATGACCGTCGGCGCCGCCGGCCAGGGCGACATGACCCAGCGCGATTACGAGCTGTACGGCACCTATCAGCCCTTCTCGGTCGAGCTGTGCCATGTGCTGAACCACAAGTCCGGCATGGACCACACCACCTGGAGCCACACCGGCGCCCCCGTCAACCTGTACGCCATCGGCGCAGGCAGCGACCAGTTCACCGGCGCTTACGACAACACCGAGATCTACCACAAGCTGGCTGAGCTGACCAGCGTGCAGTAACCGGCAGCCATCCGGTCTCCAAGACAACACAAAACTCCTTCTTTACCTTCTTAATATAAGCATCAGGCAGCCCCCGCCCACCACCGCGCGACACGGTGCAGGCGGGGGCTATCTTTTTTCACACTTCCGTGGTATGCTATAGGTAGTTATGTGGTATCCTACCCGAGGTAGGAACAGGAAGGAGAATCCCCGCTATGAAGTTCAGTGAAATGCCCTACGCACGCCCCGACATCGACGCCATCCTGGCCCGGTGCAAAGAGTTTGCCGCGGCGGCCGCCGCAGCCCCCACCGGCGAGGCGCTGGCCAGGGTCTACTACGACCAGAGCGCCGCCATGGGCGCCTACAGCACCGCCGCCAACCTCGCCAACATCCACTACACCTGCGACACCCGCGACGCCTATTGGCAGGCCGAGCAGGACTTTTTCGACCAGAACGGCCCCGCCGTCTCGAACGCGCAGGTCGAAATTTACCGGGCCATCCTCTCGAACCCCCACCTGGATGCCCTGACCGAAGCCTTTGGCACCACCTGCGTGCCCGGGATGAAGAACGCCGTCCTGGCGGTGGACAGCCGGGTCACCGCCCTGCAGCAGGAGGCCAACGCCATCTCCAGCCTCTACCAGCGGCTGTACGGCGGCGCGCTGGTCGAGCTGGACGGCAAACAGCTGACCATCCCCCAGCTGGGCCCCTACAAGCAGAGCATGGACCCCGCCGTCCGCCGGGCGGCCTTCGAGGCCGAGGCCGGCTACTTCGACGCCCACCGCGCCGAGTTCGACGAGCTGTATGAGCGCACCGTCCAGAACCTGAACCAGCAGGCCGCCATCCTGGGCTATAAGGACTACAGCGAGCTGTCCTACGCCCGGATGAACCGGATCGGCTACGGCCCCGAGGAGATCCGCGTCTTCCGGGACCAGGTGGCCCGGGACGTGGTGCCCCTGCTGCGTGAGATCGTGGCCCGGCGGGCCGCGCGCGCCGGCATCGAGAGCCCCACCTTTGCCGACCTGAACGTCGCCTTCCCGGACGGCAACCCGGCGCCGGTCAAGGGCTACCAGGTGCGGATGGACGCCGCCCGCACCATGTACCATGAGCTGAGCGCCGAGACGGCCGCGTTCATCGACTTCATGCAGGACAACGAGCTGTTCGACGTCCTCAGCCGGCCGGGCAAGGCCAACGGCGGCTATATGACCATCCTGCCCGACTACAAGGCCCCCTTCATCTTTGCCAACTGGAACGACACCGCCGGCGACGTCGACGTCCTGACCCACGAGGCCGGCCACGCCTTTGAGGGCTATCTGGCCGCCCGGGACGAGGCCATCCCCGAGGACCTCAAGTGCCCCAGCATGGAGAGCGCTGAGATCCACTCGATGGCCATGGAGTTCCTGACCGCCCCCTGGCACAAGCTGCTGTTCGGGGCCGACACCGACAAATACGCCCTGACCCACGCCGAGGAGAGCCTGATCTTCCTCTCCTACGGGTGCGAGGTGGACGAGTTCCAGCACATCATGTACCAGCACCCCACCCTGACGCCCGACCAGCGCAACGACGTCTGGCTGCGGCTGGAGAAAAAGTACCGCCCCTGGATCGATTTCGACGGCCTGCCCTTCTACGGCCGGGGCGCGGGCTGGCAGCGGCAGCTGCACATCTATGAGTGCCCCTTCTATTATATCGACTACTGCCTGTCCACCATGGCGGCGCTGCAGTTCTTCCTGCTGGGGGAGGCCGACCACGCCGACGCCTGGCAACGGTATCTCAAGCTCTGCCGCAAGGGCGGCACCGCCAGCTACACCGAGCTGTGCGCCACCGCCGGCCTCAAAACCCCCTTTGAAGAGGGGGCCGTCAAAGCCATCGCCCAGCCGGTGGCCAACTGGATCGCGACCCACCAGGTGTGATGCGGCGCTGTGCACAAAACAAACGGCGAATTTTTGGCAAAAATGTCGTCTTGACGGCTTGCGCCGCAGCCCGAAAGGGAGTATAATACGGGTGTGACGGGCCGATGCCCGCCGCAGCCCCGCCCCGGCAGGGCGGGCTGACATGAAAAGATCAACAGAGTAAGGCTGTGCGCGTTAAGTGCCGCATCAACGGGGAGTTGTGCTGCGGACGAAGGCGAAGTTTTCCCGCGGTGCACAGCCTGCATCCCGCTGCTGCATGGACCTGGGCGCGGGCCGCTGTCACCCGCGGCCTGTGTGTGGATACTGCCGGTTTTCACGGCCCTCCTTTGTGCGGTTTGTCGCATGGGGGAGGGCCGTTTTGCTGTCCTCCCGCATCTGGATTCAGAAAAGGAGGCACCGATATGAATCCAAACAACCCTTCGCATTCCCTTCGCACCCTCACCTTCTGCGCCCTGCTGGTGGCCATGAGCATCGTGTTCAGCCGGGTGCTGAGCATCTCGACCGGCTTTCTGCGCTTCAACCTCGGCAGCCTGCCGGTGGTGCTGGCGGCGGTCCTGTTCGGGCCGGGGGCCGGCTTTGTGGTGGGGGCGCTGGCCGACGCCATCGGCGGCGTCCTGGCCGGGTACGCCATCAACCCCCTCATCACCCTGGGCGCGGGGGCGGTCGGCTTCTTTGCCGGGTGGGGCTGGCGGCGCCTGCCCGCCCGCACCGAGGGGCTGCGGCTGGCCGGGGGCATCCTGCTGGGGCACATCATCGGCTCGATGGTCCTCAACTCGCTGGCCCTCTATCTGTTCTATGGTTACCCCTGGGCGGTGCTGGCCGCCCGCATCCCCAACGCCCTTGTTCTGGCCGGGGCGGAGTTCGTTCTGGTCCGGGCCCTGCTGGCCAACCACGCCCTGATGGCGGCGGCTCGGGGCGGCCGCGACGGGAGGCGTCCGTGATGACCTATCAGGAAGCCCTCGCCTACATCCACGCGGTCCACTGGCAGGGCCACAAGCCGGGTCTTGCGCGGACCCGCGCCCTGCTGGCCGCCCTGGGGGACCCCCACAAACAGCTCCGCTTTGTCCATGTGGCCGGCACCAACGGCAAGGGCAGCACCGCCGCCATGCTGGACAGCTGCCTGCGCTGTGCCGGGTATAAGGTCGGGCTGTTCACTTCGCCCTATATCATCCGCTTCAATGAGCGCGTCCAGGTCAACGGCGCGCCCATTCCGGACGGGGACCTGGTCCGCCTGGTGGAGCAGGTGCGGCCCGCCGCGGCCATGGCCGACGTCCCCACCGAGTTTGAGCTGATCACCGCGCTGGGGATGCTTTATTTCGCGCAGCAGCACTGCGATATCGTGGTGCTGGAGGTGGGGCTGGGCGGCGCGCTGGACTCCACCAACGTCATCGACCCGCCCGAGTGCGCGGTCATCACCGCGCTGGGGATGGACCACGTCAAGGAACTGGGCCCCACCCTGGCCGACATCGCCGCCGCCAAGGCGGGCATCGTCAAGCCGGGCAGCCCGGTGGTCAGCTACGGCGGCGCGCCCGAGGCCGACCGGGTCATCGCGGCGGCGGCCGCGGCCCAGAACGCCCCCCTCACGGTGGCGGACTTCTCCAAACTGACCCTCCGCGCCGCCGGTCTGGACGGCCAGACCTTCGACTACGACGGCCTTGCGGGGCTGACCCTGCCGCTGCTGGCCGGCTACCAGCCCCGCAACGCGGCCGTCGCCATCGAGGCGCTGCGGGCCCTGCGGGGCCGCGGCTGGCAGGTGCCCGACAGCGCCATCCGGCAGGGCCTGGCGCAGGTGCGCTGGCCGGGCCGGTTTGAGCTGCTGCGCCGCGAGCCGCCCTTTTTGCTGGACGGCAGCCACAATGCCCACGGGATGCGGGCCACCGTCGAAAGCCTGCGGGCCCGCTTCCCGGGGGAGAAGTTCGTCTTTCTGGTCAGCATCATGGCCGACAAGGACGCCGGCGAGATGCTGCGCCTGCTGCTGCCGCTGGCCAAAGCCTTTGTGACGGTGACCGCCCCCAGCCCCCGGGCCATCCCGGCGGCGGAGCTCGCCGCCCGCATCGAGGCGCTGGGCGGCCGGGCGGAACCGGCCGACACCATCCCGGCTGCCGTCGCCCGCACCGACGCTCTCGCCGCCGGCGGCCCCGCGGCCGCCCTCGGCACCCTCTACTTTTCCGGCGAAGTGCGGGAAGCGGTGGAAGCGCGCAAACAAAGCCGATAAACCAACGAACCCCGCTGCGGCCCAAGGCTGCGGCGGGGTTTTACTGTGCTTTTTCTCTGTTGGACGCCTGATAGGCGTCGATGATGTCCTGCAGGGTGCCCAGCTGCCGGGCGGTCAGCCCGGACGCCTGGATGGAAACGCCGGCGCTGCATCCGAGCAGGTAGTCGGTGCTCACCTTGAAGATGCCGGCCATTTTGATAAGGACCTCGTAAGAGGGCAGGCGGGTGCCGTTTTCATAGGAAGATACGGCCGATTTGGTGACGCCGAGAAGCTTTGCAAATTCAGCCTGCTTCATATTTCTGCCGTTGCGCAGTTCCTGGATCCTCATACCGAGTTCGATGCCCAGCCCAGTCATATGTTTCACCTCACGCCATTAGTGTATAGAAAATGGTGTGCACTATAGGTGAATTATTATACACATATGGTGGACATAGAGATATGTGTATGTTATACTGAACAAAAGGCAGAGCGCAGTATCTGCTCAAAACATTCAGTCAAGGAGGTTATTCAGACATGAAGTACAAAAACATTGCGGCTTTGCTGGCGGCAGCCATGATGGCGCTGACTCTGTTGGCGGGGTGCGCCAAAGGCGGGGCGGAAAACGCGCTTGACCTGACAGAGGTCAATGCCATTGTTCAGGAAAACGGCTGCAAAACGCGGGTCACCGCCTCCGGCGCGCTGAAACGCGCCGTCAACGAAACTGCGGAGTGGGCGGCGGCTTATGATGCGGATGAAGTTACAAAAGACAGGATCGAGCGCCATATGACGCAGAAGCTGGATTCATGGAACAGGACGGTAGGTCTCTCGCCCCGGCTTGTGACGGCGGAAGAACTGCAGGCAGGGGTGGAGAGCGCTTCTCTGGGGACGGTGCATACCCCCGAAGAAATGGCCGCCGGCATTGTGCTGTCCATGAACGACATTCTGAGACAGGTAGAATACGAGGCGGCGGCCGCGCAGACGACCACCAGGGACGGAACGGTTTGCTGGATCGTTGCGGTCATCTACTATTTGTAAAAATCTGCTTGCTAAAAACAAAACAAAAACGGCGGCCCGTGCAGGTTGGGCCGCCGTTTTTTGCCCTTGCGGGCAGGCAGGGTAAATGATAAGAAGGTAAATGAAGAAAATAGCAACATTCGCGCGGAACGCGGCGGGCCGGCGTCCGGCCGGGGAGAGAAGGATTCTTGTATCCAAGGCGTTCCGCTGGGATACAACATACCACTTTTTGCAGAGGAATGCAAGAGTTTTTTTGCGAAAAACCGCTTTGAAAGCACATAAAAACGCATTTTCGTGAAAGCGCACAAATGTAAGAGCGCTTTCCTGCAACAAATGCTGAACTTGCAGGCGCGGTTTACTCCAAAAAACGGGGCAGATTCCACGAGCCGCGCAGGATACGGTGGACCTCGACGGTTTGAAGCGGGTCGTTTATGCGGTAAAAGACCAGATACTGACTGACGGGCAGCCTGCGGTAGGACGGATGGGACGGGTAGACTTCATACATCCGGGGCGTCTGGGCCAGACGGGCGATTTTGGTTTCGATTTCGCGCAGGACACGGCCTGCCGTATCGGGATAAAAGCCGGTCAGATAAGCTGCAATATCGTGGAGGTCCTGCACGGCCAGGGGCAGATACCTGATCTTATACGCCATAGGTTTTGTGCAGCGTTTCCCATACGCTCTCGTGGTCCTGCCACGGGGTGGCCGGGTCGGCGGCCTGGCGCTGGGCCTTGGCAAGCTCCTGCGCGACATAGCGCTCGTGGAGAAATTCCTCGTACTGGGTGTAGTCTTCGATGCCGATCAGGACAGCTTCGCCGCGGCCGCGGTTGGTGATGATCACGTGGTCGTGGTCTTTCAGCATCCCGGCGAGCTCGGCATAGTGGTTCCGCAGGTCGCGGGCAGGGCGGACAAAGGTCTTCATCATGGGGCATCCCTCCTGTTACATTTATTGTATCATGATTTGCCTACGCACGCAAGCCCCGCCCTTCGGCTTTACAATCCGGCGGGGGTATGTTATCATAATAAGGTACGCTTACAAACTGGAAACAGTCCGCCCGGCAGGGCGGGCGACGGGTGTGAGGGTGTAAAACATGGAACACACGGCGGGGGCGCGCGGCCCCACGATTTTGAAACGGGGTCCCGGTGAGCCCCTCTTTACCACCGGCGAACTGATGCGGCTGATCGTGCCGCTGCTGATCGAGCAGCTGCTGGCCACCACCGTCGGCATGGCCGACACCATGATGGTCTCCCGCTGCGGCGAGGCGGCCATCTCGGGCGTCAGCCTGGTGGATATGATCAACAATCTGGTCATCAACCTGCTGGCGGCGCTGGCCACCGGCGGAGCGGTGGTGGTCAGCCAGTACCTCGGCGCGCTGCGCAAAAAGGAGACCGACGACAGCGCCGGACAGCTGATCCTGCTCAGCCTGCTGCTGGGGCTGGGGCTGGGACTTTTCTGCTGGGTGCTGGCAAAGCCGATGCTGCGCCTGTTTTACGGCACCATCGAGGCCGACGTGCTGGACGCCGGCGTCCGCTATCTGAAGGTGACGGCCATCAGCTACCCCTTCCTGGCGCTGTACAACGCCGGGGCGGCCATCTTCCGCAGCATGGGCAACTCCAAGATCTCGATGCAGGTCAGCGTGCTGATGAACATCATCAACATCATCGGCAACGCGGTCTGCATCTTCGGGCTGGGGATGTACGTCGAAGGCGTGGCCTGGCCGACGGTGGTCAGCCGCGGGGTGGCGGCCCTCCTGATCCTGGCCGCCTGCGGCATGAAGTCCAACACCGTCCGCGCCCGGATGACCTTCCGGGTGGACGGCGCGCTGGCAAGGCGGATTCTGGGCATCGGCATCCCCTCCGCGTTTGAGAACAGCCTGTTCCAGGCGGGGCGGATCATCGTGGTCAGCATGATCTCCCTCTTTGGCACCGTGCAGATCGCGGCCAACGCCGTCGCCAACAACCTCGACGGCATGGGCTGCATCCCGGGACAGGCCATCGGCCTGGCCATGATCACGGTGGTGGGCCGCTGCGTCGGCGCACGGGACAACGAGCAGGCCGCCGCCTACACCCGGCGGCTGGTCAAATGGGCCTACCTCACCATGGGCATCTTCAACGGGTTCATCCTGCTCTTTGTGGGGCCGCTGGTGGGCATCTACGAGCTCTCGGGCGAGACGATGGAGCTGGCCGTCCTGCTGGTGCGGATCCACTGCGGCTGCGGCCTGCTGCTCTGGCCGGTGGCCTTTGTGCTGCCCAACGCCCTGCGGGCCGCCAACGACGTCAAATTTACCATGACCGTTTCCATCCTGAGCATGGCCGTCTGGCGGATCGGGTTCAGCTATCTGCTGGGCGTCCAGATGGGGTATGGCGCGGTCGGCGTCTGGATCGCCATGGTGGTGGACTGGGTCTGCCGCACCACCTGCTTTGTCTGGCGGTTCAAGAGCGGCGTGTGGAAAACCAAGTACATCGAATGAGACGGAAAGGGAAGACTGTATGAAACTGGTCAGCTGGAATGTGAACGGCCTGCGGGCCTGCCTGACCCATGGCTTTGCCGAGAGCTTTGCCGCGCTGGACGCCGACGTGTTCTGCCTGCAGGAGACCAAGATGCAGCCGGGACAGGCCGATTTCCACCCCGAGGGGTATGAGGAGTATTTCTACTCGGCCGAGAAAAAGGGCTACTCCGGCACCGCCTGCTACTGCAAAGTGAAACCTCTGTCGGTGGCGCTGGGGGTGGGCGCCGGGGAGCACGACCGGGAGGGCCGGGTCATCACTCTGGAGTACCCGGGCTTTTATCTGGTCAACTGCTACACACCCAACAGCCAGGAGGAGCTCCGGCGGCTGGACTACCGGATGGCGTGGGAGGATATGTTCCGCGCCTATCTGCTGAAACTGGACGCCAAAAAGCCGGTCATCCTCTGCGGGGACCTGAACGTCGCCCATCAGGAGATCGACATCAAAAACCCGGACTCGAACCGGCGCAGCGCCGGCTTTACCGACGAGGAGAGGGGCAAGATGACCGCCCTGCTGGAAGCGGGCTTTGCCGACAGCTTCCGCCTGCTGCACCCCGACGAGGTCAAGTACAGCTGGTGGAGCTACCGCTTCCGCGCCCGCGCCCGGAACGCCGGGTGGCGGATCGACTACTTTCTGGTCTCAAAGCGGATCGCGGACAGGGTGCGGGCTGCCGAGATCCACAACGAGGTGATGGGTTCCGATCACTGCCCGGTGGAACTGGACATCGACCTGGACGGGTAAACATACAATAGGAAAGGATCTGCATCATGGAAGAGAACAAACACGCCGCCGCGGCCGCATCGGTGGACCAGCGGCTGGGCACGGCCCCCCTCGTGCCCCTTATTTTCAGCCTGGCCCTGCCGACGGCGCTGGCCCAGCTGGTGAATATGCTCTACAACATCGTGGACCGCATCTATGTGGGCCACATTCCCGGCAGCGGCAGCCTGGCGCTGGCCGGCCTGGGGGTCACCTATCCCATCATTGTGCTCATCACCGCCTTTTCCAACCTGATCGGCATGGGCGGCGCGCCCCGCGCCTCGGTGGCGATGGGCCGCGGCGACTACAAGACCGCCGAAAAGATTCTGGGCAACTGCATCACCCTGCTCATCGTGCTGTCGGTGGTGCTGAGCGTCGTCTTTACCATCTACGGCGAGCCGGTGCTGCGGGCCTTCGGCGCCAGCGAGAACACCCTGCCCTACGCGATGGCCTACCTGCGCATCTACCTGATGGGCACCATCTTTGTCCAGTTCACCCTGGGCATGACCCCCTTTATTACCAACCAGGGCTTTGCCAAGACCAGCATGGCCACCACCTGCATCGGCGCGGTCTGCAACATCGTCCTGGACCCCGTCTTTATCTACGGGTTCAACATGGGGGTGGAGGGCGCAGCCATCGCCACCATCCTCAGCCAGGCGGTCAGCGCGGTGTGGGTGCTGATCTTCTTCACCGGCAAGCGGAGCGTGCTGCGCATCCGCAAGGAAAACCTCATCCCGGCGGGCAGGACGCTGGCCCTGGTGCTGTCGCTGGGCGTGTCGCCCTTTTTGATGACGGCCACCGAGTGCGTCATCCAGCTGGCCTTCAACACCGGCGCAGCCACCTACGGCGGCGACAGCGCCGTGGCCATCATGAGCATCCTGTTCTCGGTGGCGCAGATCGCCAACCTGCCGGTGCAGGGCTTCTGCCAGGGCGCGCAGCCGGTGGTGGGCTTCAACTTCGGCGCCCGTAAGCTGGAGCGGGTCCGGCAGGCCTTCAAGATCATGCTGGCCGTCTCGATGGGGGTCACTACCGTGGTGGTGGGCGCGGTCGAGCTGGCGCCCCAGCTCTTCCTGGGCCTCTTCTCGAGCGACGCCGGGCTGATCGCCCTCGGCGCCGCGCCGCTGCGCATCTACATGCTGGGCTTTTTCTTCATGGGCGCGCAGCTGGCCTGCCAGCAGACCTTTCTGGGCCTTGGCGAAGCCAAGATCAGCATGTTCATCGCCCTGCTGCGCAAGGTGATCCTGCTGCTGCCCCTCTCCCTCGTCATCCCGCGGGTGTTCGGCGCGCTGGGCCTCAGCCAGCTGGTGGGCCTCTATGTGGCCGAACCGGTCAGCGACATCATCTCGGCATCCACCTGCACCATCCTCTTCTTCGCCATCGAGTGGAAGAAGCTGAAATCCACCACCTGAAGGAGGTCCCATGCTGGAGAAATATCTCTTTGTCTTTTTCGTCGCCATGGTCCCGGTCATCGAGCTGCGGGGAGCCATCCCCATCGGGCTGGGGCTGGGGCTGGACGTCCTGCCCACCTATATCGTGGCCGTCGTGGGCAACATGGTCCCGGTGCCGGTCATCTATCTGTTCGCCCGCAAGTTCCTGATCTGGGGCTACCACAAGCCGCTGATCGGGGGCATCTGCAAGTTTTTTGTGGTCAAGGGCGAAAAGGCGGGCCGCGCCCTTGAGGCCAAGGCCGGCCGCGGACTGGTGGCCGCCCTGCTCATCTTTGTGGGCATCCCCCTGCCCGGCACCGGCGCCTGGACCGGCACCCTGGCCGGCTCCATCCTGGATATGAAGTTCAAGGATGTCCTCGTCGCCTGCATGGGCGGTGTGCTGCTGGCCGGCGTCATCATCGGCCTGGCCAGCGCCGGGCTGCTGGGCGCATTCAGCGCGCTGTTTGCGGTATAAATACCGCTCAATATACAGAAAGGAAATGAAATCCCATGGATCAGGAACTGAATCAGAAGATAGACGCCTTTATCGAGGCCAACAAGGAGCAGCTGCTCGATGACATCGCGGCGCTGGTGGCCATCAACAGCGTCCAGAGCGAGCCCGCCGAGGGCGCGCCCTTCGGCGCGGGGTCCCGCGCGGCGCTGGACAAGACCCTGGAGCTGGCCGAAAAGATGGGCCTCGCCACCCGCAACTGCGAGGGCTACATCGGCTATGCCGAGCTGCCCGGCGCCGACCCCGACAAATATCTGGCCACCATCTGCCACGTCGACGTCGTGCCCGCCGGCGAGGGCTGGTCGGCCAGCCCCTTCGAGATGCGGCGGCAGGACGGCTGGATCCTGGGCCGCGGCGTGCTGGACGACAAGGGCCCGATGGTGGTTACCCTCTATGCCCTCAAGTTCCTCAAGGAGCTGGGCGTTTCGCTGCGCTACCCCATCCGCGCCCTGGCCGGCACCAACGAGGAGACCGGCATGGGAGACGTCGAGTACTACCTGGCCCACAACAAGGCCCCGGTGTTCTGCTTCACCCCGGACGCCGAGTTCCCGGTCTGCAACGGCGAAAAGGGCCATTTCCACGGCAAGCTGGTCAGCCCGGCGTGCAATGGGATGATCCTTGACTTTGAGGGCGGCGTCGCCAACAACGCCGTCCCCGACCGGGCCAGCGCTCTGGTCAAAGCCGAGATGGCCGGGCTCAAGAACGCCCCCCACATCACCCTCGAGCCCGAGAACGGCTGCGTCCGCATCCGCGGCTGGGGCAAGGCCGGCCACGCCGCCAGCCCCGCGGGCACCCTCAACGCCATCGGCCTGGTGGTGGATTACCTGCTGGACAACGGCCTGTGCAGCGAGAGCGAGCGGCGCTATCTGGAAGCAGTCCGCAAGCTGCACAGCTCCACCGCCGGCGAGGGGCTGGGCATCGCCACTTCGGACGGGCCCTTCGGCCCCCTGACCATCATCGGCGGGCGGATGTATATGCAGGACGGCCGGATGTTCCAGAGCATGGACAGCCGTTACCCCACCTCGACCAACGGCCAGATCATCGAACGGGCGATCCGCGCGGCCATCGGCGACGGCGCCGCCCTCGAGGACGTCGACTCGGCCGACCCCTTCTATATTGAGGCGGACACCCCGGCCATCCGGGCCTGCATCGACACCTACAACGAGGTGACCGGCAAGGACGAAAAGACCTTCACCATGGGCGGCGGCACCTATGCCCGGCACTTCCCCTATGCGGTCAGCTTCGGGCCCGAGAGCCCCGACATGGTGCTGCCCGCGTTCGGCGGCCCGATGCACGGCGCCAACGAGTCCGCCCCGGTGGATTCGCTGCTGCAGTCGGTCAAGATCTATATCCTGACCCTGCTGAAGCTGGAAGAGATCGACTTTTAAAAGCAACACAAAAGGCGGAGCCCGCGGGCTCCGCCTTTTTTTCTGTCTGTATATATCACAGCGGTTTCAGCTGCTCATTGACCGCCACCACGGCGCAGACCTCGCCGGCGCGGACAAAGGAGGCTGCCCAGCCGCCCGACTGGGGGCAGCTCTGCAGGGTGGGCGCGTCGCCCAGCCGCAGCGGGCTGCGGTAGGAGATGCGGAAGGTATGTACGCCCTCCGCCGTCACGTCGGCCGGGGCGGCGTCCAGGGCCAGGGCCAGGTAGGCAGTGTTGTGCAGGTGGCCGTTGTAGTCCATGTCGCTGCGGCGCAGCTGGACCGGGCTCTCGGCATTGCAGCCGGCCGGCGGGCGCAGGCGGGGCAGCTTATCGGCAAAGGCGGTGCGCAGCTCGGGCTGATAGGCGGCCAGACGCTCGGGGGTGGGCAGGCAGGGCTTGTTGCAGCTGCGGTCCACCAGGGCCAGTTTGGCCTGCCCGCGGGCCAGCACCTCGCCGCTTTCGCTGTGCAGCAGCATCTCGCGGGTGGCCTGCCGGGGGTTGTTGCACAGCCAGGTGCTGGCGGTAAAGGGCTCATCGTAGGCGGGGGCGCGGGAGACCTCGGCCCGCCAGTTGGTGATGACCCAGGCCATGCCGTTGCGCAGGCTGTCGTCCATCGGGGAGTAGCCCACCGTCTCGGCGTGGCGGACGGCGGTGTTCTCAAAGATGGACAGCAGCGCCGTCGGGGTCAGCAGCCCGTGCTGGTCAAAGTCCTCGACCCGGGTGGTAACGGGGATAGTAAAGATCATACAGCTTCTCCTTCTAGTTCATGGGCCCGGCCCGGTCGAACATCCGGGCCACCGCGGCGGCCAGCAGGGCGTGCTCCGGCTTTTGGAGCAGCGGGTCGGCCGCGAGGAGGGCGGCCGCCTCCTTCTGGGCGGCGTGGAGGGTGCGGGTGTCGGCGGCGAGGTCGGCGATCTGCAGGGCGGGCAGGCCGTGCTGCCGGCTGCCGAAAAAGTCGCCGGGACCACGGGTCTCAAGGTCGTATTGGGCCACCGCAAAGCCGTCGGTGGTGGAGCAGAGGAACCTGAGCCGGCTGCGGACCGAGTCCGACTCGTTGTCGCTGACCAGAAAGCACCAGCTCTCGGCCGCGCCCCGGCCCACCCGGCCCCGCAGCTGGTGCAGGGCCGACAGGCCGTACCGCTCGGCGTTCTCGATCACCATGACGGTGGCGTTGGGGACGTCCACCCCCACCTCGATGACGGTGGTGGAGACAAGGGCGTCCAGACGCCCGGCGCGGAAGTCCTCCATGACGGCGGCCTTCTCTTTGGGCTTGAGCTTGCCGTGCATCAGGCCGACCCGGCGGTCGGGCAGCAGGGCCTTGGCCACCTCTTCATAATAGGTCTTGACGGGGGTCAGGCCGGCGTCGGGGCCCTCCTCGATGGCGGGGCAGACGATGTAGACCTGCCGCCCCTGGCCGATCTCCCGGTCGAGAAAGCCGTAGAGGTCCTTCCGGCGTTTGCCGGTCATGACGCGGGTCTTGACCGGCCTGCGGCCGGGGGGCAGTTCGTCCAGGATCGAGATGTCGAGGTCGCCGTAGATCAGCAGGCCCAGGGTGCGGGGGATGGGGGTGGCACTCATGACCAGCAGGTGAGGGGAGGCCCCCTTTTCGGCCAGCGCGCCCCGCTGCCGCACCCCGAAGCGGTGCTGCTCGTCGATGACGGCCAGGCCCAGCCGGGCAAACTCGACCCCCTCCGACAGGATGGCGTGGGTGCCCACCACCACGTTGGCCTCCCCGGCGCGGATGGCGGCCAGGGTGGTCCGCCGGGCGGCGGCTTTCAGCCCGCCGGTCAGCAGGGCCACCCGGATGCCGAAGGGGGCCAGCAGGCGGTTGAGGGTCTCGGCGTGCTGTTCGGCCAGCAGTTCGGTGGGGGCCAGCAGAGCCCCTTGATACCCCTCGCCGACGGCCGCCCAGAGGGCCGCTGCCGCGACCAGGGTCTTGCCGCTGCCGACGTCCCCCTGCAGCAGCCGGTTCATCGAGCGGGGCCCGGCCATGTCGGCCAGAATTTCCTCCACCGCCCGGCGCTGCGCCCCGGTGGGGGCAAAGGGCAGGCTGGCCCAGAAGGGCCCGGGGTCGGCCCGGCGCATGGGCGCGCCGGCAGCGGCCGCGCCCCGGCTTTTCAGCAGGCCCATCCCCAATTGCAGGATCAGCAGTTCCTCAAAGATCAGCCGCCGCCGGGCCTCCTGCACGGCTTCGGCCGAGGCGGGCGCATGGATCTCCCGCACTGCCTGCGCCTTGCCGGGCAGCCGGTATTTTTGCAGCAGGGCAGGGGGCAGCGGCTCGCCCAGCAGTTCGGCGTGGGGCAGCAGCTGCGCCACGCACCGGCCGATGGCCGCGCTGGTCAGCCCCTCGGTCTGAGGGTAGACGGCGGCCAGCGGCGACGCCGCCACCTGCTCGGCGGTGCGCACCTGGGGGTTGGTCATCTGGCGGCGGAGCAGCCCGCCGGTGACCTCCCCTTCAAAATAGTATTCCTGCCCGACGGTCAGCTTCTGGATGGTGTAAGGGTTGTTGAACCAGGTCAGCTCGAGGGTGGCGACGCCGTCCCCGGCGGTGGCCTTCTCGACCCGGCGGCCCCCCGACACATACCGCCCGCCCTGCTTGGCCAGCAGTTCGGCCCGGACGACGCACGCCATCCCGGCCGGCGCTTCGCCCGGCGGGTAGGGGTGGGTAAAATCAAGGTAGCGGCGGGGATAGTGCTCCAGCAGGTCGGCCAGGGTGCGGATGCCCAGCTTTTCAAACCGCTGGGCCAGCTTGGGCCCCACCCCCTTGAGGTACTGCACCGGGGTGTCGGGCGTCAGGGTGGTTCGGTTTTCAGGACTGGATGCCGGGCACATGGGCAGACCTCCTTTCGCGCAATACCCTTATTGTAGCACCGAACCGGACCCGGTGCAACAGAAAAACCCCGCCGGAGGGCGGGGGTGACTTTATCGAATGAGCCATTCATAGTTCTGACGGCAATCCACGATATAATCGACGTATACGATGCGATCCTGAATCTGATAAATCAACAGATAACGCTCAGAAAACAAAAGACAGCGATATTTGTTTTGAGGAATATAATCTCCCCGCAGCCAGGGGCATCGCGTAGGAAACTGCTCCAATGATTTGGCCGCAGCCTCAAACTTGGTCAGCAACTGTTCGGATGCGCTTGTGCTGACTTCGGCCAGAAACGCCGCGTGGGAGACAAGCATTCGAGCTGCCTGCTGGGATACAATGACCTGATATTTATTTTCCTCCATGCGCGGCCTCCCGGATGGCTGCCCGCATCATGGCGGTGACTTCTTCGATGGAATAACCGGGCGCCCCGTGAAGGCGGTCTTCTTCTACAGCGAGAAGTTCTTCCCGGAGCTTGAGCATCTGCTCCCGGCGGTTGTACGTATCGATGTCCATGACCACCAAATCGCCCTCGCCGTTTTTGGTCAGAAAGATGGGCTCAGAAGTTTTGCGGCACAAATCGGCGATCTCGTTGTAATTCTGCCGGATGGCGGCGGACGGACGGATGTTCATAAAGACACCTCCCTGAATATATGGTAAAATTCTAATTTTATTATACCAACAAAATACTATGACGTCAATGGATAAATGGAATTCCAGGCCGGCGCAATGGGTTCAGCGTAAGACCTCCAACGACAGAAGAAAACCCCCGTGCAATGCACGAGGGTTCTGGAGGTGGCGACCAGATTTGAACTGGTGAATGAAGGTTTTGCAGACCTTTGCCTTACCACTTGGCCACGCCACCATATGGAGCGGGGTTTCCGCTCGTTTTGGAGCGGCCGACGAGGCTCGAACTCGCTACCTCCACCTTGGCAAGGTGGCGCTCTACCAGATGAGCTACGGCCGCATATCGACGCATTTGACCCTGCGTCCGCCCTGCATGGGCGCTTCCTTTGCGGGAAGTAGGTTTTGTTGGCGACCCGGATCGGGCTCGAACCGACGACCCCCAGCGTGACAGGCTGGTGCTCTAACCAACTGAGCTACCGGGCCACATGGTGGAAGTTAACGGGCTCGAACCGCTGACCCTCTGCTTGTAAGGCAGATGCTCTCCCAGCTGAGCTAAACTTCCACAAGATGGAGCGGCCGACGAGGCTCGAACTCGCTACCTCCACCTTGGCAAGGTGGCGCTCTACCAGATGAGCTACGGCCGCATACTCCATGTGGCGCGCCGGCTTTTGACCGGCGACGGATGCTATTATACCCGACTTTGGCCTTCTTGTCAACAGATAATTCTGCTTTTTGCGCAAAAATACAATTTGCATTGCATTATCAAGCGAAACACTGTATAATAAGGTTTAGTTGGCAGGGGCCCGTTCCCCTGCGGGAATGGAACATATGTATATAAAGGAGTTTTCACCATGTACAGGATCACCCAGAAGGTCGCGCTCAATCCGACCGTGACCAAGCTCAGCATCGAAGCGCCGCTGATCGCGCAGAAGGCGCAGCCGGGCCAGTTCATCATCGTCCGCCCGATGGAGGACAGCGAGCGCATCCCCCTGACCATCGCCGGCTACGACCGGCAGGCCGGTACTGTCGATATCATTTTCCAGATCGTGGGCGACACCACCATCGAACTGAACGCCCTGAACGTGGGCGACGAGGTCCACGACTTTGTCGGCCCGCTGGGCCGCCCCACCGAGACCGAGGGCCTGAAGAAGGTCTGCGTCGTGGGCGGCGGCGTGGGCTGCGCCATCGCCCTGCCCATCGCCCGCAAACTGCATGAGGAGGGCTGCGTCGTCCACAGCATCATCGGCTTCCGCTCCAAGGACCTGCTGATCCTGGAGGACGACTTTGCCGCCTGCAGCGACGAACTGCGCATCATGACCGACGACGGCAGCTACGGCCAGAAGGGCGTGGTCACCGCCGCGCTGGAAGAGCTGATCGCCGCCGGCAACCAGTACGACGAGGTCATCACCATCGGCCCGCTGATCATGATGAAGTTCGTGGTCAAGACCTGCCAGAAATACCACATCAAGAGCGTCGTCTCGATGAACCCCATCATGATCGACGGCACCGGCATGTGCGGCGGCTGCCGCCTGACGGTGGGCGGCAAGCTCAAGTTTGCCTGCGTCGACGGCCCCGACTTTGACGGCGACCTGGTCGATTTCGACGAGGCGATGGCCCGCGGCTCGATGTACCGCCCCTTTGAGAAGCACGCCCGTGAAGAGGCCTGCCACCTGTTCCAGATGGAGGTAAACTGACATGGCTTTCAATATGGACCCCAAAAAGTGCCCCATGCCCGCCCAGGACCCCGCCGTCCGCCGGCATAACTTCAGCGAAGTGGCCCTCGGCTACACCGCCGAGATGGCCGTCAGCGAGGCCAAGCGCTGCATCCACTGCAAGAACAAGCCCTGCGTCGAGGGCTGCCCCGTCGGCATCAAGATCCCCGAGTTCATCGCCCAGGTGGCCGAGGGCAACTTCGAGGCCGCCTACCAGATCATCAGCGAGGACTCCGCCCTGCCCGCCGTCTGCGGCCGCGTCTGCCCGCAGGAGAGCCAGTGCGAGGGCCGCTGCACCCGCGGCATCAAGAACGAGCCGGTGGGCATCGGCCGCCTCGAGCGCTTTGTCGCCGACTGGCACCGCGAGAACGTCCACGCCGACCCCGCCGTCCCCGCCTCCAACGGCCACAAGGTGGCCATCATCGGCGCCGGCCCCGCCGGCCTGACCGCCGCCGGCGACTTGGCCAAGATGGGCTATAAGGTCACCGTCTACGAAGCTTTGCACGTGGCGGGCGGCGTTCTGATGTACGGCATCCCCGAGTTCCGTCTGCCCAAGGCCATCGTCCAGCAGGAGATTGAGGGCCTGAAAGCCCTCGGCGTCGACATCGAGTGCAACATGGTCATCGGCCGCATCCTGACCGTCGACGAGCTGATGGGCGAGTACGGCTACGAGGCCGTCTTTATCGGCACCGGCGCGGGTCTGCCCCGCTTCATGGGCATCCCCGGCGAGAGCCTGAAGGGCGTCTACTCGGCCAACGAATTCCTGACCCGCTCCAACCTGATGAAGGCCTACCGCCGCGACAGTCACACCCCCATCTACGTCGGCAAGAAGGTCGCCGTCGTGGGCGGCGGCAACGTGGCGATGGACGCCGCCCGCAGCGCCCTGCGTCTGGGCGCCGAGACGGTCTACATCGTCTACCGCCGCGGCATGGAGGAGCTGCCCGCCCGCAAGGAGGAAGTGGAGCACGCCGAGGAGGAAGGGATCATCTTCAAGACCCTCACCAACCCCGTGGCCATCCTGCCCGACGACGAGGGTTTTGTCCGCGCCATCCGCTGCATCCAGATGGCGCTGGGCGAGCCCGACGCCTCCGGCCGCCGCCGTCCCATCGAGGTGGCCGGCAGCGAGTTCGAGATGGAGGTCGACAGCGTCATCATGAGCCTGGGCACCAGCCCCAACCCGCTCATCCGCTCCACCACCCCCGGTCTGGAGACCAACAAGCACGGCTGCATCGTCACCGGCGGCGACGAGGGCGACACCAGCCGTGAGGGCGTCTACGCCGGCGGCGACGCCGTCACCGGCGCGGCCACCGTCATCAAGGCCATGGGCGCCGGCAAGGCTGCCGCCAAGGCCATCGACGAATACATCAAAAACAAGGCCAAGGGGTAAGCAGTCCCCTTTCGGCTGTCGCAGCGCCCTGCATCGCAACCGGTGCGGGGCGCTTTTATTGGGAGGGCCGCGAAATGCTGGAAGTTTGCTTTAGTGATTCGTCCAAGGGCGCGCTGCTGCTGGCACAGCACTGCGGCGGCGACGTCATCGCCGCGTCGATCGGCGTCATCACCAATGCCCGGGGGCTGCGCGCCGTCTGGGAAAAGCGGAAGGCCCTGCGGGAGTACAAAAAGCGGCGGGCAGAGCTGAAAAAATTGGCCGTCCCGCTGGGCGGCCGCCGGGAGGATGTGGTCAGCGTCTCTTTCGGGCTGTCGGAGGGGGACATCTACTCCCCCATCACCCCCGGCGAGTGCCCCCGCAAAGCCTGCATCCGGGACTGGCTTGCCTTTTCACGCTACGGCGAGAAGATCGACCTCGAAGCCGAGGTCGACGCCTTCTGGGACGGCTGCCTGGCCGACCTGCGCAAACTGCAGGCCCGCCCG
>DXHQ01000078.1 GCA_019113345.1 Candidatus Faecalibacterium intestinigallinarum
GGGTCCGCCCCAGCTCAGGACTGGCAGGCGGTGATGAGGCTCATCTTGTAGACCTCGTCGGCGTTGCAGCCGCGGGACAGGTCGTTGATGGGGGCGTTCAGGCCCTGCAGGATGGGGCCGTAGGCCGCGTAGCCGCCCAGGCGCTGGGCGATCTTGTAGCCGATGTTGCCGGCCTCGATGCAGGGGAAGATGAAGGTGTTGGCCTGGCCGGCGACGGCGCTGCCCTTGCACTTGGTCTTGGCGACCTCGGGCGAGACGGCGGCGTCGAACTGCAGCTCGCCGTCGATGGCGAGGTCGGGGGCCAGCTCCTGGGCCTTGATGGTGGCATCGTGGCTCAGCGCGACGGTGCCGCCCTTGCCCGAGCCCTTGGTGGAGAAGCTCAGGACGGCCACCTTCGGGTCGATGCCGAAGATCTTGGCGGTCTTGGCGGTCTCGACCACCACTTCAGCCAGCTTGGCGGCGGCCGGCATCTTGACCTCGCCGGTGGCCTTGTCGACGGTGTCCTGATAGTCGATGTTGATGGCGCAGTCGCCCATGGCGATCCGCTTGAGGCCCTCTTCGCCCCAGTCGCGGTCCAGAATGAAGCAGGAACTGACCAGGTGCGCGCCCTTCTTGGTCTTAATCAGCTGCAGGGCGGGGCGGACGGTGTCCGCGGTGGAATAGGTGGCGCCGCCCAGCAGGCAGTCGGCCTTGCCCATCTTGACCAGCATGGTGCCGAAGTAGTTGGACTTTTTGAGCAGGGCGCGGCACTCGTCGGCGGTCATCTTGCCCTTGCGCAGCTCGACCATGGTGTTGACCATGTCCTCAAAGCCCTCGTAGGTATCGGGGTCGATAATCTCAGCGCCCGCAATGTCAAAGCCGCCCGCCGCAGCCGCAGCCTCGCACTCGGCCTTGTTGCCGACCATGACGACCTTCAGGATCTTCTCGGCCAGCAGCTTGCTGGCTGCCTCCAGAATGCGGGGGTCGCTGCCCTCGGTGAAAACGATGGTCTTGGGGTTTGCCTTCAGCTGCTCTACCAGCGGCGCAAACATATCTGCCATTTTGATTACCTCCGATATCGTTCCAATGTAATGACGCCGTGTTGGACACAACACGCTCTTTCCCTCTTATTTTAACACAAGAAGCCAAAACTTCAATACAGAATCCGAATTTTCTATGAAATTTTGCGGTTTTGGCGCGCCCTGCCGGCCGCGTCGCCGCCCGTCCGCTTGACATCGGCCCCAAACCGGTGCAAAATAAAAGACAGCCGGGCGGCGGCCGCCCCCGGCAAATGATTGAAAAGAAAGAGGGAATGTGATGAAACGCAAAGCGCTGCAGGCCGCCTTCCCCTACACCCTGCCGATCTGCGTCGGCTTTCTGTTTTTGGGGCTTTCCTACGGCTTTCTGATGCGCAGCGAGGGGTTTTCCTTTGTCTATCCCTTGCTGATGAGCCTGTTTATCTTTGCCGGCTCGATGGAGTTTTTGACGGTGGAGCTGCTTTTGTCGGCCTACGACCCCCTGCACGCCTTTCTGCTGGCGCTGATGGTCAACGCGCGGCATCTGTTCTACGGGCTGTCCATGCTGC
Source organism: Candidatus Faecalibacterium intestinigallinarum (assembly GCA_019113345.1). GTDB lineage: Bacteria > Bacillota > Clostridia > Oscillospirales > Ruminococcaceae > Faecalibacterium > Faecalibacterium intestinigallinarum. The sequence continues at coordinate 1,565 of DXHQ01000078.1, forward strand.
AGAAGTACAAAAACACCGGCTGGAAAAAGTTCTACCTCATCTTTGGGATGTGCGACGAGTCCTTTTCCATCAACTGCACCGTCACCCCGCCGGAGGGGGTGGACAGAGGGTGGTTCATGTTCTTTGTCACCCTGCTCAACCACATCTACTGGGTGACCGGGGCCACCGCCGGGGCTCTGCTGGGCTATGTCATCCACTTTGACACCACCGGCATCGAGTTCGTCATGACCGCCCTGTTTGTGGTCATGTTCCTCAACCAGTGGGAGGAGGCCAAAGACCACCGCCCCGCCCTGGTGGGGCTGGGCTGCTCGCTGGCCTGCCTGCTGCTTTTCGGCAGCGGCAGCTTCATCGTGCCGGCCATGGCGCTGATCATCCTCAGCTTCCTGCTCACCCGCAGGACCTTTGTCCGGGAGGTGAAGCGGCCATGACCATGACCCTTTCGCAGAGCGTCCTGACCATCCTGGCGGTGGTTGCCGCCACCATGCTGACCCGCTTTCTCCCCTCCCTCCTCTTCCCGGAGGACAAAACGCCCCCCGCCGCCGTCACCTACCTCGGCGGCGTGCTGCCCTGCGCGGTGATCGGGCTGCTGGTGGTCTACTGCCTGAAAGACGCCGTCTTTGCCGGCTGGCACGGCCTGCCGGAACTGATCGCCATCCTCTTCATCGCGGCGCTGCACAGGTGGAAAAAGAACACCCTGCTCAGCATCGCCGGCGGCACCATCCTGTACATGATCCTGGTGCAGAAAATCTTTGTCTGATTCGGAGGGAAACACCATGAACAAACTTTCCAAACAGGACGCCTGGGCCCTGCTGGCCCGCTACACCGAGACGCCCGCCCTGCAAAAGCACGCTCTGCAGGTGGCCGCCGCCATGGAGCACTTCGCCCACCTCGCCGGCCCCGGCGAGGACCCCGAGGTCTGGTGGGCCGCCGGCCTGCTGCACGACCTCGACTACGAAAAGTACCCCGAGGAGCACTGCAAAAAGAGCGAAGAACTGATGCGGGCCGCCGGCCTGGACGAGGTCTACATCCGGGCCATGCTCTGCCACGGCTACGGTCTGGTCACCGACACAAAGCCCGAAAGCCGGCTGGAAAAGACCCTCTACACCGTCGACGAACTGACCGGCCTTATCAACGCGGCCTGCCTGGTCCGCCCCTCCAAAAGCGTGCTGGACCTCGAGGTCAAGTCGGTCAAGAAGAAATTCAAGGACAAGGCGTTCGCCGCCGGGGTCAACCGCGAGGTGATCCGCAAGGGCTGCGAGATGCTGGGGGTCTCCCTCGACGACGTCATCCGCGAGACCATCGAGGGGCTGAAGGAGCACGCCGAGGAAGTCGGGCTGAAAGGCAGCGCCGTGCTCTGACCTCCCCGCCGCGCCGTCCGGATACACAGAAACGCGCCGCAGAGTTTTGGCTGGCTCTGCGGCGCGTTTCTTCTTATGATGAAGTGGGGATGTCGATTCAGCAGTCGCCGGCGTAGTAACACACCACCCGCATATAATCCCGCCCATTGGGGATGACAAGGGTGATGGGCAGCTCGCCCCGGTTTTGGCGGTACTGCGCGCGCAGACCGTCCTGCAGCCGGTAGGCCCGCCGGATATCGGTCCGGCTGCCGTCCGGGCCGATCTGGTACACCGCGCCCTCGCAGCCGTTGACCACATCCAAAAACCGCTCCATGTTCAAAATCTTCAGTTTCATCATCCGGACCGCCTCCCTTTCCTGTATCTGCTGCCGTTTACAGGTATCATTATAGTGCAGTCCGCGCCGATAAAATAGCCTTATTCCTGCCCAGTTTTATCACCATCCTGCCATTTGCGGCGATACTCGGAGGGGGTGCAGCCCATCGCCTCCCGGAACAGCTTGCCGAAATAGCTGCTGCTGCCAAGGCCGCAGGCCCGCCCGACTTCGGTCAGGGATTCGCTGCTGCGGGCCAGCATCTCGCAGGCCATCTGCAGCCGGTAAGACTGGATGTACGCCGCCGGGGTGGTATGCAGGCAGTCGCGGAAGAGCCGGAAGCAGGCCCGCTCGCTGAGATAGGCCGAGGCCGCCAGTTCCGTCACCGAGATCTTTTCGGCGTAGTGTTCGTGGATATAGACCAGCAGGGCCTTGATCTTTTCGCTGGAGCAGCCGGGGCGGGCGGGCTGCTCCAGCTGCGGGCGGGCCTGTTCAAGCAGCCTCAGCCATATCTCGGACAGGGCGCTGCGCAGCCGCAGCTCGCAGCCGTCCGCCGCCTCGGACAGGGAAAACGCCGCCCGGATGTCCGCAAGCAGCGCCGCCTGGGCGGGGTCTGCGGGGGAAAGGGCGATCAGCTCCACCTGCGGCGCCGCCGTCAGGGGCAGGACGTATTTCTGCCCGATCCGGCTGCCCGGCTCCCCGGCGATGAGGGAAGGGTCGAACAGGTGAACCAGCTGCACATTTTCCCCCGCACGGCCCACCGGCCGGGTCATGTGCAGGACGCCCGTGTTGACAAAGCCGCCCGACCCGGCCGGAAAGAGGGCCCTTCCCTGCGGGGTGCTGTATTCCAGCGCGCCGCTTTCCATATAGAACAGCTCGACCGCCCTGTGCCAGTGCCAGGGGACCAGCCGTTCGGGGTAGCAGTCCAGCTCCGCCCGGGAGGCAATGTAGGGGAAATCCGGCGCAAAATCGGGCAGGCGCTCTTCCCTGCTGCCGGCGTGAAACTCAATGCCGCGGACTTGTTTCATGGCGCATATCCTCCTTGCGCAAAAATGCGCCGCCGGCTTTCAGAGAAAGCGCAGCGGCGCACGCCGTTTCCTGCATGGGGGTCAGCCTTCGGCGTCCTCTTTCTCCTCGGCTTCGAGAGCCTGATTGATGAGGGCGTCCATCGTCTCGGCCTGCGCGGCGGCCTTCTGGCTCTCGATGCGGGCGTTGACCGTCTCCTTGAGCAGGATGTAGACCACCGCCATCACCGGGATGAAGAAGATCATGCCCAGGATGCCGAACGCCGCGCCGCCCACCAGGACGGCGATGACCGTCCACAGCGGTTCAAGCCCCACCGAGCTGCCCACCACATGGGGGTAGATGAACTGATTTTCGATGAACTGCACCACCTGATAGACCACCAGGCAGAGCACCGCCTGCAGAGGGTTGACCAGCAGGATGAGGGCCACCCCGATGCCGCAGGAGAGGAAAGCGCCGATATACGGGATAAAGGCGCAGACCGCCGTCAGCACCGCGATCAGGCTGGCGTAGGGGATGCGGAAGACCGACAGCGCAATGAACATCAAAAAGCCCAGCAGGCAGGACTCGATGGACTGCCCGCCCAAAAACTTGCCGAACACTTCCCGGATGAGGGTGCCGACGTGCCAGATCTTGTCGCCCAGCTCGGGGCTGACAAAGGCGTAGAGCAGCTTGCGGCACTGGCGGGAGAGGTTCTCCTTGTCGATCAGGATATACAGGGCGATGACGGTCGAGAACAGAGCGTTGCCCAGCACCGAGATGGTGGCGCTGACCGCGCCGACCAGGGTGCCCAGCATACTGGTGGCCCCGCTCAGCATCTGGCCGGCCAGCTCCTTGAAGTCGATGGCCGCAAAGTCGATGGCGGCCAGCTGCTGCTCCATCCAGGTGGTGTCGATGCCCATGCTGTAGAGGTAATCCATCAGGGCGGGCAGGCTCTCCTGGATCTGGGCGATGACACTCATGATCGACTTGCGCAGCTCGGGGATCAGCATCAGCACCGCCAGCGCCACCACCACCAGGATGCAGACAAAGGTCAGCAGCAGGCTGACCATCCGCAGGGCCTTGCCGGCCTTTTCGGGGTGCTTGCGGTAGAGCAGCTTTTTCAGCCCGTTTTCGATGGCAGTCATGGGCACGTTGAGCAGAAAGGCGATGATGCCGCCGATCACCGCCGGGGTGCACAGCCCCACCAGCCCGCTGAGCCAGTGCAGCACCGTATTGAAATGGGTCAGCCCGAAGTAAAAGGCGATGCCTCCAAAGACGAGGATCGCCGCAAAGCGTTGGTTCTGTCGTTCCATGCAAGTTCTCCCGATGCGTTTTTGGTCCGGCAGCGCCGCCGCCCGCCCGCGCGGCGGGGGCAGGTCTGCCCGTATAAATCCATTATGCACGGATTTGCGGGCAAGGTCAATAGATGGGACGCAGAATTTGTGGAATATTCACTTTATTTATGCTATAGTAATAGACAGGAAACATTTGAGAGTCTGTCAGAATGGAGAAAAAACGCGCTATGGATCTGCAAACCTTACAGGAAAAATGCGCAGCCTGCACCCGCTGCTCTCTGTGCGAGACCCGCCAGCATGTGGTCTTCGGGCAGGGCGCGGCCGACGCCGAGGTGCTGTTTGTGGGCGAGGGCCCCGGTCAGAGCGAGGACGAGCAGGGCCTGCCCTTTGTGGGGCGCAGCGGCCAGCTGCTGGACAAGTACCTCTTTGCCATCGACCTGGACCGGAACAAAAACTGCTACATTGCCAACATCGTCAAGTGCCGGCCGCCCCGCAACCGCGACCCCCTGCCCGAGGAGAGCGAAGCCTGTATGCCCTGGCTGCGGGAGCAGTTCCGCATCCTGCGGCCCAGGATCGTGGTCTGCCTGGGGCGGATCGCGGCCCAGCGGATGATCCGGCCCGGCTTTTCGGTGACAAAGGAACACGGCGTCTTTGTGGACAAGGGCGGGGTGGCCTTTATGGGCACCTTCCACCCGGCGGCGCTGCTGCGCCAGCCCCAGAACAAACCCCTGGCCTTTGCGGATTTTGCGGCGCTGCGGGACAAGATCGGCGAAGTGTGCCGGCACACCTATCTTTGAGCCTGTTTTTGTGGCATTCCGCCTCGCTTTTGCATACCTTGTGCCAAAAGCGAGGTGTTCTACTATGGAAATAAAGTGTCCGCAATCGGTCGATTTCTTTCTCGGCACCACCACCCCGGCCGGCTTCAAGGGCTACTTCCGGCAGCTGGGGCAGGAGAGCGGGATGCAGCTCTATCTGCTCAAGAGCGGGCCGGGCTGCGGCAAGTCCACCCTGATGAAACAGCTGGCCCAGCTTTCGGCGGGGCCGGTCCAGCGCATCCACTGCGCAAGCGACCCCGACAGCCTGGACGGCGTGGTCTTCTGCGACAAGTCCGCCGCCATCCTGGACGCCACCGCCCCCCACACCCTCGAGCCGCTGGCCCCCGGCGCGGACGAGGTGGTGGTCAGCCTCTACCACACCATCTCCCCCGAGGCGCTGCGCCCCCACCGGGAAGAGATACGGGCCCTCTTTGCCCAGAACGCCGCCCTGCGCGGCCGGGCCGCCCGGTACATCGCCTCGGCGGGCAGCCTGCTTTTGGACAGCCGCCGGGCCGAGGCGTGCAGCACCGACTTTGAAAAGGTGCGCCGCTATGTCAAGCGGCTGGCCGCCCGGCTGCTGCCCCGCAAAGGCGGCGCGGGCAGCGAGCAGATCCGGCTGCTGTCGGCCGTCACCCCGCAGGGGCCCGTCTTTTACAGCCAGACCATCCGCGCCCTGGCCGACCGGTCCATCGTATTCCGGGACGAATACGGCGCGGCCTCCCGCTTTCTGCTCGAACAGATCCGCGCCGAGGCGCTGGCCCGCGGGTACGAGATCATCACCTGCCCCTGCGCCCTCCACCCCGAGGACAAGATCGACCACGTTCTGATCCCCTCCCTCCGGCTGGCCTTTGTCACCGACAACGGCTGGCACTCGGCCCCCCTGCCGGGGCAGCAGGCGGTGCGGTGCAGCCGCTTCTGGGATAAATCCAACCTCTCGAGCTTCCGGGCGCGGCTGCGGTTCAACGCCCGCGCCGCCCAGGAACTGGTGCAGCAGGCGGTCGACCTGATGGCCAGCGCCAAAGCCTGCCACGACGAGCTGGAGAGCTATTACCGCGCCGCCGTCGACTTCGAGGCGGTGGAGCAGGCCGCCCGCGACTGCGCCCGCCGCATCGGGCTGACAACGTAATTGCAAGGAAGGTGAAACCATGCAGCAGATCCGTCTGGCCGTCCGCCAGCTGGTGGAGTTTCTGCTCCAGACCGGGGACATCGACAGCCGCTTTGCCGGCTTCGACCGGGCCAACGAAGGAGCCCGCATCCACCGCAAACTGCAAAAGCAGGCCGGGGAAGGCTACCGGGCCGAGGTCTTTCTCTCGGGCAGCCGGGAGCTGGACGGCATCCGCTGCACCGTCGAGGGGCGGGCCGACGGCATCTTCACCGACGGGGAGGGCCGCGCCGCCATCGACGAGATCAAATCGACCACCGTCCCCGCCGAAGAGATCACCGGGGAGATGAATCCCTGCCACTGGGCCCAGGGGATGGTCTACGCGGCCCTCTATACGGCCCAGGAAGACCTGGCCGAAGCGGCCGTCCGGCTGACTTACTACCAGGTCGACGATGACAAGACATTCTACTTTACACGACAGTTTCCCCGCGCAGAGCTGGAAGAATTTCTCCTCGGGCTGCTGCGGCAGTACCTGCCCTGGGCCCGCCGGCAGCTGGACTGGAACGCCGCCCGCACGGCCTGTCTGCGGGCCATGCGCTTCCCCTATCCAAGCTACCGCCCGGGGCAGCGCGCCCTCGCCGGCGAGGTCTACCGGGCCTGCAAAACGGGGCGGGAGGCCGGGAAAGGCGGCTTCCGCCTGTTCTGCCAGGCGCCCACCGGCACCGGCAAGACCATGAGCGCCCTCTTCCCCGCCATGAAGGCGATGGGCGAGGACAACGGTGAAAAGATATTTTACTTTACAGCCAGAACCACCGCCCGGGCGGCCGCCGAGGACGCCGTCTCCCTGCTGCGGCAGGCAAACCCGGGCCTTGTCTTTCGGGCGGTGACCCTGACCGCCAAGGAAAAGGTCTGCCTGTGCAGAAACGAGGCCGGCCGCCCGGTCTGTATGCCGGAGGCCTGCCCCTTCGCCAAAGGCTATTACGACCGCCGCAAGGACGCCCTGGCCTTTCTGCTGGACAGCGGCGGCCAGCTGGACCGCCCCGCCATCGAGGCGGCGGCCCGGCAGTTCACCGTCTGCCCCTTTGAGCTGGGGCTGGATCTGAGCGACTGGTCCGACCTGGTCATCGGGGACTACAACTACCTGTTCGACCCCACCGTCCATCTGCGGCGCTTTTTCGAGCTGGCCGGGGACTGGGTCTTTCTGATCGACGAGGCCCACAACCTGCCCGATCGGGCCCGGGAGATGTATTCCGCCGCCTTTGCCAAGAGCAGCCTCACCGAGGCCAAGCGCGCCCTGCTGCGGAGCAAAAGCGCCCTGAAGCGGCAGCTGCTCCGGGCCGACCGGGAGCTGCTGGCCCTCCGGCGGGCGGTGGAAGCCCTGGCTCCCCGGCAGCGCGGCGGCCCGGCGGCCGGCGCCGATGCGCCGCCGCAGCCGGAACAGCTGGGCTTTTGGGACGCGGCCCCCGACGAAACGAAGTCCGCTCCCTCCCCCGCCCTGCCTGCGCCCCTCTACGCGCAGGACGGCACCGTCTTTTTCAGGGAGCTGCCGCCGGCGGCGGTGCGGCCCCTGCACAGCCTGCTGCCCGCTTTGCAGGACTGGCTGGAGCAGGAGCCCGACCACCCCGCCCACGAACAGCTGCTCGACCTCTATTTCTCCCTCCACGACCTGCTGCGCGCCGCCGAGCGGTACGACGAGCACTCGGTCACCCAGCTGACCGCCCGCGGCAGCGAGCTGACCATCCGGCTGCTCTGCCTCGACCCCTCCGCCTTTGTAGACGAGAGTCTGGCCAGCGGACGGACGGCGGTGCTGTTCAGCGCCACTCTGGTCCCGCCCGGCTACTACAAAAAGGTGCTGGGCTGCGCCGGGGCGCGGGCCGTCGCGCTGGAAAGCCCCTTCCCGCCGGAGCACCTCGGGCTCTACTGCCTGCCCGGCATCTCAACCCGCTATCGCCACCGGGAGGCCAGCGTCGGCGCCGTCTCGGACGCGCTGGCCGCTCTGGCCCGGGGCCGGGTGGGCAATTATCTGGCCTTCTTCCCCAGTTACGCCTATCTGCGGGCGGTCTGGGCCGACTTCACCGCCCGCTACCCCGACATCCGCACCGCCGCCCAGGAGAGCGGCCTGGATGAGGCCGGGCGGGCGGCCTTTCTGGCCCGGTTCGCCCCCGACCCCGCCGAGACCCTGCTCGGCTTTGGGGTGCTGGGCGGCGTCTTTGGGGAGGGGGTCGACCTTGTGGGCAGCCGGCTGATCGGCTGCGCCATCGTGGGGGTGGGGCTGCCGCAGGTCAGCCCCCGGCAGGAGATGCTGCGCCGCTACTTTGACGAAAAGGACGGCAGCGGCTTTGACTGCGCCTATCGCTTTCCCGGCATGAACAAGGTGCTGCAGGCGGCGGGGCGGGTCATCCGCACCGAGAGCGACCGCGGCGTGGTGCTGCTGCTGGACGACCGCTTTGCGCAGGAGGGATACCGGCGGCTCTTCCCGCGGCACTGGGCCCATCTGCGCTATCTGCCCGGCACCCAGGCGCTGGAAAACGAGCTCGCCCGCTTCTGGGACGCTTGACAGCAGGCCGCCCCATCGGCTACAATAGGCGGGTAACAGGAAACGACGAAGGACGGAGGAATCATGAAGATACTCAAAGTGAAATGCCTGGCCCCCACCCGGCTGGACCATTATCTGACGCAGCAGTACCCCGCGCTGACCCCCGGCCGCCTGAACAAGGCTCTGCGGGAGAACAAGATCAAGCTGAACGGCAAAAAGCAGCCCCTCTCCACCCGGGTGATGGCCGGGGATGAGATCAAGCTGTTCATTCTGGACGAGCAGCTGGACGGCGGCCGGGAGGCGGACGGTCCGGCCTGGAAAAGCGCCCGCGGTCCCGCCGAGGCAGTCTACAACGGGCCGCAGCTGCTGGTGGTCAACAAGCCCGCCGGCCTGCCGGTGGACGGCCCCGAAAGCGACACCCTTCTGAACCGCGCCCTCCTCTACCTCAACAAGGCGGGCGAGTATGGCGAGGACAGCCTCTATCAGCCCGCCCTCTGCCACCGGCTGGACACCGGGACAAGCGGGCTTGTCCTGATCGCCAAGACCCCCGAGGCCGAGCAGATCCTGCTGGAGGCCATCCGGGAGCGGCAGGTGAAAAAGACCTATCTCTGCGTCACCTTCGGCCGGCCTGTCCCGCCCGAGGGAACCCTCGGCGGCTACCTGCTCAAGGACGCAAACCTCGGCAAGGTGCAGATCCTGCCCGAGAAAAAGCCGGGCGCCAAGGAGGTCTGCACCGAGTACGAGACCATCGCGGTGTCGGGGCGGCTGGCCCTTTTGAAGGTGCGGCTGATCACCGGGCGGACCCACCAGATCCGGGCCCACATGGCCAGCATCGGCTGCCCCATCCTGGGAGACAGCAAGTACGGCAACAACGCCGCCAACCGGGAGCTCAAGCTGAAATACCAGGCCCTCTGCGCCTGGGAGCTGGTCATGCCCGATTTCCCCGCCGCAAGCCCCCTCGCCGACGTCGCCGGCAAGGTTTTCCACGCCCCGCGGCCCTGGTACTACGGGCAGGTTCTGGACGGGACATTAAAATAAAGAACGGCGCAAAAAAGCGGCGGCCCGCAGTGGGCTGCCGCTTTCGCTGTGACAGGACTGTTTACTTGCAGATGCGGACCATCTCGGGGCCGATGTCGGCCAGGGTGCGGGCGCCGCACATCTGCATGGCGTCGGCCAGTTCGCCGGCCAGCTTTTCGATGTAGAGGCGAACCCCCTCTTCCCCGCCGCCGTAGACGGCAGTCACGAAGGGCCGGGCGATCAGAACGCCGTCGGCGCCCAGGGCCAGCGCCTTGAAGATATCGGTGCCGGTGCGGATGCCGCCGTCCACCAGGACCACCGTGCTGCTGCCGTGCAGGGCCGAAACGATCTCGGGCAGGACCTCGGCGGTGGCGGGGCACTGGTCCAGGACCCGGCCGCCGTGGTTGGAGACGACGATGGCCGCCGCGCCGGCCTCCCGCGCCTTGAGCGCGCCCTTGACGGTCATGACGCCCTTGACGATGAAGGGCTTGTTCAGGATGCCGACGATCTCCCGCAGCTCCTCGACGCTCTTGCTGCCGGCCGGCGGGTTGCGGTTTTTCAGGAAGGGCAGGCCGGCGGCGTCCACATCCATGGCCACCGCAAAGCAGCCGCTCTGGCGGGCCTGCTCCATCTTGGCGCGGATGGTGTCGATGTCCCAGGGCTTGATGGTGGGCACGCCCATCCCGCCGGCCGCCGCGATGGCGCGGGTGGCCTGGGTCATGACGTTGGGGTCGGTGCCGTCGCCGGTGAAGGCCGCGATGCCGGCCGCCGCGCAGGCCCGGACCAGGACGTCGTTGTAGGTCATGTCGGTGTAGGCCTCCGAATAGTGGAGATTGACCGCCCCCACCGGCCCCGCAAAGAAGGGGTAGCGGAAGGTGCGCCCAAACAGCTCGCAGCGGGTGTCCGCCTCGCCGCCGGGGCAGAGGGTGTCCATATTCAGGCGGATCTCGGCCCACTTGTCATAGTTGCGGATGGCGGTGTCCCCCACCCCCTTGGCCCCCGGGCCGGGAATGCGGTTGCGGCAGGCAACACCGTTGCAGACCGGACAGGCCTTGCAGGAATCGCCCAGGCACTGCCGGGCTTGGTTCAGTACATCTGTATACGTCATATCCATCCTCCTTGATTCCATCCGGGGCGGCCGGAACCGCCCTTTTTTCTCAGCTCCATGATACCCCCGCAGGGCCGCCGCGTCAAGATGCGGACGGGCAGAAAAATTTTCAAAAAAGGCTTGACAAATACAGACTTTTCAGGTATTATAATGGAGCGCTCCACGAGAGCCGCCAAACAAAACAAAATCAAGATGGAAAGATGGCTGAGTTGGTCTAAGGCGCGCGACTGGAAATCGCGTAACGTGTAAAAGCGTTCTGGGGTTCGAATCCCCATCTTTCCGCCAGAAAGAACCCCGCAGGATCGCAAGATTGTGCGGGGTCTTTTGCTTTGGTTTTGCTCTGCCTGCCGGCAAAAAACACCCGCAGAAGCCCGCCCGCGCGGACCTTTGCGGGTGTTTGTCCCATGGGCTCAGCAGTGTCCGCCGCGGTGATGTCCGCCGTGACCACCGCTGTGGCAGCCGGAACCATGGCCTGCGCCGCAGCCGTGACCATCCTGGTAGTGGTCGCAGACGCCGTCGCCGTCCAGGTCGAGGTAATACTGGCCGCACTGGTGGTCGTAGACACAGCCTGTCTCACAGACTGCGCCGCAGTAGTCACAGACGCCGTCCGCGTTGCGGTCGGTGTGGCAGCTGCTGCCGATATAATCGCAGATGCCGTCGTGGTCGTTGTCCACGCAGTAGGAGCCCATCCCCTGCCGTGCACCGGCCGCCTGCGCGCGGCAGGCCGTCATGGTGAGCGCCAGGGCGGCTGTCAGCAGGGCCGCTGTCAGTTGTTTCATCTCCCATGCCTCCTTCGGGGTTTCTTATAGATAAAGCATACCACCGTTCTTTCCGAATTGCAAGCGGAGAATGGGTTCTTTTGGCCTCGCGGCAGCCGCCGCCCGCTTCTTATGGACAGAACAAGCCCGGCTCCATACGCAAACGCGCTGCCGCAAAGTGCGGCCGGCGGCAAGAAAAGCGGCGCAGCCCCGTAGATAAGGGCCGCGCCGCTTTCGCTGTCAGCGAGTGATTCTGCGCCGGCACATGCTGGTCTTGCCGCAGTGCGGGCAGGTCAGCCGCCGACGGGTGAGGGTGTGGTAACCCTTGACGTATTCGCCCAGAGTCGGCACAAAGAGCCGGCGGCAGGACGGGCACTCATAGCAGCCGGCCTGCGCGTCCAGCGCTGCCGCCGCCCCTATGCCGACCACCCCCGTCGCCACGGCCAGCACCAGCACCGCAATGCGGGCAGGCACCGACAGGTCGACCAGGGAAGCAATGGTCACCAGCGCGCAAACCGCCACGACGGTAACGCCGACGCAGGCTGCCGCAAGGACAAACCTCTTTTTGTTCTCTTGATTTTCACGCATCAGATCCATCATATTTTCCTCCGCTTTCTGTTGGTAGTCTGCCGGCTCCACCCGCTGCCCGGTGAGCAGGTCGTTGACCGTCACCCCCAGCGCCTCGCACAAAGGCAGCATCAGGGATACGTCGGGCAATCCGCGGCCGGTCTCCCACTTGGAGACGGTCTTGTCGCTGATCGCGAGCGCATCGGCAAGCTGGCGCTGGGTGAGTCCGCAGTCCTTGCGTCTTTCGGCGATGAACTGACCGATCTTATATTGGTCCATGGAATCGCCTCCTTTCTTCTGGCCCGAGTATAGCACAAAGCAGCCTGCAAAGTACACCCACGGGGCGGAGAATGGAGGTATGCGGAAGGTAGAGATGCGATGATGCGTGTATTTCCGACAAATCGATGCCGCGCGCAGTTAAATCAAAAATCTTTCTGCGCCCGCGCCATGGTCGCTTCTACCTGCTCCGGCGTGGGCATGGCCTTGATGGCGCCCTTTTTGGTGGTGACGAGGTAGGCCGCCGTGTTGGCGAAGCGGAGCATGGCGGCAAGGTCGGCGTCGGTCAGGCCGGCGAGGCCTCGCTCCAGCACAAAGTTGAGCGCGCAGGCGCAGAAGGTGTCGCCCGCGCCGGTCGTCTCGATGACGCCGCCCAGGGCGCAGCCCGGCACGTAGACGTGCCGGCCGCCGTAGTAGGCGTGGCTGCCCGCCGCACCGGCGGTGACGTTCAGCAGGCGGATGTTGGGGTACTGCTCTTGCAGGATGGCCGCGCCGCGGTCGAAGTCCGCCTCGCCGGTCATGAAGAGCAGCTCGTTGTCGGCGATCTTGACCACGTCGGCCTGAGCAAGGCCCCAGGCGATCTGCGCTTTGGCATCGTCGAGGCTGTCCCAGAGGGGCGGGCGGAGGTTGGGGTCGAAGGAGATGAGCACCCCGGCCGCTTTGGCCAGGGACACCGCCTTTTGGGTGGCGGCGCGGCAGGGCTCGCCGGTCAGGGACAGGCTGCCGAAGTGGAAGATTTTGCAGTCGGCCAGCAGCGCTTCGTCCAGGTCGGCGGGGGCGAGGCTTGCGTCCGCGCCCGGCTTGCGGTAGAAGCTGAAGTCCCGGTCGCCGCCCGGCAGGGTCTGGACGATGGCCAGGGTGGTGTGCACCTCGCTGTCATAGCGCAGGCCCCGCAGATCGATGCCGGCGTCCGCCGCGACGGCGGCCAGCTGCCGGCCAAAACCGTCCGCACCCACCTTGCCCAGGAAAGCGCAGTGCTTGCCCAGCTTGCGCAGCATGGCCAGCACGTTGCAGGGCGCGCCGCCGGGGTTTGCCTCGAACAGGGGGTTGCCCTGTTCGGAAAGGCCGTTCTGGGTGAAGTCGATCAGCAGCTCGCCCAGAGCCGCCACGTCAAAGGTTTTTTCGTTCATTGCGCGTCCTCCTCAAACTCCAGACTGTATTTTTCCACGTCGATGCGGGCCGCGCCCTCGATCACCTCAAAGCTGACCGCCTGGGCGCTCTGCGGGGTGTAGAGGGTCATGCTGGCGGCCTGCTCGCCGTCGTTGACGAAGAGCTCCAGACTGTACCGGTCCAGCACCACCCGCAGCTTGACCGCGCCGCCGGCCGGCCGCACCGGGAAGTCCCGCACGTTGACGATGTCATAGGGGAAGCCGCTGTGGGTGCGGTCGATGCGGACGGTGCTGCTCGCGGGCTTGTAGCGGATCACCGTCTCGCAATTGCCGTCGGCGGCCAGGTGCAGCTTGAAGGCCTGGTAGGACTCCCTGCCGTCCACCGGGCGGACGGTGACAGTCATGTCCAGCATCCGGCCCTCCACCCCGTGCAGGCTGGTGGCGCCGGCGGTGAGCAGAACGTCCTTATAGCTGACGCGCCGGCCATGATACTGGGCCAGCTCCCGCACCGGGTTCTGGACAAGACGGCCGTCCCGGATGGACAGCTCGCGGGGCAGGGTCATCTGTCCGAACCAGCGGCAGCCCTGGGGCTTGCAGCCGGTGGTGGCCCAGTTCTGCATCCAGGCGATCATGATCCGGCGGCCGTCGGGCGTTTCGAGGGTCTGGGGGGCGTAGAAGTCGGTGCCGTAATCGACGGCCTGCACCGCCTCACGCTCAAAGCGGTAGGGCGCCTTGTCGTAGCTGCCCAGCAGGGCCACCACGCCGTAGCCGGCGTGGAACTCGAGGCCGATGGCCGTCATCTCCTGCGGGCTGACCATCAGCACCTGCTTGCCGTCCAGCGGGAAAAAGTCGGGGCACTCCCACATCCGGCCGTACTCGTTGCAGCTGGCGTCGAGGGTGGCGGCGTAGCGCCAATGGGTGCCGTCGGCGCTTTCAAAGAGGCGGATGGCCCCGCTGCCGTCCTCGGTGCGGTTGCCCGCCACCATGTAAAAGGTCCCCTCCTCCAGCCAGAGCTTGGGGTCGCGGAAGTCCAGCACGCTGCCCCCGGCGGGCAGGTCTGCGCCGTCCAGCACGGGGTTGCCGGCGTACTTTTCATAGTCGACCCCGTCGCCGAAGGCTACGCACTGCTGCTGGAACTCTTCCATCCGGCCGTCGGGGCGGCGGACCCGGTAGACGCCGGTGTACATCAGCATCTGGCGGCCGTCGGGCAGCTCGGCCGCGCTGCCCGAAAAGCAGCCGTCCCGGTCGGCGTCGGTGTCGGGGGCGATGGCCGCCGGCAGCCGCTCCCACCGGATGAAGTCGCGGGTCTTGACATGGCCCCAGTGCATGGGGCCCCACTCGGTGGAATAGGGGTGGTACTGGAAAAAGAGGTGGTACTCCCCCTTGTAGCAGGAAAAGCCGTTGGGGTCGTTGATCCAGCCGATGGCGCCCGTCACGTGGAAGGCGGGGCGTTCGGCGTCGGGAATAAAGGCCGCGTACTGCGTTTCAAAGCTGCGGGCCTGCTGCAATTTGTCGCTCGTCATGGAGGGACCTCCTGCGCTGCAAAAATCCAAAATCGGTTCTATAAACAGTATACTACAAAATCCGGCACAATGCCATCCCCTTTTCACCGGCAAAGCCCTGCCGCGACCCCGCAAAGGGCGGCGCGGCAGGGTTCTGCACGTGTGTGAATGGAGGATGCTTATGAAAAGTCGATCAGGCGGTGGTATAGCGGGCGTAGGCGTCCTGGTAGACCTTGAGCAGATCGTTCATGCCGCAGGTGTCGGCCAGCATCTGCTTGTAGGCCTCCCACTCCTCGTCGGTGGGGCCGCCGTCCCGGATCCACAGGCCCTCCTGCTCCGAGACCATGCTCTCGAAGTCGGGCTTGTAGCGGTCGATGGTGTCCAGCTCGTCGGTGGTAAAGACGCAGTCCACCGGGTAGACCGAGGTATCGGTGACCTGCGGCATCCAGTAGTCGTACAGGTCGGTCAGACGCTCGATGGCGCGGTCCTCCATCTTGAAGGTGTCCTCGTAGTACTCCGAGAGGATCAGCTTGGGGCCGGCCACTTCGTATTCGCCCTTCAGTTCGCCGGCGCTCTTGCCGAACTGGGCCTGGGCCTCCTCGTCGGTGATGGACAGCCAGACGCCGTTCTCGTCCTGCTCGGTGAAGTAGACGCCGATGGGGCCGTACTGCAGCTGCATGACGTTCTCGCCGGTGTACCACTGGTCGAAGAACTTGAGCAGGTTAATGGGGCTCTGGCAGATGGAGGTGATGGACAGCTGGCCCGAGTTGGTGCCGCCGCCGGTGCGGACGGTGACGTTCTTGGTGCCGTCGGGGCCGCTCAGCACCGGCAGGAAGACATAGTCCTTGGCGTAGTCGCCCATCAGCTCGTCGATGTACCACCAGGTGGACACGCCCACCCAGCCCTGCTGGCACTTGGACATCAGCTGGGTGTCGGACTGGGAGAACATCTCGATGTCCATCAGACCCTCGGCGTACCAGTCGTGGAAGTAGGTGACCGCCTCGCGGTACTTGTCGTCCACGCACATGAACTTGATGGTGCCGTCGCCCTGCAGCACCAGGTCGTTGCAGACGTCGTTGGGCCAGTTGGTGAAGCCGAAGCCGGCGTAGAAGATGTTCTGGCCCCAGCACCACTGGTCAAAGCCGGTGGACATGGGCAGGGTGGTGCCGGCGTCGTTGCCGTAGTACTTGTGGCTCATGTCGTTGTCCTTGAAGGCCTTCAGCACGTCGTGCAGCTCGTCGAGGGTGGTGGGCACTTCGAGGCCGAGGTCATCCAGCCATGCCTTGTTGATCATCGAGTACTGGGGGATGGTGTAGATGGAGTAATCCTCCTCCTTGCCGATGCCGGCGGTGCCCATCTGTTCGGCGGCGGGCAGGCCGTAGATGCAGCCGTCGCTCATGGTGATGGCCGACTTGATGTTGGGGTGGGCTTCCAGAATGGCGGACAGGTTCGGCATAATGTCGGGGGTGATGTAGGGCTCGAGGTTGATGAAGATGCCGTCCGCGCCGTAGTTGGTCAGGTCGTAGTTGGAGAAACCCACCCCCATGAAAGCGTCGGGCCAGTCGCCGCCGGCGATGCGGATGTTGACCTGCTCGGCCAGGGAGTCGCTCATGGTGTTCCATTCGATCGAGATGCCGGCAGCCTCCTGCATCTCGTTCAGCACCTGGTTGTCGGCGTAGCCGGGCGACAGGGCGCCCTGCCCGCCGATGATGGTGAAGGCGGTCTGCTCGGTGCTCTCGACGACGCCCTGCTCGTTGGCGACGGGGGTGTCGGCCTTGGAGCCGCCGCAGGCGGTCAGGGTGACGGCCGAACCGGCCAGGGCGGCGGCCTTGAGGAAGTTGCGGCGGGAAATCAGCTTTTTCATAGGGATGCTCCTTTGCTTCTTCATTTGCTTCTTATCGCTTGGTGTGGAGGATACAGCAGGGGGACAGGCTCAGCCCTTGACGGCGCCGGCCATAAAGCCCTTTTCAAAGTACTTCTGGACAAAGGGATAGATGATGAGCATGGGGGCGGCCGCCACGATGATGGAGGAGAACTTGATCATCTCGGTCAGCTTGTTCAGCTCGGCATAGCCGCCCGATATGGTGCTGGCCTGGCTGGCGCTGGCCGAGCTCTTGATCAGGACGTTGCGCAGCACCAGGGGCAGAGGCGCCTTCTCGCTGCCGGTCAGGTAGATCAAAGCGGTGAACCAGTCGTTCCAGTAGGCCACCATGCTGAAGACCACCATGACCGCCATGATGGGCATGGACAGCGGGATGATGATGCTGAGGAAGGTGCGGAACTTGGAGCAGCCGTCGATCTCGGCGGCCTCGATCAGGTCGTGGGGGATGCTGTTCTGGAAGTAGTTGCGGACGATGATCATGTTGCCCACCGCCACGCCGCCGGGCAGGAAGAGGGCCCACATGTTGTTGATGAGGCCGGTCTCCTTGACCACCAGGTAGGTGGGCACCAGGCCGCCGCCGAAGTACATGGTGAACACGAAGAAGAGGCTGATCCACTTGCGGCCGGGCAGGCTCTTGACCGACAGCGGGTAGGCGGTAATGTAGAGCATGACCACCGAGAAGATGGTGCCGATGACGGTGTACTTGACCGAGTTGAGGTAACCGGTGAAGATGTTGTCATCCGCAAAGACCGCCTTGTACCCGTCGAAGGTAAAGCCGCTGGGCAGCAGGAAGGTCTTGCCGGCGTAGACGTCGTAGGGGTCGGAGAAGGAGGCCACCAGGACGTAATAGAGAGGGTAAGCCACGATGAACATGACGATGGCGGTGATGAGCACGAGGATCACATCGCTGGTCTTGTCCGAGAGGCCGTGGAGTTTCCCGGATTCTCTTGCCATTCTGAGTTCCTCCTTTACACAAATTCAACGTCCGATGCCTTGGACGCGATCTTGTTCACGATGATGAGCAGGATCAGGTTGATGGCGGTGTTGAACAGGCCGACCGCCGTCGAGTAGCTGTAGTTGGCGTTCTCGATGCCCTGCTGGTAAACGTAGACGGCGATGACGTCCGAGGTGGCCTTGTTCAGGTCGGTCTGCAGCAGCCAGACCTTTTCAAAGCCGATGTTCATCAAACTGCCGGCGCTCATGATCAGGTTCAGGATGACCATGGGCAGCAGAGCGGGCACGTCGATGTTCAAAATGCGCTGGAAGACCGACGCGCCGTCCACCTTGGCGGCTTCGTACAGGGTGGTGTCGACGTTCGAGAGGGTGGCCAGATAGATGATGCAGCCCCACCCGGCGTCCTGCCAGATGCCCGAGGCGATGTAGATGGTGCGGAAGGCCGAGGACTCGGTCAGAAAGTCGATGCTGGTGCCGAGGATCAGGTTGATCAGGCCGCCCGACGGGCTGAGGAAGATGCGGATCATACCGCAGACGACCATGATCGAGATGAAGTGCGGCGCATACAGCACCGTCTGCACCACCCGCTTATACTTTTTGAACCGCACCTGGTTGATGCACAGAGACAGGATGATGGGGATGGGGAAGCTCCACAGCAGGCTGTACAGAGCCAGCAGAAAGGTGTTCTTGATCATCCGGGCGCAGGTGGGGGCGGTGAAGAACCGCTCGAACCATTCCAGCCCCACCCACTCGCTGCCCCAGATGCCGCGGGAGGCGCGGTAATCGCGGAAGGCGATCTGGATGCCGTACATCGGAATGTACTTGTAGATGAAGGTCAATACGATAGGAATGAGCAGCAGCGCGTAGAGCTGCCAGTGCTCCGCAAGGCGCAGCCCCAGCCCTTTGCGGTGGTGCCGGATGGCGGGGGCGTTCGCTTGTACTTTGGAACTCATGATGTTCCCTCACTTCCTTTCAAAGAATCAGACACATGGATGGCGGATCACTGCTTCCCCCCTCTCCTGACGGGCAGGCGTTCCCAGCGCATACCGCCGCGCCGGACGCCCTTGTGCGGCCTTTTGAATGTAACGTTTCATAAGCCTTGCTTTTGAAAGCCCCTGCGAAAGGGGCGGCTGCGGATGTGAAACGTTACATTTGCTTTGTGCTCTTATGATAGCCCAGAATTTTTGTGTTGTCAAGGACTTTTTGTGTGAAAACTGCACTTTTACAGTTTGCACAAATACCGCCTTTTCTCTTTGTGCGGATTCACAGAAAAGAACGTTTCACGCCCAGTTTCATGAAAAACGGCTTTACTTTTCATGGCAGGACTGCTATAATCAGGGTAACAGCGGGCGCGCAGTGCGCAGAACGGCCCTTCGGGGCCTTTCTTTTCATGAAATATATGAAACGTTCCACGCCGCCCGCCCCACTTTCCTTTTAGGAGCAAAGGAGCAGCATCCCATGACCAGAAAATCTACCGCCGCCCCCACCATGAAGGACGTGGCCGCCGAGGCCGGGGTGGCCCTGGGCACCGTATCCAAGGTGTTCAACAACATCCCCGTGGGGGAGGAATACCGCGTCCGCGTCCTGGACGCCGCCCACAAGCTGGGCTACCGGGTGAACAGCTACGCCCGCGGCCTCAAGACCAACAAGACCAACACCGCCGCCCTGGTCTGGCCCACCCTGTGGCATCCCTTCTTCGCCTCCCTGGCCGACGCCATCGTCGGCTGCCTGATGAAGCGGGGCTATCGCACCATCGTCACCATCACCAATTACGACAGCCAGGCCGAGCAGCGCTGCATCGACCTGGTGCGCCAGAACAAGGTGGACGGCATCATCGCCCTGACCTACAACCCCGACCTCGACGTCGACCCCGACCTGCCTTTTGTCAGCATCGACCGGCACTTCAAGGCCGGGGTGCCCTGCGTCGCCTCCGACAACTTCAGCGGCGGGCAGCTGGCGGCAGCCAAGCTGATCGAGCTGGGCTGCCGCAGGCTGCTGTTTCTGCGGCGGGGCTCGGGTGTCGCCGGCGAGGCCGACAAGCGCCGGATGGGCTTTGAGGCCGCCTGCCGGGAAAAGGACCTCCCCTTCGACTCTCTCTATCTGCTGGACGAGGCGGGCTTCGACCCCTTCGACGCCTTTCTGGCCGAGCACATCCACGGCGGCGTCTTTGATTACGACGGCATCTTCTGCAATACCGACCGGCTGTGCTACGAGATCCAGAAACGGCTGGAAGGGCTGGGCATCCATGTCCCCGCCGACGTCCAGATGATCGGCTACGACGGCATCCGCAAGTTTGACTCGGACGAGCTGTTCTGCTCCACCATCATCCAGCCGGTGGACCAGATGGCCCAGACCGCGGTCGACCTGCTGCTGGACGACGACCGCTCCAGCCTGCCGGCCCTGATCTGTCTGCCGGTGCGCTACCAGCCCGGCGGCACCACCCGCGACAGCGTCTAAAAGGAGGCGCGCCCCATGCTGAAACAACACCGCAATCTGCTTTACCTGCTCTGCCCCTTCCTGCTGATCCTGGCGCTGATCGCGGGGTGGAATGCGCTGGACTTTGCCCAGTACCCCGACCAGGCCGCCGACGGCGCGGCGTGGGACAAAAGCTGGGAGATGATGGCCAAGGCCGTCGGCATCGAGCCGCCCGGCCACGGCCTGACCCTGCTGGCCAACAACTCGGTCCTTGCCGGGGAGGACACCTACTACGCCGCCTGGACTGTAGGCGAACCGGTCCAATACACCAACGTCGACGGCGACGAGGTGGACCTCTACCCTGCCCAGCTCTACCTCCTGCTCTACGGCTGCGCGGACGAAACCGCCGCCGAAGAGGCCTGCGCCGATTTCCTTGCGCGGGAAAAGGAGACCTACACCGTCCAGGACGAGCGGACCGAGACCCACAACGCCCAGGACTACACCGTCCTCGACTACACCGGCGGCTCGGCCGACAACCCCTACGACCGGGGCAGTTCGGCCTTCGCGGTGCGGGGGAACTACGTTCTGGTGGCCGAGCTGCTGGCGCAGGACAGCTTTGACGGCGACCTGCCGCAGATACTGGCCGATTTTCTGGACGGCGTCCACTACGACGCCGCATTGTAAAGGAGGAAGGAACGATGGGCCTCTTTTTTGCCGACGACAGCTATGACGAGAGCCGCCGGATGACGGGCTTCGCCCGCTACAAGCAGCTGCTGTCCTTTTACGCGGGGCGGTGGGTCAAGCTCAACCTGCTGGCGGCGCTGGGGGCGCTGCCCCTCGCGGCGGGCATCGCCTTTTCCATCCTGACCTCCAGCGTGGTGGTGCTGCTGCCGGCAAGCCTCATCGGCGGGACCGTCTTCGGGCCCTTCCTGGCCGCCCTCTATGACAGCATCTTCCGCGGCCTGCGGGACGCCCCCGGCTCCTGGCGGGAGCACTGGCGGCGCAGCTGGCGGCAGAACGCCAAAGCCAGCCTCGCGCCCGGCGCGCTGCTGGGCCTGCTGGCCGGGCTGTACGCCTTCATGCTCTACATGATGTGGTCGGCCGCGCTGCCGCCCACCCCCGGCACCGTGGCGCTGCTGGTGTTCAGTGCGCTGCTCTTCCTCGCGCTCAACCTGCTGTACTGGCCCCAGCTGGTGCTGTTTCAGCAGGGCGCAAAGGCGCGGCTCTACAACGCCGTCCTCTTCACCATCCGCTATTTCTGGCGTGTGATGGGCGCGGCCGCGCTGGCGCTGGCCTGGACGGCCGCCTTCGTCCTCTTCGCGCCCTGGACGCTGCTGCTCGCGCCCTTCATCGGGCTGTGGTTCATCCTCTTCGTCTGCGAGTTCATCCTCTACAGCCGCCTGGACAGCGCCCTGCAGATCGAAGAACAGTTCCGCGCCGTGGAAGGCGATCCATGGAAAGAGGAGAACGCATAAATACAAAACGAAAGAGCCGCCGCACTGGCATTACGCTGGCGCGGCGGTCTTATTTTATCGGGAAGCATACGGTAAGCGCAGGGAAAATCCTTATAACCGTTACAGCATCATCAAACGTTGTCTTTTTTGTTCTTTGCAGCCCATACAATTTTCAACCGTCTCATTGCATGGAACGCTCTCTGTCGCTATAATGAAGGCAGGAGGTGTTGAAGAGATGGCGAATGAAGCGCAAAAAGATTTTAACGCCATGCTGCATGACAGCAAGGATATGCCCAAGTTCCAGATCATCACAGATGCAAAGAGCATTGAAAAATACGGCGGAAACAGAATGTATTTTGCCCCGCCCATCGACTATGACAAGGTGATGAAACGAATCCCCTATGGCAACGTCATCACGGTCGGAAAGATCCGCGAATACTTCGCCGAACTGCATGGGGCGGATTTCACAGAACCCATCACGGCCGGGATTTTTGTGTCGATCGCAGCATGGGCAAGTTACCAGCGCTCCGAAGATGAAACCCCGTATTGGCGAACCCTAAAGGCAAACGGAGAGCTGAACGCAAAATATCCCGGCGGCATAGAAGCGCAAAAAGAAAAACTGGAAGCAGAAGGCCATACCATCATCCAGAAGGGCCGCACCAATAGAAAGTATTTTGTAAAAGATTTTGAAAGGGTTCTTTTTGACTTGAAGAGGTAAAAATATGGCTCACATTCTAATTGTTGGCGCCAACCAGGGAATTGGGTATTATATCGTCAAAAGACTTTTAGCCACGGGTCATTCCGTAAGTGTTTTGGATGTAAACACAAACCATCTTGCATCGCTGCAAAAGGAATATCCAGAGCGGCTGTTTTCTATGATTGCGGATGCACAGAATCTTGCAAGCATCCAGGACGGCGTTTCACAGAGCATAAAAATCTTCGGCAACATCGATGCCGCCATCCATAATGCCTGTTTCTGTACATTTGAAAATGAGCAGAATAGTGACTATACAATGTACCAGAAAGCCATGAATGTCAATTTCTTTGGCGCTCTGCGACTGGCGAAAACAGTTCTCCCCTATATGCGTAAAGCCCAAAAGGGGCGCATCATTTTTACCAGTTCCGGTGTGGGCATTACAGGGTTTGCGAACATTTCACCCTATGCTTCCACAAAAGGAGCGATCGAATCGCTCGCCAAATGCCTTGAGATTGAGAATGCAACGTATGGAATTTCATTTCATCTCTTTCATCCACCGTTGACAAATACGGCATCCGCCCAAGGACTTCCCGTTCCGAAGGAGTTCAAAGCTGATCCTCAAACCGTTGGATACGGATTGGCCGATCATCTCTGGTCTAAAAAATTTGTAATTTGTCATTCTTTTATTCAGGAACTGCAAATCAGATTTTCCTATCGTCACCCTCTTTTTATTGGCAGATTGATGACCAAAATGACAAAACGAGCAGAAGAAAAGCATTAAATAAAACGTTATGTTTTGTTCAAGGATACCGAACGGTATGGCATCCGCTTCTCAAAACACATCAAGGGAGGACGGGGATTTCTGCATCCTGCGCAGAAAAACTGGTGAGGCCGCCTCTGGCGCAAAGCCAGAGGCGGCCTTTCCCTGACCGGGCTTCTGCTGCATCCCACAGCTGAACAATCAACAGATCTCCAGCGATTTTTACAGACAAAGCGCGCCCCGCAGGGCGCGCCTTTTTTGCGCTTGATTCAGCCCAGAATCAGCTCCTGCAGGCGTTTGGCTGCCTGGGTGACCATTCGTGTCCGATGGCGCATCAGATAAATGGAACGGCCGCCGGTGAGCCACGCGGGATGGAGAATGCGGATGCGGTAGGCTTCCAAGCCTTCGATCTCGGCCACGATGCCAACCCCCAGGCCCTGCTCTACCAGGCGGGCGATGGCTCCCTCGCTGTAGCTGTAGTGTGTGATCTGAGGGGCGATGCCCCAGGAGGCAAAAAGCCCGCTGAGGGTACGGTACATGGGATAATCACGGCGGTAGCAGATCAGAGGCGCGGCGGCAAAGGTCTCCCTGTCCTCGTATAAATCGGGGTCGCTGGCGGGGACCAGCAGACAAAGCTTCTGGTAGGCGATCGGGATCTGCTCGATCTCCGGGTCCGGCGGGATCTGGGAACCCAGGCCGAGATCAAACCGGCCTTCCCGCAGGCCCTGGGCGATCTGGTCGCTGGGCATCTCGTCGGAATAGATGACGCAGCCCTTGCCCTCCTGCTCCTGGAACTGCTTCAGCAGCCGGGGGATGTAAGCGTCTGCCAGGGAATACGTGTAAGCAATTCGTATCTCGGCATGGTCCCGCTGGGCAAACTGCCGCATATGGGTCGCCGTAAGATCGGCCTGGGCGAGTATATTCTGGGCGTCCTGCCAAAAGATGCGGCCCGCTTCGGTCAGCACAGCCCCCTTGCGGTTTGGCTGGAACAGTCTGACCCCGTATTCCCGCTCCAGTTTGCGGATGGCGACGCACAGGCTGGGCTGGGAAATGGGGATGCTTTCCGCCGCTTTGCTGAAGCTGCCCAGCTGTGCCGCAGCGCAGAAATAGCGGAGTTGCTCAAAGGTCATCGGTGCACCTCGCAAAAACTATACTAGCATTGCTATTATATATTTTACAACAGAAAAAAGCAACTGTATACTAAAGGTCAGAACGATTCTGGAGGTGCTTTATGGCAAACGGCAGCACGATGGATCTGACGCAGGGCCGCCCCATCCGGCAGATCCTGCTTTTCTCCCTGCCGCTGGTGGCGGGAACGCTGTTCCAGCAGCTGTATTCCTTTGTGGATACGGTGATGGTGGGGCGGCTTATCGGGGACGCAGCCTTGGCCGCGGTGGGCACGACCTATTCTCTGAATTTTCTCACCCTGGGGTTTGTACAGGGGGCCTGCATCGGTTTTGGCATCCCGCTGGCTCAGGCCACCGGCGCAAAGGATACGGGCAGCTTTCGGCGCTATTTCTGGAACGGCGTGTGGCTCTGCGTCCTGCTGGGGGCAGTCCTGACCGCCGGGACCTTTCTGCTGGCGGAACCCCTGCTCCGGCTGATCCACACCCCTGAGGAGATTTTGGCCGACGCGGTCCGTTACATCCAGGTCATTTTTCTGGGCATCCCCGCCACCATTCTGTACAACTTCTGCGCCGGGGCGCTCCGGGCGGCGGGCGATTCCCGGCGGCCCACCCTGTTCCTGCTCCTGTCCTCGGTGCTGAACGTGGTTTTGGATTACCTCCTGATTGCGGTCATCCCCATGGGGGTAGCCGGCGCGGCCCTGGCCACGGTGCTCAGCCAGCTGGTCAGCGGTCTGCTGAACCTCGGCTGGATCTGCCGGCGCACCGACCTGCTCCGAGACTGCGCCGGTCTGCGGGGCGTTTCCCGCCCCCATATGGCCAAGCTGTGCAAGGTGGGGTTCCCCATGGGATTCGAATATTCGGTGTCCGCCCTGGGGGCGGTGGTCATGCAGTGGGCCATCAACGGGCTGGGCACCGCGGCCATCGCGGGTCAGACCGCCGGCGAAAAGATCCGGCAGATGTTCACCCTGCCCATGGAGTCGGTGGGAATGGGCATGGCGACCTATGCCGGACAGAACGACGGCGCCGGCCGGTACGACCGAGTTCGGGCGGGGATCAAAGCCAGCCTGACCATCCAGCTGACTTACTGTGCCGCTGCCTGGGCGGTGATCCTGGTGGGCAAAGGTTTCTTCACCGGGATCGTCCTAGGCCCCGGCGACGGACCCGCCGCAGCCCTGTCGGTCCAGTACCTCGGGGTCATCAGCTGCCTGTTCTGCCTCCACGGCAGCCTGATGATCATGCGCAACACCCTGCAGGGCATGGGCTACAGCCTGCACGCCGTCCTCAGCGGTGCGGGCGAATTGCTGGGTCGGACGCTGGGCGGCTGGCTGGCAGCCCATTCCCTCGGCTTTTTGGGAATCTGCCTGGCCAACCCTCTGGCCTGGGGCTTTGCTCTGCTGTACTGCACAGCGATGGTGCGGCGCTTTCTGGGGCGCCGGCTACGCAGCGGTGTGGGCAGCGCTTCGGCCTGAACAGGCTAAGCTTCTGAAAACGCCTCTCCCAGCCCCCCTTTTCTGATGTTTTTCTCATCACTCTCCCATGCCTGCGGGGAGCGCTCGCTGAGGCCATATTTTGCGCAAATGCCGTGCGGCAAAGTCCGTGTTCCGGTGACTGTTAAAAATAGCGAAGCAAGCAAAAGACCTTCCACGGCAGCGCAGAAACTGCCGCAGAAGGTCTTTTTTCTGTATTCTTTTGGCTTTGCGCCCGTTCAGTCTTCATCCTGTGCCTGCACGAGAAGCAGCCAGATGGAATAGTTCTCGTTCTCTGCCCGCACAACGCTCAGACTGACGATCCTCTGGACGTTTTCGCTCAGGATATCGTTCAAAGAGGCGCTCTTTTTCGCCCTGACTCGCGAGGCGGGAGCAGAAGACTCCTCGTCCTCGTTTGTTTCGTCTGCCTGAGAGGTCTGGGTCGAGCCCTGCAGGGTTTCAAGAGCCAGTCTGCCGACCTGTGTGACAGAAAGAGAACCGTCGTAGAGGTAGGCATAAGCAAAATCGCCCAGCATATCTTCCAGAACACGGCTGCCGTCTGAGACAGCATAGAGGGCAGCGTTCTCCAAAATGATCCCGGCAAGAAAAGAGGCGGATTCATCCAGATTGTCGCTTGCCACGACGCGGTTTTGCGGCTGACAGAGGTTTAAGGTAGAAATCAACTGGTCGCGCAGCGTTTCGTCCTCTCCAGGAGCGGTCTGCTCTTCGGCAGAAGAGTCCGCACTCGCAGTCTGGGCCGTCCCCTGCGGGGAGCTGGCGCAGCTGCTGAAAAGCAGCACACCGAGAAGTGCGAGGCAGACCATTTTCCATCGGCGACCAGTAAGTTTCATAAGATTCGCTCCTTTCTGTGGAACCGCGTTTATGCCGGAGGAAACCGGCAGTCAGGTAAAGCGGTTCGTTGATAAAAGAAGCATAGCATAGAAAAAGGCGAACAGTCAAGAAAAAACTGTTATATACTGTAAATTCAATATAATAAACAAAGAATAAACAGCAAATTCAGTCATATAGTACAGCAGAAGAATGATGTAAAGAAACTAGGTGGTCTGCATGATACTATGAATGAAATACCTTGCTTGGGAGGCGCCTCTCATGCAGATGCTGCAGGTGATCGATCAGGCGAACAATTACGCCTCGCTATGCTGCGCTGCATGAAGTTTGGACAACAAGATCACGCACTCGACGTGCCCCGTCCTTGGGAACATATCCACCGGCTGCACCTTTTCGACGCGGTAGCCGTCCTGTGCCAGGACGGCGGCGTCGCGGGCGGCGGTGGAGGGGTTGCAGCTGACATAGACCAGGCGGCGGGGAGCCATCCGGACGATGGCGGCCAGGGTGGCTGCGTCGCAGCCCTTGCGGGGCGGGTCGACGACGATGATGTCGGGGGCCAGGCCCTCGGCGGCCAGGCGGCCGGCGGCTTCGCCGGCGTCGGCGCAGAAAAAGCGGCTCTTGGCCGCGATGGCTTCGCCCATCCGGGCGGCGTTGGCTTTGGCGCTCTCGATGGCTTCGGGGACCACCTCGACCCCGACCAGGGCGCGGCAGCGCGCCGCCATGGACAGGCCGATGGTGCCCATTCCGCAATAGAGGTCGAGCAGCAGGTCGCCGGGGGCGGGGTCCGCGTAGGCGGCGGCCACGCCGTAGAGCTGCTCGGCGCCGGGGGTGTTCACCTGGTAAAAGGAGAGGGGTCCCAGCCGGACCGGCACCCCGCAGAGGGTGTCCTCGATGAAACCGGGGCCGCAGAGGACCCGGTTCTCCTGGCCGAGGATGACGTTGGTCTTGTCGGGGTTGACGTTGACGAGGACGGTGCGGACCGCCGGAAAGCGGCCGCAGAGGGCGGCGGTCAGCTCGGCGGCGTGGGGCAGGCGGGGCCGGGTGCAGACCAGGCAGACCATGATCTGGCCGCTGTGCGCGCCCCGCCGCAGAAAGATGTGCCGCACCAGCCCCTCGCCGGAAGCTTCGTCGTAGGGGCGGATGCCGTACTGTTCCAGAAGGCCGCACAGGAACCGGCCGATCTCGTTCAGGACGGCGGGCTGCAGTTTGCAGTCGCCGCAGGGGACGATCCGGTGGCTGCGCCCGGCGTAAAAGCCGATGCAGATCCGGCCGTTTTTGTCCAGGCCCACCGGGTACTGCACCTTGTTGCGGTAGCGGTCCACCTCGGGGGAGGGGAGGATGGGCTCGACCTCGACCTCCAGCCCGCCGATCCGGCGGAAGGCGTCGGCCACGGCGTCCTGCTTGGCCTGCAGCTCGGCGGCATAGCGCAGATGCCGCAGGCTGCACCCGCCGCAGGGCCCGGCCACCGGACAGTCGGCCGGGATGCGGTCGGGGGAGGGGACCTCCACCGACTCCACAATGCCGAAGGCGTACCGCCTGCAGTCCTTGACCACCCGGGCGCGGATGAGGTCGCCGGGGGCTGTGCCCGGCACAAAGACCGCCTCGCCCTCCCAATGGCCGACGCCGCTGCCGTCGCCGGACAGCCGCTCGATGGGCAGTGTGATGATCTGGTTTTTCTGTAAAGGCATGGTTCCTCCTTGGGCTCACGGGGTGTCGGGCGGGTCGGATGCGGCGGCCGTGCCGGCCTGCAGCGCAGCCAGATACTTGCTGGGGGGCACCCCCTTGGCCCGCTTGAAGACACGGGAAAAATAAAACTGATCGAAAAAGCCGACCGAAATGGCCACTTCGGCAATGGACAGGCTGCCGTCCTGCAGCAGTTTGCAGGCCTCGTTGATCCGGTATTCGGTCAGGTAGTCGATGGGGCTCTTGCCCACGTTGCTCATAAAGACGCGGTAGAGGTGGCTGCGGGAGACCCCGACGCTCTTGGCCACGTCGTCGATCGAGATATCGTGTGAGTAATTGAACTGGATGTACTTGATGGCGTTCAGGACGTACTGGCAGGAAGAATTGGTGCTACGGGGCCGCCGCTCGCTGCTCTCCTCCATCAGGGCGGCGATGAAGAGGTAGAGATAGCCCACCATGGCCGTCTCGTCCTGGACCCGCAGCCCGCGGGCGCGGTAGATGTTCTCCATCGCCTTGAACATCTCGTCGAGATGCTGGGTGTGATGGACCGGCTGCTCCTCCGAAAAGGGCAGCAGGGCGGCCAGCCGGTGGGCGCTGATCCCGTTGAAGCCCACCCAGCAGTATTCCCAGGGCTGCTGCGCGTCGGCGGCGTAGGTATTCAGCTGGCCGGGCGGGACAAAAAAGAAGTCGCCGGGGGTCAGCTCCCAGGTCTTGCCCCCGGTCTGAAAGGTGCCCCTGCCCGCCAGCACCAGATGGATCAGGTAATGGTCCCGGATGCCGGGGCCCCAGGTGTGGCCGGGGGCGCAGCGTTCCAGTCCGCAGTTGAAGACGGACAGGTCCACGTTGTTGGCAAAATTGTGTTTGAACGACTGTTTATAAACCTCCGGCATAATGGGCCTCCTTTTCGGGCAGAGTGGGGAACACCCTCAGTATACCATATCCGGCGGCGCAAATTCAACAAAAGTACATCTGAATCTTTGTCCCGGACGCCGAAAATCCTTTTTTCGGCCCAAGAAAATTGCAAAATGCCCCCGCATGGGCTACAATAGGGATATCACCATCGGCTCACACGACAAAAGCAAGGGGGTACTTATGGCGACAAGCGGACAGAGGCGGCAGGAGATCGCGGCGGGCGTCTGGGACGGCGTGCTGCAAAATTTGTACGGCCCGTCGGAGGAGACGCTGGCCCGGCAGCGGGCGCGCTGGTGCGCGGCGCTGGAAGGGTTCGAGCTCTACTTCGGCCCGGGGCGGCAGGTGCGGATCTACACCGCGCCCGGCCGGGCCGAGCTGGGGGGCAACCACACCGACCATCAGCACGGTTACGGCCTGGCGGCGGCGGTGGGGCTGGACCTGGTGGCGGTGGCCGCCCCCAACGACGACCATTACATCCGGGTCAAGTCCTGGGGGTTCAACAAGCTGGACGTGGTCGACCTCGACCAGTCCGATCTGCAGAGCGGGGAGTTCACCCATTCGGCCAGCCTGATCCGGGGCCTGGCCGAAGGCTTCCGCTCGGCCGGGCGGGAGGTGAGCGGCTACGACGCCTACACCACCAGCGACGTGCTGCGCGGGTCGGGGCTGTCCAGCTCGGCGGCCTTTGAGATGGGGATGGGCGCCATCATGAACGCCGAGTCCGGCTGCGGCCTGACGGCGGCGCAGGTGGCCCGGCTGGGCCAGTACGCCGAGAACATCTACTTCGGCAAGCCCAGCGGCCTGCTGGACCAGCTGACCAGCGCGCTGGGCGGGGTGGTCTTTGCCGACTTTGAGGACCCCGAGACCCCGCGGGTCGAAAAGATCCACGCCGGCGGGCTGCTGCCGGAGGGGATGAGCCTCTGCGTCACCGACACCCGGGGCAGCCACAGCGAGCTGACCGCCGAGTTTGCCGCCATCCGGGGCGAGATGGAGGCGGTAGCCGCCTGCTTTGACGGCTGCAAGGTGCTGGGTCAGGTGCGGGAGGCCGACTTCTGGGCCCGCCTGCCCGCCCTGCGGGCCCAGTGCGGGGACCGCGCCTGCCTGCGGGCGGTCCACTTTTTCCGGGAAAACGCCCGCACCCTCGCCGAGGACCGGGCCCTCCGCTCCGGCCGCTTTGAAGAGTTCCTCCGGCTGGTGCGGGAGAGCGGCCACGACTCCTTCACCCTCTGCCAGAACGTCTACAGCGGCGCCGACCCGCACCACCAGAGCCTTTCGGTGGCGCTGGCCCTCAGCGAGCAGATCCTGACGGGCAGCGGCGGCGCCTGGCGGATGCAGGGGGGCGGCTTTGCCGGCACCATCCAGGCCTTTGTCCCGGCGGCCTGCCTTGCCCGCTACCGCGCCGCCATGGACGGCGTCTTCGGCCCCGGCAGCTGCCACGTCCTCACCCTGCGGGAGCAGGGGGCCGGGCTGGCCATCGGATAGGTACTCCATACAGAGAAGGGAAATCACATGGAACAAATGCTTTTGGTGCGCTGCGCGCCCGCTTACGCCGCGCAGATCGCTTCGTACCGGCAGGAATGTCTGGACACCGGCAGCCGGATGGACGGATGCGGCCCGCTGCGCCGGATGGAGGACCCCATGGACTGGGTCCGCTGGTGCCAGTCCTGGGATACAGACGGGGCTCTGCCCACCGATATGGATTGGGTGCGGACCACCCAGTTTTTGTACATCCGTGCATCCGACAGTAAGATGGTGGGCACCATCCAGGTGCGGCATACCCTGAACCAGATGCTTGCAGCTTACGGCGGGCATATCGGCTATTCCGTCCGCCCGTCCGAGCGGCGCAAAGGCTACGCCGCCCGGATGCTGGGGGAGGTTTTGCCCTTTTGCCGGCAGCTGGGGCTTGCCCGCGTGCTGATTACCTGTACGCCGGACAATGAAGCCAGCCGGCGGACCATTCTGGCGAATGGCGGTGTGTATGAATCGACCGTCTTTGAGGCAGATCGAGGCCGGGAACTGGAACGGTACTGGATCGACCTGACATCAAAAAAATAAAGAAAGAGGGAAATCATGGCCCATCCGTACTATAAGCCGTGTCCGGAGCTGACGAGATGCAATGACCTGATCGAAAGATATTGGGAAAATAAACAGTACGAAGAATGTTTTGCCGGGCATATGGAGCTTGCGCAGAAGGGCTATCCGCTGGCAGAATGCCAGATCGGGTACTTTTATCTGTATGGATTCGGCGTCGAAAAAGATTTGGAGCAGGCATTTTACTGGACCGAACGTGCGGCGAAGCATGGAGATTGGGACGCCCAGTATAACCTGGCTTCGTTTTATGAACAGGGCGTCGCAACAGCGCCCGACCTGGAAAAGGCGGATGAGTGGTATCGCAAAGCGGCCGCCCAGGGGCACAAGCTGGCGCTGCAAAAATTAGGAGAGGAACAGCCGGCAGAAAAATCCCAAAAAAGTGATTGACAATCCCGCTTTCTCTTGGTATAATAAATTGCTGTCTGTAAAGACGGCCCCGCGGGAAGCCCCGCGGACCCTTGGCTTCCATCCGAAGCCCTTATGTCCAAAAGGAGGTGCACAAAATGGCAAAGTACGAAACCATGCTGATTACCACCGCCACCCTCGATGACGAGGCTACCGCCGCTCTGGTCGGTAAGTTTAAGTCCCTGATCGAGGCCAACGGCACGATCGATTCCATCGACGAGTGGGGCAAGCGCCGTCTGGCTTACCCCATCAACGACGAGAACGAGGGCGTCTACACCGTGATCAACTTCACCAGCGAGCCCGACTTCCCCGCCGAGCTGGACCGTGTGTACAAGATCACCGAGGGCGTCATGCGCTCCCTGATCGTCGCTAAGGAAGACTAATTCCATCGAGTTCAAGGAGTCCTGTCTTATGTTGAACGTTGTTGCAATCATGGGCCGCCTGGTGGCGGACCCCGAGCTCCGCACCACCACCAGCGGCATCAATATGGCCCGCTTCCGCATCGCCTGCGACCGCAACTTTGCCCGCCAGGGCGAGCAGCGCCAGGCCGATTTCCTGGACGTGGTGGCATGGCGCAGCCAGGCCGATTTTGTCTGCAAGTACTTTCAGAAGGGCAGCTTGATCGTCATCGACGGCAGCATCCAGACCCGTCAGTACCAGGACAAGAACGGCAACAACCGCACCGCGGTGGAGATCGTCGCCAACAACATCAATTTTGCCGGGCCCAAGAATTCGGGCGGCAGCACCGGGGGCGGCTCGTCCTACCAGGGCGGCCAGCCCCGCCAGAACGCCCAGAGCGCCGCACGCCCCTCCAACATCGAGGCGGTGCCCAGCTATTCGGCCGGGGACAACGATGACTTCGCCGTCATCGACGACAGCGACGATCTGCCGTTCTGATGCGTCCATCCCGACATCAAAATTCAAACAGGAGGTAAACCAGCAATGGCTTTTGAGAAAAACGAAGGCTCCCGCCCCGCACGTCCCGTGCGCCGCGGCCGCAAGAAGGTCTGCAGCTTCTGCGTCGATCGCATTGACGAGATCGATTACAAGGATGTTGCCCGTCTGCGCAAGTACGTCTCCGAGCGGGCCAAGATCATTCCCCGCCGCGTGACCGGCACCTGCGCTTATCATCAGCGCGCCCTGACCACCGCCATCAAGCGGGCCCGTCACGTCGCCCTGATGCCCTACGTCAGCGACTAATTCGCAAACCTATTCCAAAACAATCAGCAATCAGCAGCAAACGTCGCCTTGCCCCTTCGGGCCGGGCGGCGTTTTTCTATGCCGGGACGCAGAAAAGCCCGGCCTCAGAAGAGGACCGGGCGGTTTTTCTTACAGCGTTTTGCAGAACTCTTTCAGGTAGGCGCGGAACGCTTCGCCGATCTCGGGGTGCTGCAGCGCAAGCTCGACCTGCGCCTCGGCGACGCAGAGCTTGTTGCCCATATCGTAGTGCTTGCCGGTGAAGGCCACCGCCGTCATGCCGCCTTTGGTGCGGGCGTATTCGGCCATGGCGTCGGTCAGCTGGATCTCGCCGCCGGCGCCGGGCCGGGTGGCGGCCAGCAGGGGATAGATCTCGGAAGTCAGCAGCACCCGCCCCAGGATGGAGTAGTTGCTGAATTCCTGGCCCTTTTTGGGCTTTTCGATCATGTCGTCCACAAAGAAATAGTTGTCGCGGATGGGGGTGGTCTTGAGGCTGCAATAGCGGCTGACGTCCTCCCAGGGGACGGCGCAGACGCCGGCAGCCGGCCGGCCAAATTCCTCGTAGGCGCGGATCAGCTGGGCGCAGACCGGGTCCTCGCCGATGATGACGTCGTCGCCGTAGATGACCACGAAGGGGTCATCGCCGGTGAAGGGTTGGGCCATGCTCACCGCATGGCCGAGGCCGAGGGTCTGCTTCTGGCGGACAAAGTAGATGTTGGCGAGGTTGGCGATGCCCAGGCACTCTTCCAGCAGCTTTTCCTTGCCGGGGACGGCAAGTTTTGCCTCCAGCTCGGGGCTGCGGTCGAAGTGGTCCTCGATGATGGACTGGTTCCGGCTGACGATGATGAGGATGTCGGTGATGCCGGAGCGGACCGCCTCTTCCACCAGATACTGGATGGCGGGCTTGTCCACAATGGGCAGCATCCCCTTGGGCATGGCTTTGGTGGCGGGCAGGACCCGGGTGCCCAGACCGGCGGCGGGGATGACGGCTTTTTTGACGGCTTGCATAAGGGGACCTCCTTTGGCTTTGATGGATTCCTGTCTCAGATCAGCAGCCCCACAATGGCGTCGACGTTGGGGCCCAGCAGCAGGCTGAACACCGCCCCGGCCACCATCATCAGGGTGCATACCCCGACGACGGCGGCCCAGCTGACGCCGCCCTGCGCGCGGAGCACGGCTTCACGCTTGGCCTTTTCGGGGAACTCGGCCTCGATCCGGCGGATCCGCCCGGCGGCGCTGCGGCGGTACAGATATTTGGCGAACATCCCGCTCAGCACCATGACGGCAAAGCTGGCGATGGAAGCCAGCTGCGCCAGAAAGAGCAGGGACGAGGCGCTGATGGAAGGGGCAAAGGCGCTTTCGCTCAGCACCAGCAGCTCCAGCAGGGCGGGCAGGTTGAGCAGCAGGTCGACCGCCAGAAAGGCGAAAGCCGGCTTCCAGGCCTTGCGGTAGAAAAAGTAGAGCGGCCCGAACAGCAGCGCCGAGAAACAGATCGAGCTCTTGCGGCCGTACTTCTGCATCTGGGAAAAGTCGCGCAGATAGGCCAGGCTGGAAGGCCCGAGGTAGATCTCCCACTCCTCGGCCGGGATGCCGTCGATGGGCTCGGCGGCGCTGGCCGCGCTGGTCTGCCAGGCGCCGCCCTGCGCTTCCTGATAAAGGCGGGCGTAGTTGAAGCCGCCGCCGGGATTGGCCTGCGCCTGACGGTCGGCGCCCACCCGGGGCGGCGGGGTCTGGCCGGCCTCGCCGCTTTTCAGGGGCGCGCCGCAATGACTGCACCGGGCGGCGTTTTCGGGGTTGGGGGCGCCGCAGTTGGGGCAGCGGTGTTCGGGCCGGGCCGAAGCCGGGGGCGTCCACTCGAAGCCTGTGCCGTGCCGGGCGGCGTAGACGCAGGCCCCCTGCTTTTCATAGCAGGCGCGGTGATAGGGCGCGCCGCAGTCGGGGCAGACGACGATATCGTCCGTGTCGGTCAGGGCCTTGCCGCAGACCGAACAGGGACAACCGGTAAACTGATACATAAAAGCCTCCGCATTCACATTGGATGGTATGTCTAGTATACTCTCCGGGAGCAAAAAAGAAAAGCCAAACTTGCAAATTTGACCCTTTATTCTGTAGTTCCCGGCCAGTATACCACAAAATCTTGAAGAAATTGAAAACAAACCCCGCCTTTGACCCTTCTTCACAAAAAATTGACAGACGGCGCCGTCCCGTGTTATCCTGATGGCAGAACAGGGGAGGGACAACCATGATGCGAGACCATGACATCGACCTGTGCGGTGCGGAAGGGGGCGGCCGCGCGCCCGATATGCCCTATCTGGCGGCGGAGGACCGCTTTGCCTTCCGGTGCGCCGGGTGCGGCGGATGCTGCCGGGGCCGGGAGGACCTTGTCCTCTCGGGCTACGACCTCTACCGGCTCTCCCGGCGGCTGGGCCTGCCGCCCAAAATCACCGCCCGGGCCTTCTGCCGCAGCTACATCGGGGCGGTCAGCCGGCTGCCGGTGCTCCGGCTGGCCCCGGTCAGGGCGGAGCGGAACAACTGCCCCTTTCTGACCGGCGGGCGGTGCGCCGTCCACGAGGCGCGGCCGCTGGCCTGCGCCCTCTACCCGCTGGGGCAGGAGATCAGCCGGGAGGGGCGGGTGCGCTATTATTTTCAGAACACCGGCTGCGGAGAGGCGCCGGACGGGACGGTCCTTGCGGATTACCTCGCGGCGCAGGGCGTCGCCGGGCGGGAGAAGTGCGATGTGCTCTGGGCCGTCCGCTGCATGGCCCTCGAGGAGGAGGCCCCCGGCTGGGAGGCGGCGATGGGCCCGGTGGTGCTGCGGCGGTTCCAGGCAAAGCTGGCCGAAGCGCTGTATGAGCGCTACGATACCGCCCGCCCCTGGCCGGAGCAGTTTTTGGAAAATCTCGCCTGGCTGGCCGGGCAGCGGGCCCGTCTGGAAGAGATGCAGCAGCGCGTCTATCGAAAAAACAGATAGATGATTTTTGAAGTATCAATAAGAAACGTGCTTCAGGGAAATAAAATCTTGCGGCCGCTCTTGTATTCTGGGACAAAGTGTGCTATACTTCACAAGCATGAAGCACTTCACACGCGTGAAGCACCGGGGCGGACCTGCCGCCCTGCCCGCCGGGGGTCCTGTCCCCGCGGCATTTGAAAGTAGAGGAGAGTTTTGGTTATGCGTAAGATTTCCCGTCGTTCCTTCCTGACTGTTTCTGCGGCTGCCGCCGCTGCCGGCGTTCTGGCAGCCTGCGGCGGTTCTTCGTCGTCTTCCACCGCGGCTTCGTCCTCCACCGCCTCGTCGGCGGCAAGCTCGGCGGCTGCGGACAGCGCCGCCCCGGCCGAGAGCTATACCGTCGGCATCTGCCAGCTGGTGCAGCACGAGGCCCTCGACGCCGCCACCCAGGGCTTCCAGGACGCGCTGGCAGAGCAGCTGGGCGACGCCGTCAGCTTTGATCTGCAGAACGCCCAGAACGATTCGGCCACCTGCGCCACCATCTGCAACGGCTTTGTCTCGGCCGGCGTCGACCTGATCATGGCCAACGGTACCGCCGCGCTGCAGGCCGCGCAGGCCGCCACCGCCGATATCCCCATCCTGGGCACCTCCATCACCGAGTACGGCGTGGCCCTGGGCCTCGACGACTTCAGCGGCACGGTGGGCGGCAACATCTCGGGCACTTCCGACCTGGCGCCCCTCGAGGAGCAGGCGGCCATGATCGTGGAGTGGATGCCGGAAGCCAAGACTGCCGGCCTGCTCTACTGCTCGGCCGAGGCCAACAGCCAGTACCAGGTGGACGTGGTCCAGGCCGAGCTGGAAGCCGCCGGCCTGACCGTCACCCAGTACCCCTTCTCCGACTCGAACGACCTGTCCTCGGTCTGCCAGCAGGCCGCCACCGAGAGCGACGTCCTCTATGTCCCCACCGACAACACCGTCGCCGCCAACACCGGCATTGTGGACGGCATCTGCCGCCCGATGGGCAAGCCGGTCTTTGCGGGCGAGGAGGGCATCTGCCGCGGCTGCGGAGTGGCCACCCTGTCCATCAGCTACTACGACCTGGGCTACACCACCGGCGAGATGGCCGCCCAGATCCTGACCGGCGAGGCCGATATCTCGACCATGGCCATCCAGTACACCAACGTCACCAAGAAGTACAACCAGACCATCTGCGATGAGCTGGGCCTGACCGTGCCGGAAGGGTACGAGGCCATTGCCGAGGCGTAAGCCGGCTTACATTTTAGAAGCGTTGCACGGACGGCCGTCAGGGCAGTTTTGCCCTGGCGGTCGCCTCTGCGCTTGTATAGGATCCGCCGCGAACCGGCGGCAAAACGTCAAAAACAGGAGGAATCATTTTGGAAGTCTTAGCAAGACTGGCAAACCTGCCCGGCGCGCTGCCGGGGGCCTGCGCACAGGGCCTGATCTGGGGCATCATGGCCATCGGCGTCTATCTGACCTACCGCATTCTGGATGTGGCCGACCTGACGGTGGACAACTCCTTCGGCACCGGCGGCGCGGTCTGCGTCATGGCCCTGCTCTCGGGCCAGAACGTCTGGACCGCCCTCATCCTGGCCTTTGCCGCCGGCCTGGCCTG
This sequence comes from Candidatus Faecalibacterium intestinigallinarum, assembly GCA_019113345.1. Taxonomy (GTDB): domain Bacteria; phylum Bacillota; class Clostridia; order Oscillospirales; family Ruminococcaceae; genus Faecalibacterium; species Faecalibacterium intestinigallinarum. The sequence goes on from DXHQ01000078.1 coordinate 38,792, forward strand.
CGGCCTTGTCACCGGATTGCTGCACACCTTCATGGGCATCCCGGCCATCCTCGCCGGCATCCTGACCCAGCTGGCCCTCTACTCGGTCAACCTGAAGATCATGGGCAAGGCCAACCAGTCCATCAATGTGGACAAGTACGACCTGCTCATCTCGCTGCGCTGGGTCAAGGAGTTCGCCCTCCACAACCCCGTCATCATGGTCATCCTGATCACCGTCATCCTGATCGGGATCCTCTACTGGTTCTTCGGCACCGAGCTGGGCTGCGCCATCCGCGCCACCGGCTCCAACCCCCACATGAGCCGGGCCCAGGGCATCAACACCGATTTCAATGTGGTGCTGGGCCTGGCCGTCTCCAACGGCCTGGTCGCCCTGTCGGGCGCTCTGCTGGCCCAGTACCAGGGCTTTGCCGACGTCAGCATGGGCCGCGGCGCCATCGTCATCGGCCTGGCCGCCGTCATCATCGGCGAGACCATCTTCAGCCGCATCTTCCATAACTTCGCGCTCAAGCTGGTCGCCGTTTCGATCGGCGCCGTGATCTATTATATCGTCCTGCAGCTGGTTTTGACACTGGGCTTCGACGCCAACCTCCTCAAGCTGCTGTCGGCCGTGGTGGTGGCCATCTTCCTGGCGGTACCCTACTGGAAGGGCAAGTATTTCTCAAAGCCGGTCTCCAAAAAGGCCCAGAAGGAGGAACAGCCCCATGCTTGACATCCAGAACATTTCCAAGACCTTCAACCCCGGTACCGTCAACGAAAAGACGGCGCTGAACGGGCTGTCCCTCCACCTGAACGAGGGCGATTTCGTCACCGTCATCGGCGGCAACGGCGCGGGCAAATCCACCATGCTGAACGCGGTGGCCGGCGTCTGGCCGGTGGACGAGGGCAGGATCATGATCGACGGCACCGACGTCACCCGGCTGAGCGAGCATCAGCGGGCCAAATACATCGGCCGGGTCTTTCAGGACCCCATGACCGGCACCGCCGCCACCATGCAGATCGAAGAAAACCTGGCCCTGGCCGCCCGCCGCGGTAAGCCCCGCACCCTCCGCATCGGCATCACCCGCAAGGAGCGGGAGGAATACAAAGAGCTGCTCAAGAGCCTTGACCTCGGCCTGGAGAACCGGCTCACCGCCCGGGTGGGGCTGCTGTCGGGCGGACAGCGCCAGGCGCTGACCCTGCTGATGGCCACCATGAACCGGCCCAAGCTGCTGCTGCTGGACGAGCACACCGCCGCCCTCGACCCCAAGACCGCCCTCAAGGTGCTGACCCTCTCAGCCAAGCTGGTGGCTGAAAACCACCTGACCACCCTGATGATCACCCACAACATGAAGGACGCCATCAAATACGGCAACCGCCTGATCATGATGCACGAGGGACACATCATCTACGACGTGAGCGGCGAGGAAAAGCAGAAGCTCCACGTCTCCGACCTGCTGGCCAAGTTCCAGACCGCCAGCGGCGGCGAATTTGCCAACGACCGCATGATCCTCTCCTGAACATAGCAACACAACAGGAAACGCCCGGCGCTCTTTTGCAGAGCACCGGGCGTTTTCGCAGCCGCTTCCGTCAGAGGGACGGAAGGGCGGATCATCGCGCCAGTTTGCGGGCGACCCAGATGCAGACGCAGGCGCCCGCCACCGAGACGACGAAGTCGCCCACAAAGCCGGTGGCGCGCAGGCCGATCAGGCCCAGCAGAAAGCTGCCTACAAAGCCGCCCAGCATACCCAGCACAATGTTGTGCAGGGTGGAGGCGGGATAAGTCCCCATCAGGCGGCCGGCCACATAGCCGGCCAGCGCGCCCACAATGAGGCTGAAAATGACGTTGACGATGGAAAAGAGCATAAAGTATAAACCTCCTGTAGATTGGGTCAGACCGGCGCCGGCTGGGCGTTCTGGGCCTCGCGGGCGGTGCGGCAGATGCCGGCCAGGCAGCACCTGTCGCAGGCCGGCCGGCGGGCGTCGCAGACGGCACGCCCGTGCAGCACAAAGCGGTGGCAGAGATCGCTGCCCTCCTCGGGCGGGATGATCTGCCACAGCAGCATCTCCACCTTCTGCGGCTCCTTGACGCCGTCCACCAGGCCGATGCGGTTGCACAGCCGGATGCAGTGGGTGTCGGTGACGATGGCCGGCTTGCCGAACACGTCCCCCATGATGAGGTTGGCGCTCTTGCGGCCGACGCCGGGCAGGGCAAGCAGTTCTTCAAAGGTGGTGGGCACCTGGCAGTCGTACTTGTCCCGCAGGATGCGCATACAGGCCGAGATGTCCCGCGCCTTGGAGCGGCCCAGACCGCAGGGTTTGACGATGGCCTCGATCTCCTCCGGTTCGGCGGCGGCCAGGGCGGCCACGCCGGGGTACTTGGCAAAGAGCTCTTCCACCACCACGTTGACCCGCGCGTCGGTGCACTGGGCCGCCAGCCGGACGCTGACCAGCAGCTGCCAGGCGTCGGCATAGTCGAGGGTGCAGGCGGCGTCGGGATATTCCGCCTTCAGCCGCTCGATAACGGCGAGGGCCAGTTCCTTTTTGGCCGCGAGCTCGGCGGCCGGCATCTGCTTTCTGGGCATGGGCGTTCCTCCTTGTCGGTTCCTGCAAGTGATGATACCACGTTTTCCCCCGTTTGTAAACCTTGTCCTTTTGCGCAAAATGCTGTATAATATCCAATAGAATGGCAAATCGTAATCATTCGCAGTAATCAGGAAAGGAGGCGGCAGCCATGCGCGAACCTCTGGCGCAGCGCCTGCGGCCCAAGACGCTGGCCGAAGTCTGCGGCCAGCAGCACCTGCTGGCCCCGGGGCGGGTGTTCCGCCGCACCATCGACAGCGGCAGCATCCCCAACATGATCTTTTACGGTCCGTCCGGCACCGGCAAGACCACCGTGGCCCGCATCATCGCCGAAAACAGCGGCATGACGTTGCACAAACTGAACGGCACTTCCTGCGGGACGGGGGACATCAAGGCGGTGTTCAAGGACATCGGCACCCTGGCCGGCGCGGGGGGCATCCTGCTCTATCTCGACGAGATCCAGTACCTGAACAAAAAGCAGCAGCAGAGCCTGCTGGAATGCCTCGAGGAGGGCACCGTCACCCTCATCGCCTCCACCACCGAAAACCCCTATTTCTATATTTACAATGCGCTGCTCTCCCGCTGCACCGTCTTTGAGTTCAAGAGCCTGACGGCGGCCGACGTCGAGCAGGGCATCCGCCACGCGGCGGCCCGCCTTTCGGCCGAGGGGGAGCCGGTCACGGTCACCGACGAGGCGGCGCAGTACCTGGCCGAGAGCGCCGGCGGCGATATGCGCAAGGCCCTGGGCAGCCTGGAGTTTGCGGTGGCCGCTGCCGAGACCGGCCCCGAGGGCAAGCTGGTCACCCTCGAGATGATCCGGCAGGTGACCAGACGGACCGCCATGCGGTACGACAAGGACGGCGACGAGCACTACGACATCGTCTCGGCCTACCAGAAGTCGATGCGGGGCTCCGACCCCGACGCGGCGCTGCACTATCTGGCCCGGCTTTTGGAGGCGGGGGACCTGCCCTCGGCCTGCCGGCGGCTGATGGTCTGCGCCTGCGAGGATGTGGGACTGGCCTACCCGCAGATCATCCCCATCGTCAAGGCGGCGGTGGACGCGGCCAATATGCTGGGCCTGCCCGAGGCCCGCATCCCGCTGGCTGACGCGGTGATCCTGGTCTCGACCAGCCCCAAGTCCAACAGCGGGGAGGCCGCCATCGACGCGGCCCTGGCCGACGTGCGGGCGGGGCGGACCGGGCCGGTGCCCCGCCAGCTGCAGAACAAGCACTTCGACGGGGCCGACGCTCTGGTCAAAGGGCAGAACTACAAGTACGCCCAGGAGTACAAAAACCACTGGGTGGCCCAGCAGTATCTGCCCGACGCCATCAAGGACGCCCATTACTACACCTACGGCGACAACCGCACCGAACAGGCCGCCAAAGCCTACTGGGACCGGATCAAAGGGGATGGGTGAATCGTTTGGAACAAGGAGGAACACAAGGGATGCGCTACTCCAAACAGAGGGAACTGGTCATGCAGCAGGTCGAGGCGCTGCACGACCATCCGACCGCGGAAGAGATCTATCACTGTGCCCGCCGGGAGTGTCCGGGGCTCAGCCTCGGCACCGTCTACCGCAACCTGAACAGTCTGGTGGAGGCCGGGCGGGTCCGGCGGGTGTCCATCCCGGGCCAGCCCGACCGCTTTGACCACACCCTGGCCTGGCACGGGCACCTGTACTGCACCGGGTGCGGCCGGGTGGAGGACCTCGACCTCGACCCCGGCGTCGTCCGGCAGCTGCTGGACGGGCAGCCCGGCCGGGTCACCGACTGCGTCGTGACCTGGATCGGCCTGTGCGAGGCCTGCGCCCGGCAGGCGGAAGCGGCCCCGGCCGCCGCACTGTGATCTTTTGCGAAATTTTCCCTTGTTTCGCACCGGAGAAACCTGTATAATAGGTAAGATAGAGGCGGGGCCAAGGCCCGGCTTTCTGAGAGATTGAGCCCCGGGCCATGGACCCGCGGGGTAAGGATGGTAGATCGTTGGAATATCAAAGATACGAACATAACGCCGCGGCGGCCGAGCTGGTCGGCCGCCATTACGACACGCCGCCCCTGGCCTTTGTGCACAGCTACGGCTGCCAGCAGAACGTCAACGACGGCGAGCGGATCAAGGGGGTCCTGGTGGACATCGGCTACGGCCTGTGCGATGCCCCCGAGGACGCCGACCTGATCCTCTTCAACACCTGCGCCGTGCGGGAGCACGCCGAGCAGAGGGTCTTTGGCAACGTGGGGGCCCTCAAGGGCCTCAAGGAGAAAAAGCCGGGCCTCATCATCGGGCTGTGCGGCTGCATGGCCAACCAGAAGCAGGTGGTGGAAAAGCTGCGCCGCAGCTACCCCTACGTCGACCTGGTCTTTGGGGTGGACGGCATCGACACCCTGCCGGCCCTTCTGGCCCGCAAGCTGGAAGAGAAAAAGCGGATCCTGCTGGAGCCGGCCCAGCGCCCGGTCATCGTCGAGGGCATCCCCATCCGGCGGGAGAGCGAGTTCCGGGCCTGGCTGCCCATCATGTATGGGTGCGACAACTTCTGCACCTACTGCATCGTGCCCTACGTCCGCGGCCGGGAGAAAAGCCGCCGCCCGGGGGACATCCTGGCCGAGTTCAAAGGGCTGGTGGCCGCCGGCTACAAGGAGATCACCCTTCTGGGACAGAACGTCAACAGCTACGGCAAGGGGCTGGATGAGGAAGAGAAGATGGACTTCTCCGATCTGCTCAACCTGCTCTGCGCCGTGCCGGGTGATTACCACATCCGCTTTATGACCAGCCACCCCAAGGACGCCAGCCGCAAGCTGATCGACACCATCGCGGCCCAGCCCCATCTGTGCAAGCACCTGCACCTGCCGGTGCAGTGCGGGTCGGACCGGCTGCTGGAAAAGATGAACCGCCACTACACGGTGGAACACTACCTCGACCTGATCGAGTACGCCCGCGAGCGGGTGCCGGGCATCACCTTCTCCAGCGACATCATCGTCGGCTTCCCCGGCGAAACCGAGGAGGATTTTCAGGGCACCCTCGACCTGGTCCGCAGGGTGGGGTATATGCAGCTGTTCACCTTTATTTACTCCAAGAGGGAGGGCACGCCGGCGGCTTCCTACCCCGACCCCACCCCCCGCGCCGAAAAGACCGACCGGATGGCCCGGCTGCTGAAAACCCAGGACGAGATCGCCATGGCCCTGGTCAAGGCCCAGGTGGGGCAGACCGTCCGGGTCCTGGTCGAGGGTTCCGGCCGGGCGGAGGGGACCCTCTCGGGCCGGCTGGACAACAACCTGACCGTCGAGTTTGCCGGGGAAGAGGCCCTGCTGGGCCAATACGCCCGAGTGAAACTGACCGGCGCGCGGGCCACCGTCCTGCTGGGCGAATTATCAGTGTAACAGAAGGAAAAGATAGAAAAAACAAAAGGAGACACCACAATGGATTGCATCGACCTTTTCAAGCGCGCCGCCATGGCGCTGCAGACCGACCGCCGCTACCTGGCCCTGGACCAGGCCCGCAAGATGAACGACAGCGACGAAGAGCTGCAGAACATGATCGGCGAATTCAACCTCGCCCGGATGGACCTGAACAATGAGATCGGCAAGCCGGAGCGCAACGACGCCCGCATCGCCGAGCTGAACGAGAAGGTGAACACCCTCTACGGCCAGATCATGAGCGACGAGGGGATGGTGGCCTACAACGAGGCCAAGCGGGAGTGCGAGGCTCTGGTCAACTATATCGACGCCATCATCAACGCCGCGATGAACGGCGGCGACCCGATGGCGGTCCAGGAGCCCTCGGCTTCCTGCACCGGCAGCTGCTCCACCTGCGGCGGCTGCGGCTAAGAGCGCAACGCGGCTGCGGCACAAGCACAGCCGCGTTTCCTTGTCCCTGCCCGGTTACGGGCCACAAACCGCAGAAAGAAGGGGGATGCCATGGCGGACCTGTCGCCCATGATGAAACAATACCTGGAGATCAAACAGCAGCATAAAGACGAGATCCTCTTTTACCGCATCGGCGATTTTTACGAGATGTTCTACGACGACGCCATCACGGCCTCCCGGGAACTGGACCTGACCCTGACCGGCAAACAGTGCGGCCAGAAGGAGCGCGCCCCCATGTGCGGCGTGCCCTTCCACAGCTACGAGACCTACATGGCCCGCCTGATCGCCAAGGGGTACAAGGTGGCCATCTGCGAGCAGACCGAGGACCCCGCCCTGGCCAAGGGGCTGGTCAAACGGGAGATCGTGCGGGTGGTCACCCCCGGCACCGTCATCGAGAGCAGTATGCTCCAGGACGACCGGAACAACTACATCGCCAGCCTCTACCTGAAAGGGGAGGCGGCGGGGGTCTGCTTTGCCGACGTCTCGACCGGCACCGCCCACGTCACCGAGCTGGCAGGGCCCAAGATCGGCCTGGCCGTCATCGCCGAGCTCTGCCGCTACCATCCCAGCGAGGTGCTGTTCAACGCCGGCGCCCTGAGCTGCCGGGAGGTGACCAACTACATCAAAAAGCACATGAACTGCGCCGTCGAGCTGATGGAGGACGAAAAATACGCCCCCGGCCTAATCGAGACCGTTCTGGCCGGGCAGTTCGGCCGGGACTGGGCCCAGAGCACCGAGATCGAGGCAAAGGGGCTGGTCCGCTATGCGATGGGCGGCCTGCTGCAGTACCTCCACGACACCCAGATCAAGGGGGTCAGCCGGCTCAAGACGGTCATCCGGTACACCGAGGCGCAGTATATGCACCTGGCGCCGGTCACCCGCGCCAACCTTGAACTGACCGAGACCCTGCGCGGGCGGGAAAAGCGGGGCACCCTGCTCTGGGTGCTGGACCGCACCTCGACCGCCATGGGCAAGCGGCTGCTGCGCAGCTGGCTGGAACAGCCCCTGGTTTCGAGCGGGATCATCAACCACCGGCTCAACGCGGTGGAAAGCCTGGTCAAACAGACGGTCGCCCGGGGCGAACTGGCCGAAACGCTGCGCTACATCACCGACATCGAGCGGCTGATGACCCGCACCGTCTACGGCTCGGCCACCCCCAAGGAGATCTACACCATGGCCCAGACCTTCGACCGGCTGCCCGAGCTGAAAAGGCTGGCCGAGAGCTGCGGCTGCGCCGAGCTGACCGAGCTTGCCGCCGGCATCGACCCGTTGGACGACCTCAAGGCCCGCATCTGCGCCGCCATCGACCCCGACGCCCCCTCCACCCTCAAGGACGGCGGCGTCATCCTGGCGGGCTACAACAGCGAGGTGGACGAGCTGCGCTCCATCCGGGAGAACACCAAGGGGGTGCTTGCCCAGCTGGAGACCCGCCTGCGGGAGGAGACCGGCATCCCCAAGCTGAAGATCGGCTTCAACCATGTGTTCGGGTATTTCATCGAGGTCAGCAACAGCTACAAGAGCATGGTGCCCGACAACTACACCCGCAAGCAGACCCTGACCACCGGCGAGCGGTACATCACCCCCGAGCTGAAAACCCTGGAAAACAAGATCCTCGGCGCCCACGAACGGCTGATCAGCCTGGAACACCGCCTCTTTGCCGACCTGCTGGACGGCATCAGCCGGGAACTGGACCGGATCCAGCGCACCGCCCGGGCGGTGGCCCAGCTGGACGTCTTTGTCTCGCTGGCCGCGGTGGCGGCGGACAACAACTACTGCCGCCCGGTGGTGGACGACAGCGACCGGCTCTTCATCCGGGAGGGCCGCCATCCGGTGGTGGAGCAGGTGCTCAAGGGCAGTCTCTTTGTTCCCAACGACACCGAGCTCGACTGCGGCGAAAACCGCTGCCTCATCATCACCGGCCCCAACATGGCGGGCAAATCGACCTATATGCGCCAGAACGCCCTCATCGCCCTGATGGCCCAGATCGGCTCCTTTGTGCCGGCCGCGGAGTGCCATGTCGGCATTGTGGACGCGGTCTTTACCCGGGTGGGCGCCTCGGACGATCTGGCCGCCGGCCAGTCCACCTTCATGGTCGAGATGACCGAGGTGGCCGAGATCCTCAAAAACGCCACCCGGCGCAGCCTGGTCATCCTGGACGAGATCGGCCGGGGCACCTCCACCTTCGACGGGATGAGCATCGCCCGCGCGGTGGTCGAGCACATCGCCAGCCCCCAGAACGGCTTGGGCTGCAAAACCCTGTTTGCCACCCACTACCACGAGCTGACCGACCTGGAAGGGGAGGTCGAGGGGGTCAAAAATTACAACATCGCAGTCAAGAAGCGGGGAGAGGACATCACCTTCCTGCGGCGAATCGTCCGCGGCCCCGCCGACGACAGCTACGGCATCGAGGTGGCGAAACTTGCCGGCCTGCCCGGCAGCGTCACCCGCCGGGCCCACGAGGTGCTGCGCAAACTGGAGGCTGCCGCCCCCAAAAACAATGTGGAGCAGATGGATTTCGGCACCCTGGCCGACTACCAGTCGCCCGCCGCCCCCAGCGAGATGGTGGAAAAACTGGAAGCTCTCGATCTCGAGACCCTGACCCCCATCGAAGCCCTCAACTTCCTCTACGAGCTGAAAAAGACCCTGAAGGGGAGCATCAGCGGCTGATCTTTTAGGAAAGGAAGGTATCTGTATGGCAGTCATCCGCGTATTGGACAAACATACCGCCGAACTGATCGCGGCGGGCGAAGTGGTGGAGCGTCCGGCTTCCGCCGCCAAGGAACTGATCGAAAACGCCATCGACGCCGGCGCGACGCAGATCGCCGTTTCCATCGAGTCGGGCGGCGTCAAGCTGATCGAAGTCAGCGACAACGGCAGCGGCATCGAGCCGGAATACGTCTCCACCGCCTTCATCCGGCACGCCACCAGCAAGATCGAGGACGAGATAGATCTGGCCGCCATCCGCACCCTGGGTTTCCGGGGGGAAGCGCTGTCCTCCATCGCCAGCGTATCCAAGGTCGAACTGCTGACCCGCACCGCTTCCAGCGAGTTTGCCGTCCTCTACCGCAACGAGGGCGGAGAAGAGTTCCCCATCGAGCCGGCGGCCCGCGCCGTGGGCACCACCATCCGGGTGCGGGACCTCTTCTACAACACCCCCGCCCGGATGAAGTTCCTGAAAAAGGATTCCAGCGAGGGCACCTATGTGGCCGATATCGTCGACCGGCTGGCCCTCAGCCACCCCGAGATCAGCTTCAAGTTTGTCCGGGAGGGCAAACAGCAGTATGTCACCCCCGGCGACGGTGACCTGCGCGGCGCAGCCTACGCCGTGCTGGGCCGGGAGTTTGCCCGCGACCTGATCGAGATCGACAAAAAGCAGAGCATCTACCGGCTGCACGGCCTGATCACCCCGCCCAGAAAATGTCGGGCCAGCCGCAGCATGGAATTTTTCTACATCAACGGGCGCTATGTTCGCAACCCGACCATGATGGCCGGGCTGGAGATGGCCTTCAAGCATAACGCCATGCAGGGCAGGTTCCCGGGCTGCATCCTGATGCTGGATATGCCGGTCGAGCTGCTGGACGTCAATGTCCATCCGGCCAAGACCGCGGTCCGTTTTGCCTGCGAGAACAACGTCTTTGAGGCGATCTACCATATGGTCATGCTGGCCCTGAAGGAGCCCGGCAGCGGGGAGCGCGGCTTTGTCCTCGGGGGACCGTGGGTCAAGGGCTCCCCTTATGAGGAGTTCGCAAACAAAAACACAAGCTGGAAAGACAACGACGACACGAAAGAAAATGATGTAAAGGACAATGACTTTACAGGGCTTTCGGCCGTCATTCCCGGCCAGGCGCAGCCGGGCGCGCTGCCTTATACGCCCGACGAGGCGGACGAGACGGACGAAGAAGAGGGCGAGATGCCCGCGCCGCCCGCCGTCCCCGCCAAGCCGTCGGGCTGGGGGGCGCCTTTGCAGGAGAGCCTTGCTCTGCACAGCACCCCGGCCGAAAAGCCCGCATCCTCTTTCCGCCCCGCCGGGCAGGAATCGCAGCTGGACGTCACGCCGGACTGGGAGGACGAAGAGGCCCTGCCGCAGCAGGAAGCGCTCTTCCCCGACGAGGACGAGCCGGAGCAGACCGTCATGCCCGGCGCGGAGGACCCCAACCGGCTGGAATATGTGGGGGAAGCCTTCCGCACCTACATCATCGCGCAGCGGGGGGACGAGCTCTATCTGATCGACAAGCACGCCGCCCACGAGCGGCAGATCTATGAGGAGCTGGCCGCCGAGTACGGCGAGATCCCCTGCCAGCTGCTGATTACCCCGCTGGTTGTCTCGCTGTCGGCGGAGGAGAAGGATGCTCTGCTGTACAACAGCGCGCTGCTGGAGAACGTCGGCGTTGTGATGGAAGATTTCGGGGGCAACAGCATTCTGATGCGGACCACTCCCGCCGACGTCGAACCCAAGGACCTCGAGGATTTGGCGGTCGAGCTTGCGGACAAACTCGTTCACGGCAGCCCCGACGCCTTGAGCGAGCACACCGAGTGGGTCCTCCACTCGGTCGCCTGCCGGGCGGCGATCAAGGCGGGGGACCACACCTCCCCCGAGGAGCTGATGGTCCTGGCCGAAAAGATCCTCTCGGGCAAGGTGCCGCCCACCTGCCCCCACGGCCGCCCCTGCGTCCTCAAGCTGACCCGAAAGGAGCTGGAAAAGCAGTTTGGCAGAATCGAATGAGAAACCCGCGGTGCTGGCGGTGGCGGGCCCCACCGCCACCGGCAAGACCGCCCTCGGGGTGGAGCTGGCCCTCCGGCTGGGGGGCGAGATCATCAGCGCTGACTCGATGCAGATCTACCGGGGCCTTGACATCGGCACCGCCAAGGTCACCCCTGCCGAGATGCGGGGGGTGCCCCACCACGGCCTGGACATCCTGCCGCCCGAGGCGGCCTTCAGCGTGGCGGACTTCACCGCCATGGCCGGCCGGCTGACCGAAGAGATCGCATCCCGCGGCCGCCTGCCCATTCTGGTGGGGGGCACCGGGCTGTACATCCAGAGCTTTCTGTACGGGGTCCGCTTTGCCGAAGAGAAGGCCCCCGACGGGCTGCGCCGGCAGCTGGCGGACGAGCTTGCCGCCCGGGGCCCGGCGGCCCTCTATGCCGAGCTGCAGGCCGCCGACCCGGAGGCGGCCGCCGCCATCCACCCCAACAACCACCTGCGGGTGCTGCGGGCGCTGGAGCATTACCGGGCCACCGGCCGCCGCCTCAGCGAACAGAAGGCGGCCTCCCTCCCGCCCGAGCGGCCCTACCGCGCCCTGGTGCTGGGGCTGGATTTCCCCGCGCGGGAGCAGCTCTACCGCCGCATCGACGCCCGGGTGGACCGGATGCTGGAACAGGGCCTGCTGGAAGAAGCGCGGATGGTCTATGACCGCCGCGCGTCCTGCCGCACTGCGGCGCAGGCCATCGGGTACAAGGAGTTCTTCCCCTACTTTGCGGGGGAGGACAGCCTTGCCCACTGCACCGAACAGCTGAAGCAGGCCTCCCGCCGGTACGCCAAGCGGCAGCTGACCTGGTTTCGCCATATGGACGGGGTGGTCTGGCTGGACGCCGGCGCGCCCGACCTTGCGGCACAGGCCCTGCGCCTGGCCGAAGCATTTCTGCAAAAGGGGTGATGGACCGAATGCGAAAGGACAGGCAGAACCCGGAACATCCCGGCGGCGAAAGCGCCCTTCCCGGCTGGAAGACGGTCCTGGGCGGGACGGTGGTCCTCCTGCTGCTGGTCATCCTGGCCTATGTGGGCTATCAGATCCTCCACCTCGTCAACCCGCCCAACACCTACGAGACGGTCCTGACCGCGACGGTGGAGGACAAGGTGGAGGCGGACGGGGTGCTCCTCTTTGAGGAGATGGTCATCCCCGGCAGCGGGGACCTGGGCTACCTCGTCGAGGACGGGGCGCGGGTCTCGGCCGGGACGGTGGTGGCCGAGGTCTACACCAACAGCGGGCAGAGCGCCCTGCGCGCCGCCCTCGACGGCCTGAACGAGCAGATCGAGCTGCTCAGGCGGGCCGAGAACGTCTCCTCCACCCAGGTGGACACCATGATCCAGGAGCGCACCACCGCCCTCTATGATCTGCTGGACGCCGCCGACCGGGGTACGCCCGCCGCCATGGACGAGGGGCGGGAGGCCTATCTCCTGGCCCAGAACAAGATCCTGGTGGTCACCGGGGAAGCGTCGGACTTCGCCTCGCAGATCGCAGCGCTGCAGGCCGAAGCGGCCCAGCTGCAGAGCCAGCTGGGCGCCCCCGCCGCGGTCACGGCCCCGCTCACCGGCTACTTTGTCCGCAGCGCCAGCACCCGGCAGCTGACCCAGCCGGCCGAGGCCATCCTGGCCATGGACCCCGCCGCCCTGCGCAGTGCCCTGGACACCGGCCTGGACGCCGCCCTGACCGGCTGCGCCGGCAAGATGGTCTCGGGGTTCAGCTGGCGCTACTGCGGCGTCTGCACGGCCGAAGAGGGCCGCAAGCTGCTGCGGGCCGACGGGACTCCGCTCACCAGTACCGTCCATATCCGCTTTCCCGGCCAGACCGACGAGGCCCTGCCGGCCAAGCTGGATGAGGTGACCATCGACGAGGCGGCGGGGCTGGCCCGGTTCGTCCTCACCTGCGACTCGGTCACCGGCGACGTGCTGCGGCTGGAACAGGCCGAAGCCGAGGTCATCGTCAGCGAGACCACCGGCCTGCGGGTGCCCGCCGCCGCGGTCCACTATGTGCTGGAGAGCGAAGCGGCCTCTTCGGAGGCGGGGGAGGCGGACAGCGCCGTGCCGGCAGGGGAGAACTATATCCCCGGCGTCTATGTCAAGTTCGGCAACCTGGCCCGCTTCTGCCGCATCGACCCGGTGGACGACGCGCATCCCCTTGTCACCGACGGGACCTACATCATCGTCCCGCCGAAAGGGACGGCGGGGTCGGTCAGCGAGGTGCGGCTCTACGACCAGGTCATCGTGGAGGGACAGAACCTCTACGACGGCAAACTTTTGTCCTGAACATGGTCCCGCCCGTCCGCGCGCTGCGGCCCGGCGGGACTTTTTTGGTGGTCTGTATTGACATCCGGCCTAAAAAAACAGATAATATAGAGAGCTATTCTTTTCTGCGGCCCGGCTGCACGGGGCGGGCGGCGGTTGTTATGGCAAAACGGCATCTGCTTGCAGATGAAAGGAGCGGTATTGATGTCTTTTATGCAAAATATCAAAAAGGGCCTTTTCGGTGAGGACGACGGCTACGACGATCAGTACATCGACGACGGCCCCCAGATGGTGAACAACAACAGCGGCTTCGGCAGCTCGGATTCCTACGACGAGGACAGCGGCGAGGGCAGCAAGAGCGGCAACCGGGTGGTCAACATCAACGCCACCACTCAGCTCAAGGTGGTCCTGGTCAAGCCCGAGCGGTTCGAGGACGCCAGCACCATCGCCGACCACCTGAACAACAAGCGGACGGTGGTGCTCAACCTCGAATCCACCAACAAGGAAGTTTCCCGCCGGCTGGTCGACTTTTTGTCCGGCGTAGCCTACGCCAACAACGGTCAGATCAAGCGGGTGGCCAACAGCACCTTCATCATCACCCCGTACAACGTCGACATTATGGGCGACCTGCTGGACGAGCTGGAGAACAATGGCGCGTTCTATTGAGGAAAGCCCGGAGGCACAGCGCCGGGGCTACATCCCGCCCCAGAACGATAAGGAACGCTTTCTGATGCGCCACATCGAGGATCTGGCCCGCACGGCCGAATCGCGCGGCATCCCGCGGTATTCCTCCTTTCTCAGCGACCGGGAGCAGGTTTTGGCCCGGGCGGCCCTGGCCAAAGCGGGCTGCGGCTGCTGGCGTCTGGAGGGGGGCTACCCCGAGGCCGAGCGGCGGCTTGCCGCCATCGAGCCGGAGGGCTCCTGGGCCGACAGCCCGCTGGCCTGCGTCCGGCTGGAATGCCGGGCCGCGCCGGGGGTGCAGCTGCCCGCCCACCGGGACTATCTGGGCAGCCTGATGGGCCTGGCCCTCAAGCGGGAGGCGCTGGGCGACATCGTTCTGCCGGCGGACAGGCCCGGCACGGCCTACGTCTTTGCCCTCGAGCCGGCGGCCCGGCTGATCTGCGAAGAGCTGGTCCAGGTGGGACGCGCCGAGGTCAGCTGCACCCGGCAGCCGCTGGAAGAGCTGCCGGACCTTGCGCCGGCCGAGCGGGAAAAGCGGACCGCAGCCGTCTCCTCCTTGCGGCTGGACGCGGTGCTTGCGGCCATGCTGCACTGCAGCCGCGGGGCCGCCGCCGCCCTCATCGAGGCGGGGAGGGTGGAGATCAACCATCTGCCCACCGAGAGCGTCCACGCGCCGGTCTACGAGGGGGATATCTTCACCATCCGCGGCCGGGGGCGCTTCGCCCTGACCGGCCTGCCCGGCAGGACGAAAAAGGACCGCCAGATCATCGAGTTTTTTCAGTATTCATCGTAAATCACCATGACAGGAGGAAATCAGTATGCTGACACCGCAGGATGTCCACGCCGTCCAGTTTGAAAAGAGCTTCCGCGGTTACCGGATCGAGGACGTTGACCGGTTCTTGGACCGGGTGGAAGAGCAGCTCAAGGCCGGCGCCGCCGAGGCGGACCGGCTGCAGCGGCAGATCGAGCAGCTGCAGAGCGAGAACCAGCGTCTGGCCAAGGAGACCGAGGACTATCGCGCCGACGGCGAGATCATGAAGTCCGCCCTCATCAACGCGCAGCGGATCGGCGAAAACGTCATCCGGGAGGCCAACCAGAAGGCTGAGGAGATCATCCACAAGGCCAACCTCCGCAGCGACGACATCATCCGGGACGCCAACGACCTGCTGCAGAAGGCCACCGACCGGGCCGACGAGATCGTCCGGGAGGCCAGCGACCAGCGGATGCTGGAAGAGCGGGAGTACGAGCGGGTCCGGCTGGAGGTCACCCGCTTCAAGGCCGACGTGCTCAACCTCTACCGCAGCCACGTCGAGTCCCTCAGCCGCCTGCCCGAGTACGCCCCCGACGCAGCGGTCGAGCCGGCCGCCGGAGAGGCCGAAGCGGCCGCAGCCGACGAGGCAGCCGCTGCTGCCGATGCTGATGCGCCCGAGGACGCCGCCCAGGAGGGGGATTTCTGGAATAAGGACGAGGCCGAGCTCGCCGCGCCCGACCAGAAAGCGCCCGCCGAGGTGGACTACTCCGCCTTCCAGGGCGTCCAGTTCAGCAAGTAAAAACGTTACATCCCGCGCGGAAAACCGCGCGATGGGGCAGGGCAGGGGCGAAAAGCGCCTGTCCCTGCTTTCCTGTCTGCCGGCGTGCCGGCAGATCACCATGATTTGAGGAGTGTGGAACCAGTGCCTAAGACAAAATCCCAATACGACAGTACCCTGCATCTGCCCAAGACCCTGTTTGAAATGCGCGCCGGCCTGCCCAAGAAGGAGCCCGCCATGCTGGAGGACTGGGACAAAAATGACCTGTACAACCAGCTGATGCGCCACAACGAGGGCAAGCCCCTCTTTGTGCTGCACGACGGCCCTCCGTACGCCAACGGCAGCATCCACATGGGCACCGCCCTGAACAAGATCATCAAGGATATCATCATCCGGCAGAAGAACATGGAGGGCTACAAGGCCCCCTACGTCCCCGGCTTTGATACCCACGGCCTGCCCATCGAGCTGAAGGCCCTGTCTTCGGTCGGCAGCAAGAAGAAGGACATCTCCAAGCTGGAGCTGCGCCAGATCTGCGAAAAGTTTGCCACCGAGCACATCGGCATCATGAGCGACCAGTTCAAGCGTCTGGGCGTCATTGGCGATTTTGAGCACCCCTACCTCACCCTCAAGCCCGAGTTTGAGGCCCGCCAGATCGAGATCTTCGGCGAGATGGCCAAAAAGGGCTATATCTACAAGGGCCTCAAGCCGGTCTACTGGTGCCCCGAGTGCCGCACCGCCCTGGCGGAGGCCGAGATCGAATACGGCGAGGACGACTGCGATTCCATCTTCGTCCGCTTCCATGTCACCCAGGACCCCAACGGCGTGCTGGCCAAATACGGCATCCCGATGGACAAGACCTGGTTCGTGATCTGGACCACCACCACCTGGACCCTGCCCGCCAACGAGGCCATCTGCCTGAACGGCGCGCTGGAGTATTCCTTCGTCAAGTTCGGCGGCGAGTACCACATCATGGCCACCGACCTGGTGGAGAGCGTCATGCAGGCCTGCGGCATCACCGAGTACGAGGTGGTGGGCCAGCCGGTCAGCGGCGCCGAGTTCGAGATGATGCGCTACCAGCACGTCTACCTGCCCAAGGAGGGCCTGGTCATCCTGGGTGACCACGTCACCCTCGAGAGCGGCTCGGGCTGTGTCCACACCGCCGGCGGCCACGGCGTCGATGACTTCAACGTCAGCCAGAAGTATAACGTGCCCATCACCGTCCCGGTGGACGACGGCGGCTACCTGACCGAACTGTCCGGCAAGTACGCCGGCCAGAAGGTCTGGGCCGCCAACAAGACCATCCTGGCCGACCTGACCGCCGCCGGCGTGGTGCTGGGCCAGGTGCACATCAAGCACCAGTACCCCCACTGTTGGCGCTGCCATCACCCCATCATCTTCCGCGCCACCGAGCAGTGGTTCTGCTCCATCGACGCCTTCAAGGAGGAGGTCTACCAGGCCATCGACGGGGTGCAGTGGATGCCCGAGTGGGGCCACGACCGGATGTACGGCATGGTCCGGGACCGCAGCGACTGGTGCATCAGCCGCCAGCGCACCTGGGGCGTGCCCATCCCGGCCTTCTACTGCAAAAAGTGCGGCAAGTACCACATCACCGACGCCACCATCCAGGCGGTCAGCGACCTGTTCCGCCGCGAGGGTTCGGACGCCTGGTACAAGTACGAGGCCAGCGAGATCATCCCCGCCGGCGAAGTCTGCGAGAACTGCGGCGGCGCCGAGTGGACCAAGGACACCGACATCATGGACGTCTGGTTCGATTCCGGCTCGACCTGGAGCGCCGTCCTCGGCGAGCGCAGCGAGCTGCGCTATCCCGCCGACCTCTATATGGAGGGCGCGGATCAGTTCCGCGGTTGGTTCCAGTCCAGCCTGCTGACCAGCGTGGCCAGCCAGGGCATCGCCCCCTACAAGTCGGTCCTCTGCCATGGCTGGGTGGTGGACGAGCAGGGCAAGCAGATGCACAAGAGCGCCGGCAACGGCGTCGAGCCCGCTGAGATCATCAAGGATTACGGCGCCGACATCATCCGCCTGTGGGTGGCTTCCTCCGACTACACGGTGGACGTGCGCGCCGGCAAGAACATCTTCAAGCAGCTGAGCGAGGCCTACCGCAAGATCCGCAACACCGCCCGCTTCATCCTGGGCAACCTGGACGGCTTTGACCCCAACACCGACCTGCTGCCCGACGACCAGCTGCAGGAGATCGACCGCTGGGCCCTGGCCGCCCTCGACGACCTGCTGCGGGAGACCGACGCCGGCTACGCGGCCTACAACTTCAACAAGGTCTACCACGCCGTCTACAACTTCTGCGTGGTGGCCATGTCCAACTTCTACCTCGACGTCACCAAGGACCGTCTCTACTGCACCAGCGGCGCGGCCCGCCAGGCAGCGCAGACCGCCATGTACAAGATCCTGGTGGCCCTGGACAAGATCATCGCCCCCATCCTCTGCTTCACCAGCCAGGAGATCTGGGACTTTATGCCCAAGACCGAGGGGATGAACCGCTACGTCGTCTTTGAGGAGATGCCCCACGCCGGCCGGTACGCCGCCGACGAGGCGTTCAAGGCCAAGTGGGCCAAGCTGATCGCCGTCCGCGACGAGGTCAAGAAGGCCCTCGAGACCGCCCGCAACGACAAGAAGATCGGCGCCTCCCTCGAGGCGGCCGTCACCCTCTACTGCGGCGGCGAGACCTACGACCTGCTCAACAGCGTCCCCATGGACGAGCTGGCCGATCTGATGATCGTCTCCCGGGTCGAGCTGGTCCGGGGCGAGGGCGGCGCGGCCTCGGCCATCGAGGGTCTGGGCATCACCGCCGAGCACGCCTCGGGCGACAAGTGCGAGCGCTGCTGGAAGTACACCGCCGACATCGGCAGCCATCCGGCCCATCCCACCCTCTGCGCCCGCTGCGCCAGCGTCATCGAGGGCTGAGAACCTCTTTTTTGAACGTCCAAAACTGAACAGCGGCGTTCCCTTTTTGGGGAGCGCCGCTCTTTGCAAATACTGTCGGGGCCGGGCCCGCGGGCCCGGCTCTTTTCCAGGAGTATTCGTCTATGTTTGTGTTCCTGAATCTCATCGCCATCGCGGCGCTGGTGGGCGTCGACCAGGCCATCAAGCTCTGGGCCGTCCAGAACCTGCAGCCGGTGGGCTCGATGACCCTCATCCCCCATGTGGTGGAGCTGCACTTCACCTACAACGAGGGGATGGCCTTCAGCCTGCTCTGGGGCCGGCAGGAGGTGCTGATCGCCGCCACCAGCATCGGGATGCTGCTGATCGCCTGGTGGCTGTTCACCCACTGCCGCCGCGACCCGCTGCAGCGCTGGGCCCTGGTGCTGGTGCTGGGCGGCGGCATCGGCAACCTGATCGACCGGATCGCCGCCGGCAAGGTGGTAGACTATATCAACCTGCTGTTCATGAACTTTGCCGTTTTCAACTTTGCCGATATCTGCGTCTGCGTCGGGATGGCCCTGTGGGTCCTGGCGGTGATCCTGGAGGAGCGCCGCAGCCCCGAAGGGAAGGACGGCAAGGCCGAGGGGGACAAATAACGTGGAACAGCGAGAATTTGCGGTGGAAGCCGAGGACGCCGGCCAGCGGATCGACCGCTTTCTGGCCGGGGAGGACACCGGCCTTTCCCGCAGCGCGCTGCAAAACCTGATCGCCGAAGGGCGCGTTCTGGCCAACGGCCAGCCGGCGGCCAAAAACCGCAAGCTCAAGGCGGGGGACACCATCCTGCTCGAGATCCCGGACGCCGCCCCCATCGCGGCGGTGGCGCAGGATATCCCGCTGGACATCGTCTATGAGGACGCCCACCTGCTGGTGGTGAACAAGCCCAAGGGGATGGTGGTCCATCCGGCCCCCGGCAACCCCGACGGCACCCTGGTCAACGCCCTGCTGTTTCACTGCCGGGGCAGCCTTTCGGGCATCGGCGGTGAGATCCGCCCCGGCATCGTCCACCGCATCGACAAGGACACCAGCGGCCTGCTGGTGGTGGCCAAGGACGACGCCACCCACATCGGACTGTCCCGCCAGATGGCCGAGCACAGCGTCGAGCGGGCCTACCAGACGGTGGTCTACGGGGGCTTTGCCCAGGACGAGGGCTTTGTGGAGGGATATCTCGGCCGCTCCAAAACCGACCGTAAAAAGATGGCGGTCTACCCCGCGGGCGAGCCCCACGCCAAATACGCCTACACCGGCTGGAAGGTGCTGGAGCGGCTGGGGGAGTTCACCCTGCTGGAATGCCGGCTCAAGACCGGGCGGACCCACCAGATCCGGGTGCATATGGCCTCCATCCGCCACCCGGTGGCGGGGGACCCGGTCTACGGGCCCCGCAGCTGCATCGAAAGTCTGCACGGGCAGTGCCTGCACGCCAAGACCCTGGGCTTTGTCCACCCCATCACCGGCGAGCGGCTGTCCTTCGACAGCCCGCTGCCCGAGTACTTCACCCATTTTCTGGCTGGATTAAGGAGGGGACGCGCTTGAAACTGGAATCCACCCTGGTCCTCTGCGACCTGGACGCCCTGATGCTGGGCCCCGACGGCAACCTGACCCAGGTGCTGCGGGACGTGCTGCAGCTGTTCACGGCGCGGGGCGGCCGGCTGACCGTCTTTTCCCAAAAGACGCCCAAGGCGGTGCGGGCCATTCTGGGCAGCGTGCCGCTGGCGGCGCCCGCCCTGCTCTGCGGGGGGACGCTGGTCTACAGCTTTTCGGCCGGCAGCGGCCAGCCGATGGGCAGCTTTGCCGCGCTGGGGGACGGCTTTCTGGCCAAGCTCCCGGCGGCCCCCGGCATCGGCATCGCCCTGCAGATGAAGGACGGCGCGACCCGGGTGGTGCGGATGAACCACGCCCTGGAGCGCCGTCTCCGCCGGGAGTGGACCCCCTATCTGCTGGCCCAGCCCGAGGGGGTGCTGTGCGGGGACGTGCTGCGCGTGCTGCTGTATCAGGACGCCAGGACCATCCCCGCTTTGCAGACCTTTGAAAAGGCGCTGGAAGAGAGCGGCGCCCCCGTCCGGCAGGAGCGGCTTGCCATCGACTGCCTGGCGCTGACCCCCGGGGACGTCAGCATGGGGGCGGCCTTCAGTGCGGTCTGCGCCGCGGCCCTGCTCTCGCCCGAAAAGGTCGCGATCCTGGCCGGCAGCGCCCCGATGGTCGAGCTGATGCGGCTGGCCGGGCAGAGCGCCGCCGCCTTCGACGCCCCCGCCGAGGTGCGCCTTGCGGCCGGACAGACCACCTTCTGCCGCGCTTCGGAAGGGGCGGCGGCCGAGTATCTCTATCAGCTGGTGCGGAACAGCGGGCGGTAAAAGGCCGCGCAGGCCGGCAGGCGGGTAAAATTCCTGTAAAAAGTTCTCCGCACCCGGTGCGGAGGGCTTTCTTTTTTGGGGAGGATACAGTACAATGATAGGGAAGATCCTCGACAGGCGGGAGCTGGCCTTTCTGGCCCTGTCGGCCGCGGCGGCGGTTCTGTTCGCCGTCCTGGCGCTGAACGGCACCGCCCCGCTGCGCCCGCCCGAAGGGACAGGCGCGGCCGTCCCTGCCGCCGGCACCCTGCTGGATGCGGCGCGGGTGGACCTGAACACCGCCGGGCTGGACGCGCTGTGCACCCTGCCCGGCATCGGGGAAAAGCGAGCCCGGGCCATCCTGGCCGACCGCGCGGCCAACGGTCCCTACGCCCGGGTCGAGGACGTGACGCGGGTAAGCGGAATTACCCAACATACCATCGAGGACTGGGGCTCCATCGCCTATGTGAGCGGCTCCGGGCCGGAAGGGGAATGAGGAACGATGAAGGAAGAAAGCATTTTTATCAACCGGGAGCTCAGCTGGCTGGACTTCAACCAGCGGGTCCTGGTGCTGGGCAAGGACAAAAACGTCCCCCTGGCCGAGCAGCTCAAGTTTTTGGCAATCTACGGGTCCAACCTGGACGAGTTTTTCATGGTGCGGGTGGGTTCTTTGCAGGAGCGGGCCAACCTCAAGGGCAAAAAGGAAAAGCCCGAGAACAAGACCAACATGACGGCCGAGGAGCAGCTGAACGCCATCATGCCCAAGACGGCCGAGCTGCAGGCGGACTGCGACAAATACTACCACAAGGCCCTCGAGGCGCTGGCCGAGCACGGCTACCGCAAGGTCAACTTTGACAAGATCGGCAAGGAAGAGGAGCGGTTCTGGAAAAAGTATTTCCAGAGCGAGCTGTTCCCCATCCTCAGCCCCCAGATCGTCGACAACCGCCACCCCTTCCCGTTTCTGCGCAACGAGGAGATCTACCTCGGCGTTCTGCTCAAGGACAAGAAAGAGGGGGAGCTGAGCCTGGGCATCATCCCCATCTCCAGCCAGATGGAGCGGCTGTGCTTTTTCAAGCGGGACGGCGAGACCCTCTTCGCCCTGACCGAGGAGCTGGTCTACCACTATGTGGGGATGGTCTTTGCCAAGGAGAGCATCGTGGAAAAATGCCTGTTCCGGGTCACCCGCAACGCCGACATCGACGTCAAAGAGGGGATGATGGACCATGACATCGACTATCGCGAGATCATGACCGAGCTGCTCAAGCGCCGCCGCAAGCTGGCGGCCGTCCGGCTGCAGGTTACCCCCGGCCCCGCGCCCGAGATCGTCAAGATGCTCTGCGCCCGGCTGGAGCTGAGCCACCGCCGGGTCTTTGAGCAGAAGAGCCCGCTGGACCTGAGCTTTTTCTACAAGCTGGACAGCCGGATGGAAAAGGACGGCCACAGCGAGCTGTTCTATTCACCGGCCCGGCCCATGATGCCGCCCCTCCACTACAGCCTGACCGAGGAGGTCCAGAAGCACGACGTCCTGCTCTACTATCCCTACCAGTCCATCCGGCCCTTCATCCTGATGCTGAAGAAGGCCGCCCGCGACCCCGACGTCATCTCGATCAAGATGACCCTCTACCGGCTGGCGCGGGAGTCCCAGATCGTGCAGGCTCTGGTGGACGCCGCCGAAAACGGCAAGGAAGTGGTGGCCCTGGTCGAATTGCGGGCCCGCTTTGACGAGCAGAACAACATCGACTGGTCCAAGCAGCTGGAAGAGGCCGGCTGCACGGTGGTCTACGGCTTTGACGACTACAAGGTCCACTCCAAGCTGACCCTCATCACCCGCAAAAACGCCGGGGGCTACTCCTACATCACCCAGATCGGCACCGGCAACTACAACGAAAAGACCAGCGAGCTGTACACCGACCTGTCCTTCATCACCTCCGACCCCGACATCGGCGAGGAGGCGGCGGGCGTCTTCCAGAATCTGGCCGTCCAGAAGCTGACCGAGGAGACCGACCAGATGCTGGTGGCGCCGCTGCGGTTCAAGAGCGTCCTGCTGGACGAGATGGACCGGGTGATCGAGGCCGCCCGTCTGGGCCGCCCCGCCTCCATGATCCTGAAAAACAACTCGATCAGCGACCGGGACATTATCCTCAAGCTGGAAGAGGCCAGCTGCGCCGGGGTCCGGATCGACATGATCGTCCGCGGCATCTGCTGCGTGCGGGCCGGCGTTCCCGGCAAGACCGAGAACCTGCACATCCGCAGCATCGTCGGCCGCTATCTCGAGCACGCCCGGATCTACAGCTTTGACGACGGGCGGGAAAAGCGGATCTATATCGCCTCGGGCGACTTCCTCACCCGCAACACCGAGTGCCGGGTGGAGGTAGGCGTCCGCATCAAGGACCCGGCCCTGGTCCAGAAGCTGACCGATATCCTCGAGATGCAGCTGGCCGACAACGTCAACGCCCGCGAGATGGGCCCAGACGGCAGCTACCAGAAGGTCAAGCCCGCCCCCGGCGAGCCCCTTGTCAACAGCCAGATGGGGATGTACGAGCTGTTCCGGGGGGACTGGACCCGCGGCGCGGCCGCCCCGGCTGAGCCGGCGCCCGCCCCGCAGCCCGCCCCCGAGACGGCCGAAGCCGTCCCGGCAGAGCCTGCCCCGACGGCCGAAGCCCCGGCAGAACCCGCTGCGCCCGCCGCAGAGGCGGCTGCCCCCGCGCCGCAGCCCGCCCCGGCTCCCGTGAAGGAGCCGGACGCCCTGGCAGGCGAGCCCGCCGAGACGGTCGTGGTGGTCAAGGACCAGCCCCAGGGCCTCTTTGCACGGCTGCGCCGGAGCCTGTTCGGGCGCAAACGCCGGTAAAGGCATGAAGGACCCGCCGCGCGCATAGAATGTTCCCAGAAAAGGGGGCAGTCCGGTGCAGGCGAGGCGGATCAAACGAATCGGAACAAAACGGACAGCCCGCTGGGGGGCTGCCGGGCGCAGAACAAAACGCCTGGCGGCCCTGCTGTGCGGGCTGCTCTGCTGTGCGGGGGCGGGGCTTGCCCTGCGGGCCTGCGCCGGCCCCGACGCCCCGGCGGAGTGCAGTCTGGAACGGCTGCGCCCGGCGGCGGAAGCGGTCTTTCCGCTGGGGACAAGCGGCTGGAGCCTCTCGTCGGGGTACGGCTGGCGGGCCGACCCCCTGGCCGAGAACGGCCCCGGGGAGGAGGAAGAAGCCTTCCACAAAGGGGTGGACCTGGCCTGCGCCGAGGGCACGCCGGTCCTGGCCGCGATGGACGGGGTGGTCCTGACGGCGGGGCGGAGCGGCAGCTACGGCCTGTACATCCGCCTTTGTCATCCCGACGGGGTCGAGACCCTCTACGCCCATTTGCAGTACCTCTTTGCCCGGCCGGGCGAGGTGGTGCGGGCGGGGCAGCTGCTGGGCACTGCCGGGCAGACCGGCCGGGCCACCGGGCCCCACCTCCACTTTGAACTGCTGGAAAAGGCCGTCCGCTGCGACCCCTCGGCCCTGCTGGGTCTGCCGGCATGAGAGGGCGGGGCCCGGCCTTCCCGCGGCGGGTGCGGGCGGGGAAGTTCGTTTTCCGTGACCCCCTGTGCACCTGCGCGCTGCTGTACATCCTGCTCTACTTTGACGGCAGCGGCTTTCTGCGGCTGGGGCTGCTGGCGGCAGCTTTGCACGAGTGCGGGCATATAGCGGTCTTTTGGCTGCTGTTCCGCCGGCTGCCGGTGGTGGAGGTGACCATGACCGGCTTTTGTATGCGGACGGCCGGGCTGCGGCTTTCGCCGGGGCGGCGGTTCTGGCTGGCCGCGGCCGGCCCGGGGATGAACGCCCTGCTGGCCGCCGTCTGGTGCGCCCGGGTGTCGGCCCGGCTGACGGTAGGGGACGCGGCTTTTCTGGCGGCCAACGTCCTGACCGGAGTGTTCAACCTGCTGCCCGTCCCGCCTTTGGACGGCGCGCAGATGCTGGGCGCCGGCTGGGAAGCCCTCACGAAAAAATTGCAATCTGCCCCGAAATAGGGTACAATAGGAAGCACAAAAAACCATTTGGGAGGAACCGATGATCGACCAGGATTTGAAAAGCCGGCAGGGCGCGGCCCAAAAGCCGGCCTATGGCATCAGCCCCAGGCTGAAGGAGGCCCTGAGCCATGTCCAGAAGCCGGGCCGTTATACCGGCGGCGAGCCGGGCAGCGTTTACAAGGAGAAGGACAAGGTGGACGTCCGCTTTGCCTTCTGCTTCCCCGATACCTACGAGGTGGGTATGTCCTTTTTGGGGGAGAAGATCCTCTACGAGCTTTTGAACCAGCACGAGAACTGGTGGTGCGAGCGGGCCTTTATGCCCTGGCTGGATATGAAAGCCGAGATGGAGCGGCTGGGCCTGCCCCTCTACACCCTGGAGAGCAAGGACCCGCTGACCGATTTCGACGCGGTGGGCTTTACCCTGCAGTACGAGCTGTCCTACACCAACATCCTGGCCATGCTGGACCTGGCCGGCATCCCGCTCTATGCCGCCGACCGGGACGAGCGGTGGCCCCTCATCGTGGCGGGCGGGCCCTGCACCTGCAATTCCGAGCCGCTGGCCGCCTTCTTCGACGTCATCCAGCTGGGGGAGGGGGAGCGGCAGCTGCCCGCCATCTGCGCCGCCATCGAGCAGGGCAAGAAGGAGGGCATCTCCAAACAGGAACTGCTGCTGCGCATCGCCAAAATCCCCGGCGTCTATATCCCCGCCTTTTACGACGTGGACTATTACGAGGACGGGCGGGTCAGGTCGATCACCCCCAACCAGCCGGGGGTGCCGGCGGTGGTGACCAAGGCCATCATCCAGAACATGAACGACTTTGCCCCGCCCACAAACTTTGTGGTGCCGATGGTGGGGGCCATCCAGGACCGGGCCAGCATCGAGGTGCTGCGGGGCTGCGTCCGGGGCTGCCGGTTCTGCCAGGCGGGCTTCCTCTACCGGCCGATGCGCCAGCGGGACGCCGCTCTGCTGAACAAAGCCGCCCAGGACCTCTGCGCCAACACCGGCTATGAGGAGCTGAGCCTTTCCAGCCTGTCCACCTCCGACCACAGCCAGCTGGAGGAGCTGCTGGACGGCCTGAACAGCTGGGCGCCCGCCGAGCACGTCAGCCTCTCGCTGCCCTCGCTGCGGATGGACAACTTCTCCGAGAGCCTGATCGAAAAGACCACCCGGGTGCGCAAGAGCGGCCTGACCTTTGCGGCCGAGGCCGGCACCCAGCGGCTGCGGGACGTCATCAACAAGAACGTCACCTGGGACGAGATCGAAAAGACCTGCCGCATTGCCTTCGAGGCGGGGTACACCTCGGTCAAGCTCTACTTCATGATGGGCCTGCCCACCGAGACCATGGCCGACATCGAGGGCATCGCCGAGACGGCCCA
Source organism: Candidatus Faecalibacterium intestinigallinarum (assembly GCA_019113345.1). Lineage (GTDB taxonomy): Bacteria > Bacillota > Clostridia > Oscillospirales > Ruminococcaceae > Faecalibacterium > Faecalibacterium intestinigallinarum. The sequence goes on from DXHQ01000078.1 coordinate 65,077, forward strand.
GAAGGTGGTGGACCTGTACTACCACACCCAGAGCCACGCCAAGGGCAAGGGGGTGCAGGTGACGGTCAGCTGCGCCTGCTTTGTGCCGAAACCCCACACCCCCTTCCAGTTCGTCCCGATGGACAGCGCCGAGACCCTCCAGGCCAAGCAGAAGCACCTGCTCGAGAGCGTCCACAGCCGCAAGATCAAGGTCAACTACCACGACAGCAAGACCAGCTTTCTGGAGGGGGTCTTTGCCAAGGGGGACCGCCGGCTGGCCCCCGTTCTGGCCGAGGCCTACCGCCGCGGCTGCGTCTTTGACGGGTGGGAGGAATGCTTCCGGTACGACACCTGGATGCAGGTCTTTGCCGACCTCGGCGTCGACCCCCATTTTTACTGCAACCGGGCCATCGGCCTGGACGAGGTGACCCCGTGGTCCCACATGGACTACGGCATCACCCACGAATACCTGGTGCGGGAGTACAAAAAGGCACTGGCTGCCCAGACCACCCCGCCCTGCAACCGCGCCTGCAGCGGATGCGGCGCAAACCGTCTGTTGGGAGGGCCCTGCTTTGATTACAGTGCGGATCTGGTTTGAAAAACGAAACGAAGCCTCTTACATCTCCCTGCTGGACCTGCAGCGGGTGATGCAGCGGGTGCTCAAGCGCAGCGGGCTGCCGGTCTGGCACACCCTGGGCTTTAACCCCCACATCTATATGACCTTTACCTGCCCGCTGTCGCTGGGGCAGGAGAGCCTGTGCGAGAGCGTCGACGTCAAGACCGAGGCGGAAGCGCCCGACTTTGCCGCCTGGCAGGCGGCGCTGAACGCCATCATGCCGGCGGGCATCCGGGTCTGGCGGGTCGAGCCGGCGAAGGACAAGGCCAGCGCCATCGCCTACGCCTGCTATACCGTCAGCTACCCGGCAGAGGCCGCCGAAAAGCTGGCAGGGTACAACGCCCTCGACGCCGCGCCGGCCGAGAAGAAGGGCAAAAAGGGCACAAAGCAGATCGACCTGAAGGCATACGTTCCCGCCCTCGCGCTGCGGCAGGAAGGGGAGCGGGTCGCGTTCGACCTCTGCCTGCCCGCCGCGCAGGGGCTGAATTTGAACCCCTCGCTGCTGACCGGCTTTTTGGAAGCGCGGTTCGGCCTGCCGGCGGACGGCGCCGCCATCCTGCGCACCGCGCTGCTGAAAGCCGACAAGACCGCTTTTCAGTGAGAGGATAAAATTTTCTGCCTGATTTTTGGGCAAAACGCTTGCTTTTGGCGCGCACTTGTGCTATCATAGTTAGGCGTTAGTGTCCGCTGAAGCCACAGCGGGGTTAATGACAAACAATCATTAAACGGGCGGTCCTCTGACGGCAGATATGCCGTGTATGAACGTCTAAAACAAATGGAGGATCATCAAATGGACGCACTGAAGATTATTTCCGAGGGCAGCATCAAGGCTGAGCGCCCCCAGTTCAACGTCGGCGACACCGTCCGGGTGGACGTCCGCATCAAGGAAGGCGAGCGTGAGCGTATCCAGGCCTTCGAGGGCACCGTCATTGCTAAGAAGCACGGCGGCGTCGCCGAGACCTTTACCGTCCGCCGCATCGCTTACGGCGTGGGCATCGAGCGTGTCTTCCCCATCAACAGCCCCTTTGTTGAGAAGGTGACTGTTGTCCGCAAGGGCAAGGTCCGCCGCGCAAAGCTGTACTACCTGCGCGGCCGCACCGGCAAGGCTGCCAAGGTCAAGAGCGACATCTGATTTTTTGCGCGACGCAAGCCGCGCTGAGGGGAAAGGGGCACTTGTTGTCCCTTTTTTCTTATTCACAGAAAGAATGCGGGGTGCAGCAATGGCGAAGGAAACGGACGGGGCGATGGCCCGGGGACAGGGTATGATCGAATGGTATGAGGCGCTGATCTCGGCGCTGGTTTTGATGGTGGTGCTCTTCTCCTTCTTTTTCCGCATCATCCAGGTGGACGGCGCTTCGATGAACCCCACCCTCTGGGACGGGGACAAGCTGATCGTCTGGGGCGCGGGGTATACCCCGGAGCGGGGAGACGTGGTGATCGTGGACGACTACACCACCTACGGACGGCCGCTGGTCAAGCGGATCATCGCCAAGGGCGGGGACACCGTCTCCATCGACTATACCAGCGGGACCGTCGCCGTCAACGGCGAGGTGCTGGAAGAGGACTACATCGCCGAGCCCACCTTTTTGGGCTACGACGTCGAGTTCCCCTACACCGTGCCGGAAGGGGAGCTGTTCCTGATGGGGGACAACCGCAACGCCTCCCTCGACAGCCGGTCGTCCAGCATCGGCTGCATCCGGGAGGAAGATATCCTGGGCAAGGTGCTGGTCTGCTTTTTGCCCCTGGAGGATGCAGGAGTGGTCAAGTGAAAAACCAAGAGAAAAACGAAAACCTTCAGTTTTCCAATCAATACAACATCCAGTGGTTTCCGGGACATATGGCCCGGACACTGCGGGTGATGGAACAGGAGATCCAGCACGTGGACGCCAGCCTGATCCTGCTGGACGCCCGGATCCCGCTGTCCAGCCTCAACCCGGAGATCGAGCGGATCACCGCCCGCAAGCCCCGGCTCTACGCGCTGAACAAGGCGGACCTGGCTGACCCTGCCGTCACCGAGGCGTGGATCCGCTACTTCCGCTCGGCCGACGCCGGGTGCGTGGCCATCAACGCCAAGAGCAAGGGCGGCGCCGCCGCCGTCCGCGCCGCCATCGAAAAGGAGCTGTCCGGCCTGCTGGCCCGGCGGCAGGCCCGCGGCATGGGCGGGGCCAAGACCCAGGTCATGCTCTGCGGCATCCCGAATGTGGGCAAGTCCACCTTCATCAACACCTTTGCCGGGTCGGTGCGGGCCAAGGCCGCCGACCGCCCCGGCGTCACCAAGGGCAAGCAGTGGGTCTCGACCGACAAGTTCGACCTGCTGGACATGCCGGGCGTGCTGTGGAAAAAGTTTGACTCCAGGACCATCGCCTCCAACCTGGCCTTCATCGGCTCGATCAAGGACGATATCCTGGACGTGGAAGAGCTGGCCATGAACCTGCTGGACGAGGTGCGGCAGAATTACCCCGATCTGGTGGCCAGCCGCTACAAGCTGGACGCCGAAACGCTGGCGCTGCCCCCCTACGAGCTGCTGGAGGCCATCGGCCGCAGGCGCGGGCTGCTGGTGCGGGGCGGCGAAGTGAACACCGAGCGGTGCGCCGTCATGCTGGTGGACGAGTTCCGGGCCTGCAAGTGGGGCCGGATCACCCTCGAGCGCCCGCCCTGCCGCAGCGATTTGGACGAACCGGAAGGGGAGGACGAGGCATGAAGCGGCTGTCTGACGAGGAAATTTCCCGCCCCCTCTACGCCTACGACGACGCCGTCCGGGCCGAAAACGGCTGCTTTGCCGGGGTGGACGAGGCCGGGCGCGGCCCGCTGTGCGGTCCGGTCTGCGTGGCCGCCTGCATCCTCGACCCCGAAAAACCGGTGTACGGCATCAACGACTCCAAAAAGCTGAGCGAGAAAAAGCGGGAGGCCCTCTTTGAAGAGATCAAGGCCAAAGCCCTCGCTTACAGCATCATCTTTGTGGGCCCCGAGGTGATCGACCGGGAGAACATCCTGCACGCCACACTCGGCGGGATGCGCCGGGCGGTGGAAGAGCTGGAGATCACCCCCCATCTGGTCCTGGTGGACGGCAACCGCTGCCCCGAGGGCCTCGCCATGCCGGCGCAGCCGGTGGTCAAGGGAGATGCGGCCAGCGCCAGCATCGGCGCGGCGTCCATTTTGGCCAAGGTCAGCCGGGACCGCTATATGCTCGAGCTGGACCGGCAGTACCCCCAGTACCAGCTGGCCAAGCACAAGGGCTACCCCACCAAGCTGCACTACGAGCTGATCGAGAAGTACGGCATCCAGCCCTTTTACCGCCGCAGCTTTTTGAAAAAGCAGGGCTACTGGCCGGAGGGCAGGTGATGGACCGGGCCGAGACCGGACGCCGGGGCGAACAGGCCGCTGCCCGCTATTACATCGGGCAGGGCTGCACCCTGCTCGCCCGCAACTACCGGATCCGGGAAGGGGAGATCGACCTCATCCTGCGGGACCCCGCGGGGGTCATCGTCTTCTGCGAGGTCAAGACCCGCACCGACCGGGACGCGCTCTGCCGGCCGGCGGCCTCGGTGACGGTGGCCAAGCGCCGCCGGATCATCCGGACGGCGCGGCAGTATCTGCAGCAGACAGGCCAGCAGGAAGTCTTTGCCCGCTTTGACGTGGCCGAGGTGAACCCCCTTGACAGCGGGCGCTGGATGGTACATATTATAAAAGGCGCGTTCGACGCGAGCGCACGATAAAGAGATACGGGAAAGGAAAAGGAGCGAATGACGATGCAGTTTTTCAGCACGAGAGACCAGAGCCGGCGGGTGTCCGCCTCCCAGGCCATCGCGCAGGGCCTGTCCGATGAGGGCGGCCTGTTTGTGCCCGAGCGCTTCCCCCAGGTGGACGCAAAAGCCCTGTGTGCGCTGGATTACCCGGCCATGGCGGCGGCCGTCCTGAAAGAGTACCTGACCGATTACGACCCCGCCTTTTTGGAAAAGGCCGCGGCCGAGACCTACGGCGAAGCCTTCGGCGGCAAGGCGGGCTTCCTCGCCCCGGTGGAAGGGGAGATGTGGGCGCTGGAACTGTGGCATGGGCCCACCTGCGCCTTCAAGGATTACGCTTTGCAGCTGATGCCGAAACTGTTGGTGGAGGCTAAGCGCAACCTTGGCCGGACCGAAAAGACCCTGATCCTGGTGGCCACCAGCGGCGATACCGGCAAGGCCGCCCTCGACGGCTACCACGATATCCCCGGGGTGGAGATCGCGGTCTTTTACCCCACCGGCGGCACCAGCGAGATCCAGCGGCTGCAGATGGCCACCCAGGAGGGGGCCAACGTCGCGGTCTACGCGGTGCGCGGCAACTTCGACGACGCCCAGACCGGCGTCAAGCGGGTCTTTGGAGACAAGGCCATCGCCGCCGAACTGGAAAAGCGGAACGTCCGGCTGTCCAGCGCCAACTCCATCAACTGGGGGCGGCTGGTGCCGCAGATCGTCTATTACTTTGCGGCCTACGCCCAGCTGCTCCGGGCGGGCCGGATCGCCTTCGGCGAGAAGGTCGACTTCTGCGTCCCGACCGGCAACTTCGGCGACATCCTGGCCGGCTACTACGCCAAGCGGATGGGCCTGCCGGTGGGCCGGCTGGTCTGCGCTTCCAACCAGAACAACGTCCTGACCGATTTCCTGCGCACCGGCGTCTACACCGCCAAGCGGGAATTCTACAAGACTTCCTCCCCCAGCATGGACATCCTGGTCTCCTCCAACCTCGAGCGGCTGCTCTACCATGTCACCGGCAGCGACGCCGAGGTGGCCGAATGGATGGCCCAGCTGAGCCGGACCGGGCGCTATACCGTCCGGCCCGAGACCCTGGCCGCCATCCAGCAGGACTTTGGCTGCGGGTGGGCCGGCGAGGAAGAGGTGGCCGCCGAGATCCGCACCCGCTGGGAGCGGGACGGCTACCTCTGCGACACCCACACCGCGGTGGCCTTCCATGTGGCCGAGCGGGAAAAGCGGGCGGGGGTGCCGATGGTGGTGCTCTCCACCGCGTCGCCCTTCAAGTTCCCGCGCAGCGTGCTGGCCGCGCTGGGCAGGCAGGCCCCCGAAAACGACTTCGAGGCCATGCAGGCCCTCGAGCAGGCCACCGGCCGCACCGCCCCCGCCAGCCTGGCCGCCCTCAAGACCCGGACCGAGCGCTTTGACGCCGTCATCGAGCCGGCGCAGATCGCCGACGTGGCCCTGGGCTATCAGGCATGACGGGAAGGGGCGGCGCGCTGTTTGTGCTGGGTGACACCCATCTCTCGCTGGGGGGCGCAAAGCCGATGGACGTCTTTCCCGGGTGGGGCGGCTACCTTGAAAAGCTGGAGGCCAACTGGCGCAAGCTGGTCAAACCGGAGGACACCGTCGTCCTGGCCGGGGACATCAGCTGGGCCATGCGGCTGGCCGACACCAGAAAGGACTTCGCCTTTCTGAACGGCCTGCCGGGCCAAAAGCTCATCATGAAGGGCAATCACGATTACTGGTGGTCCACCGCCAACAAGATGAACGCATTTTTCAAGGCCGAGGGCTTTGACACCCTGCGCCTGCTGCACAACAACTCCTATACGGTGGGAAACTGGGCCCTGTGCGGAACGCGAGGGTGGCTGTTCGACGCCGGGGAGCCCCACGACGAAAAGGTGATGAACCGGGAGATCGGCCGGCTGCGCCTCAGCCTGGAGGCCGCCGAGCCGGGGAAGGAAAAGCTGGTCTTTCTCCACTACCCGCCGGTCTACACCGGGGCCGACGCGCCCGAGATCGTCGCCGTCCTCAAGGAGTACGGGATCCGGCGGGTCTTTTACGCCCATCTGCACGGCAAGGCCATCCGCTTTGCGGTGCAGGGGGAGGTGGACGGCATCCGCTACAAGCTGGTCAGCGCCGACGGGCTGCACTTCTGTCCGTATAAAATCACGGAAAATCCCAAAATGTGAAAAAACAGCTGGCATTTAGGCACGGAACGTGTTATAATAAACGCTGACGCGATTGTCGTACCCAAAGGCGCGTGCGCCGTTTGAGAACAAGATGGGCGCGCGGCGCAGATGCGGGGAGAGGATTCCTCTGCCCCAGCACCAATATTTGAGCGGAGGAAAACAAAATGAATCTTATCAAGTGTGAAAAGCTCGAAAAGAGCATGGCTGAACTGCAGTTTTCGATCGACGCCGAGACCTACAAGGCCGAAGTCCTGAAGGTCTTTAAGACCGAGGGCAAGAAGTACACCGTCCAGGGCTTCCGCAAGGGCAAGGCCCCCCGCCACCTGATCGAGCGGATGTACGGCCCCGACGTGTTCACCTACGACGCCATCAACAATCTCTTCCCGGCCGAGTTTGAGGCTGCCGTCAAGGCTGCCGGCATCGAGCCGGTGGGCCGCCCCGAGGTGACCGTGGATTCGGCCAGCGACGACCAGGGCGCCGTCCTGACCGTCAAGGTCGCCGTCAAGCCCGAGGTCAAACTGGGCGCTTACAGCGGTCTGACCGTCGAGAAAACCGTCCATACTGTTCAGGAGTCGGCTGTGGACGCCGAGCTCAAGCGTGTGCAGGAGCGCAACGCCCGCGAGCTGACCCGCGAGGGCGCCGCTGAGAACGGCGACATCGTCGACATCGACTTTGAGGGCTTTGCCGACGGCGTGGCCTTTGAGGGCGGCAAGGCCGAGCACTACCACCTGACCCTGGGCAGCGGCAGCTTCATCCCCGGCTTTGAGGAGCAGATCGTGGGCCACGCCGCCGGCGAGGAGTTCGACGTCAACGTCACCTTCCCCGAGCAGTACCAGGCCGAGAACCTGGCCGGCAAGCCCGCCGTCTTCAAGATCAAGCTGCACGAGGTCAAGTACAAGGAGCTGCCCGCTCTGGACGACGAGCTGGCCAAGGACTGCTCCGAGTACGACACCCTGGAGGAGTTCAAGGAGTCCATCCGCAAGTCCAACCAGGAGCAGCTGGATAAGCAGGACGACCTGGCCGTCGAGAACGCCCTGGTCGACCAGGTCATCGAAGGGATGGAGGCTGAGATCCCCCAGGCTATGTACGAGGTCCGGATGGACGAGATGGTCAACGATTTCGCCTTCCGCGTCGAGCAGCAGGGCCTGACCCTCGAGAACTACTTGAAGTATATGGGCCAGACGATGGAGCAGTTCCGCGCTTCCTTCATGCCCCAGGCTGAAAAGCAGGTCAAGATCCGCCTGGCCCTCGAGGCTGTGGCCAATGCCGAGAACATTGAGGCCAGCGAGGAGGACGTCAGCGCCGAGATCAAGCGGATCGCCGACCAGTACAAGATGGAAGAGGACAAGGTCCGCGAGCTGGTCAACATGGACGAGCTGAAGAAGGACCTGGCTATCAACAAGGCCATCGACTTCATCAAGAGCCACGCCAATATCGTGGAGAAGGCCGCTGAGGCCGAGCAGACCGACGCCCAGTAAGGGCGCGGCCGGCAGGGCGGGGCGATAAGCCCGGCTTTTGCACAATGTTGTTGAAATTGACCGATGCGGCGGTTTTGTTTGCCGCATCGGTCAATTTTGCAAAATAGAAACCCTGATTTTGGATTCCAGGAGGCGAACTTTCATGAGTTTTGTTCCTTATGTTGTAGAACAGACGGCCCACGGAGAGCGCTCGTACGACATCTTCTCCCGTCTTTTGAATGACCGCATCATCGTGCTGAGCGAGGACGTCAACGACACCTCGGCCAGCTTAGTGGTGGCGCAGCTGCTGTACCTGGAGGGGCAGGACCCGGACAAGGACATCAGCCTGTATATCAACAGCCCCGGCGGGTCCATCAGCGCCGGCATGGCCATCCACGACACCATGCAGTATATCAAGTGCGACGTGTCCACCATCTGCATGGGGATGGCCGCCTCGATGGGCGCCTTCCTGCTGGCAAGCGGCGCCAAGGGCAAGCGGTTCGCGCTGCCCAACTCCGAAATTCTGATCCACCAGCCCCTGATCGCGGGCGGGCAGGGGGGCGGCCTTGCAGGCCAGGCCACCGACATCAAGATCCACGCCGACCACATCGTCTACCTGCGCGAAAAGCTCAACGGCCTGATCAGCGAATACACCGGCCAGCCCATCGAGCGGGTGCGCCAGGACACCGAGCGGGACAACTATATGACCGCCCTCCAGGCCAAGGAGTACGGTCTGGTCGACGAGGTCATCGCCCACCGCTGAAGGACTGTGCGCTGCTGAACGCAGAAATGCACCGTAAAGGAAAGTACAGCTATGGCAAATAACAACAAGAACGAGAAAGACCTGGTCTGCAGCTTCTGCGGCAAGCATCAGGACGAAGTCGAGCGGATGATCATCGGGCCCGGCGTCAACATCTGCAGCGAGTGCATCAACCTGTGCTACGATCTGCTGGGCGAAAAGCCCGACCGCTCCAGCGGCAGCCGCCCCGCCCGGGGCGGCGCGCCCAGCGCCCGCGCCCGGATGCAGCCGGCGGTCCCCGCGCCGGTCAACATCCTGACCCCCGAGGAGATCAAGAACGGCCTCGACCAGTACGTCATCGGCCAGGACGAGGCCAAGCGGGTGCTGTCGGTCGAGGTGTACAACCACTACAAGCGGATCATGAGCGGCAAGGGCAACGACGTCGAGCTGCAGAAGTCGAACGTCCTGCTTCTGGGCCCGTCCGGCGTCGGCAAGACCCTGCTGGCCCAGACCCTGGCCCGGATGCTGGGCGTCCCCTTCGCCATCGCCGACGCCACCACCCTGACCGAAGCCGGCTATGTGGGCGAGGACGTCGAGAACATCCTGCTCAAACTGATCCAGGCGGCGGACTTTGATGTGCAGCGGGCGCAGATCGGCATCATTTACATCGATGAGATCGACAAGATCACCCGCAAGAGCGAGAACCCCTCCATCACCCGGGACGTGGGCGGCGAGGGGGTGCAGCAGGCCCTGCTCAAGATCATCGAGGGCACGGTCAGCAATGTGCCGCCCCAGGGCGGCCGCAAGCACCCGCAGCAGGAGTTCATCCAGATCGACACCACCAACATCCTGTTCATCTGCGGCGGCGCCTTCGACGGGCTGGATAAGTACATCCAGCGCCGCACCGACCGCTCGGCCCTCGGCTTCGGCAGCCCCCTGAAGGACAACTCCGCCGACGCCCAGAAGGCCCTGCTGCGGAAGGTGGAGCCCCACGACCTGGTCAAGTTCGGCCTGATCCCCGAGCTGATCGGCCGTCTGCCGGTCATCACGGTGCTGGACGCCCTGGACGAGGAGACCCTGGTCCGGGTGCTGAAAGAGCCCAAGAACAGCCTGGTCAAGCAGTACAAGGCCCTGATGGGGATGGACAACGTCGACCTCGTCTTTACCGACGAGGCGCTGCGCGCCATCGCCCGCAAGACCATCGAGCGCAAGACCGGCGCCCGCGGCCTGCGCAGCGTGATGGAGGAACTTTTGATCCCCATCATGTACGCGGTGCCCAGCGACCCCACCATCATCCGGGTGACCATCGACCAGGACACCGTGGAGGGCGGCGAGGCCCACATGGAGTACGGCGCGGTCCGCAAACGGTACAAGAATCAGATCGCGGTGAGCTGACAAGGCCCCGGCCGGGAACAAAAGACCCCGGCCGGGCCTTTTTTGCGCTAAAATTCTTGTTTCTCAAAGCAAAGTGTACTATAATAATATAGTCTGGGCCGGCTTTGCCAACTCTGCCGCCGCGAGGGAGGCGGCACGGGGCCCTGAGAAAGTATGGTAAAGGAGTAAGCGATATGGCAAATTATCTCGAGATGAGCACCGAGGCGCTGCAGCAGGAAGAGACCCGGCTGCGCAGCGCCTATCAGAACTACAAGAACATGGGCCTGAAGCTGAACATGGCCCGCGGCAAGCCCGGCCCCCACCAGATGGACCTGGCGATGGACCTGTTCAAGACCACCGACTACACCGCCGCCGACGGCACCGACGCCCGCAACTACGGCAACCTGGAGGGCCTGTACGAGGCCCGGCAGCTGTTCGGCGATGTGATGGGGGTCAAGCCCGAGAACGTCTTTGTGGGCGGCAACTCCAGTTTGCAGCTGATGTATTTCCTGGTCAGCATCGGGTACACCTTCGGCTTTCCCGAGTCGCCCTGCCCCTGGTCGCAGGTGGAGCGGCCCAAGTTCCTCTGCCCGGTGCCCGGCTACGACCGGCACTTCCGGATCACCGAGGAGTTCGGCATCGAGATGATCAACGTCCCCATGACGCCGGAAGGCCCCGATATGGACATGGTGGAAAAGCTGGCCGGCGAGGACCCCTCCATCAAGGGCATCTGGTGCGTGCCGCAGTACTCCAACCCCGACGGCTACACCTACAGCGACGAGACGGTCCGCCGCTTTGCCGCCATGAAGACCGCCGCCCCCGACTTCAAGATCTTCTGGGACGAGGCCTACATCGTCCATCACCTGACCAATGAGATCATCGAGACCCCCGTCCTGCTGGAAGAGAGCAAGCCCTACGGCAACGAGGACCGGGTCTTCATGTTCACCTCCACCAGCAAGATCACCTTCCCCGGCGCGGGCGTGTCGGCCCTGGCCTGCAGCGACAACATGATGAAGTACGTCTGCAAGCGCTTTGAGGTCATGATCATCAGCTACGACAAGATGAACCAGCTGCGCCACGTCCGTTTCCTGAAGAACAAGGCGGGCGTGCTGGCCCACATGGCCAAGCACCGCCGCCGTCTGGTGCCCTGCTTCGACGCCGTCAAGACCACCTTTGCCCAGCGGCTGACCCCCTGCGGCGACATCGCCCACTGGACCAACCCCAAGGGCGGCTACTTCATCAGCCTGTATGTGATGCCCGGCTGCGCCAAGCGGGTGGCCCAGCTGTGCAAGGAGGCCGGCCTGGTCCTGACCGGGGCGGGCGCAGCCTTCCCCTACGGCAAGGACCCCGAGGATTCGCACCTGCGCATCGCGCCCACCTATCCCAGCCTGAGCGAGGTGGAGCAGGCTTCCGAGCTGATGGCGGTCTGCGTCCGTCTGGCCACCGTCGAGCACCTGCTGGCCGAAAAGGCCTGAGCGCCCTGACCGGGCGCCATAACGCTGCCCATCCGTCCGGGAAACCGGCGGGCGGGGAGTGAAAAATTTGGGAGGTTTCCAAACAGTTTATGAAGACAAAAGGCAGAGCATGGCATCTCGTCGTGACGGTGCTGCTGATCGCGGTGTTTGCGTTTACCGCCTTCTTCGGCGTGTCGTCGACCTACGGAGATGTGACCACCATCTACATCAAGGGCGCGCGGGACATCCGGTTCGGCGTGGACATCAAGGGCGGCGTCAACGTGACCTTCCTGCCGTCGGACGGCTTTGACGCCACCGACGAGCAGCTGGACGCGGCCCAGACCGTCATCGAAAACCGTCTGGTCGCCCTGAACATCACCGACTACGAGCTGTACGCCGACTACAACCAGGACAGCCTGATCCTCGAGTTCCCCTGGCAGTCGGACGAGACGGCGTTTGACCCTGAGGCCGCCATCCAGGAGATCGGCACCACCGCCTACCTGACCTTCCGGGAGGGGACGAGCGCCGACGGCGCCCTGATCCTGGACGGCGCGCAGGTCGAAAACGCCACCGCCCAGTATGGTCCGGTGACCAGCGGCGGCGCGTCGGAGTATTACGTCGCCCTCGAGTTTGACAGCGAGGGCGCGGCCGCCTTCGGCGAGGCCACCACCCGCCTGTACGAGGAGGGCGGCTCGATCGGCATCTGGCTGGACGATGAGAACATCAGCGTCGCCACCGTCAACGCCGCCATCACCGACGGCCGGGCCGTCATCACCGGCGCCGATTTTGACCGGGACGCCGTGGTCACCCTGGCCCGGCAGATCAACTCGGGCGCGCTGCCCTTCGCCCTGACGGTGGACAGCTACTCGACCATCAGCCCCACCTTGGGCGAAAACAGCCTGGAGGCCATGGTCTACGCCGGCGTCATCGCCTTTGCCCTGATCTTTGTCATCATGACCGTCATGTACCGGCTGCCCGGCGTCCTGGCCTGCGTGGGCCTGCTGGGTCAGGTGGCGGCCACCCTGGCTTTTGTCTCGGGTTACTTCCCGGTGTTCAACAGCTTTACCCTGACGCTGCCCGGCATCGCCGGCATCATCCTGGCCATCGGCATGGGTGTTGACGCCAACGTCATCACCGCCGAGCGGATCAAGGAGGAACTGCGCACCGGCAAATCCCTGCCCGGCGCCCTCAGGAGCGGCTTTGCCCGCGGCCTGACCCCCGTCATCGACGGCAACGTTACCATCGTCATTGTGGCGGTGGTCCTGATGGGCGCCTTTGGCCCCACCGACGGCATCTTCGCCAGGCTGCTGGGCTTTGTCTTTTTCGCCTTCGGCGCCTCCACCGCCGGCACCATCTACGCCTTCGGCTACACCCTGCTGACCGGCGTGCTGCTCAACTTCGTCTTTGGCGTCTTTGGCACCCGGGTCATGATCTGGGGCGCGTCCGCCGTCAAGGCACTGCAGAACCCCTGGCTCTACGGCGCGGACAAGAACCCCAAAGAGCCGAAGACCATCGACTTTGTGGGCAAGAAGAAGGTTTTCCTGACCTTCTCGGCCTGCCTGATGGCGGCCATCGTCCTCTGCGCGGCGGTGCTGGGCGTTCGGATGGACACCGAGTTCACCGGCGGCGCCATGCTCACCCTGAGCTATGAGGGGGAGGCCGACCTCGCCGCGGTCGAGCAGACCGCCGAGGAGGCCCTCGGCAACACCAACCTGACTTTGCAGACCGGCGAGAACGTCGCCACCGGGGAAGCCACCCTCAAGATCTCCCTGCCCGGCAGTGAGACGGTGACCACCGAGCAGGTCTCCGCCCTGCTGGACAGCCTGGCCGAAAGCTGCCCCGACAACCAGTTTGCCCAGCTGTCGCTGAGCAACGTCAGCCCGGCCATGGGCACCCGTTTCCTGCAGAAGAGTCTGGTGGCGGTGGTCTTTGCGCTGGCGCTGATCCTGATCTATATCGCCTTCCGTTTTAAGAACATCGGCGGGCTGACCGGCGGCGCCATGGCCATCCTGGCGCTGGTCAACGACGTGATGGTCATCTTCGGCACCTTTGTCCTGATGCGGGCGGCGCTGGACGGCAACTTCATCGCGGCGCTGCTGACCATCCTGGGCTACTCGGTCAACGACACCGTCGTCATCTACGACCGCATCCGCGAAAACCGCAAACTGCTGGGCAAAAAGGTCTCCTTTGGGGAGCTGGTCAACCAGTCTCTCAACCAGTCCCTCAAGCGGACGCTGATGACCAGCGTCACCACCGTGACGGCGCTGGCGGTCATGTGCGTGGTGTCGGTCCTGTACGGGCTGGACAGCATCTTTACCTTCGCCTTCCCCCTGATGATGGGCATGATCAGCGGCGTGTACACCTCGCTGTGCGTCTCCACCTCGGCGTGGGTCCTGTGGGACGGCCGGAAGGCAAAGCAGAAGAAATGACCCTGTGACGGAGGACACACTATGAAATGCCCCTACTGCGGCGGGGAGGAATCCAAGGTGATCGATTCCCGCCCGACCGAAGACGGCGAGCGGATCCGCCGCCGCCGGGAGTGCCTGGTCTGCCGCAAGCGGTTCACCACCTACGAGGCGGTCGAGACGCTGCCGCTGATGGTCATCAAAAAGGACAACTCCCGGGAGGCGTTTGACCGCCAGAAGGTCCTGAACGGGATGCTGCGCTCCTGCGAAAAGCGCCCGGTCAGCTACGACCAGCTGGAACGGGCGGTGAACAACATCGAGCAGACCCTGCTCTCGGGCTATGACCGCGAGGTCAGCAGCGTGCGGATCGGGGAGCTGACCATGCAGGAGCTGAAAAAGATCGACGAGGTGGCCTACATCCGCTTCGCCTCGGTCTACCGCCAGTTTGCCGACGTCGAGAGCTTTTTCAACGAGCTGGAAAAGCTGATGAAGGACCGCAAAGAATGACAGAAAAGCCCCGAATGTGCGTACGCGCATTCGGGGCTTTTTCTCTGCCCGCTACAGCCAGCGCCTTGTCAGCCAGTCGACGCTCTCGGCCAGAAAGGCCGCCCGGCCGATCTCGCCCAGGGCCTCTTCCTGGGCGTTTTCGGTCAGATGGCTGGCGGCGGCCCGCAGGCTTGCCTCCAGCTCGAGGAAATCCTCGGTACGCAGGTAGAGGACGCTGTCCCGCCGCATCTCCTCGCAGAGGGCCGCGCCCTTCAAAACCGCCCGGTGGGCCGCCGGCAGGTCGTCGGCGTGGAGGGCGTCGGCCGCGGCTTCCAGCTGGACGGTCAGCTCGTCCGCAAAGCCGCGGACCCGGAAGGTGCTGTAAAAGGTCAAAAGCAGGATGCCCGCCGCCAGGGCGAGGCAGAGCCAGATCCGTTTCATCCGTCCGCCTCCTTTCTGCCGCCCGCCGGGCGGCTTTCTTTTTTCAGCAGGAAATAGTCCCCGGTGTCGTTGCCCAGCAATATCAGGATCTCCCCGACCGGCAGGCCGTTGGCCCGGGCGGTCTGTTCCAGCCAGGCCCGATTCTTGCCGCAGGCCGCGAGGTTGTCGGGCAGGACCTGCCCGTCCACCACCAGCGGGACGGTGGCCTGCGTTTGCTGCGCGGCCAGCTGCAGGTCGGCGAGGGTGGCCGGCTCTTTGTCCGGCCTGCGGGCCACCGAGAGGCTGCCGTTGGTCTCGATGACGGCGTAGGAGACGTCCCGCGGGTCGTAGATATCCTTGCCGCGCAGCGCTTCGAGCAGGTCGGCGGCGGTCAGGCGGAGCATCCGCAGCGCCTGCTGGTCGATCTCGCCGTTTTGGATCACCGTCTTGGGCCGCCCGGCCAGCAGGTTGGAAAAGCGCCGGCTGTAAAAGCTGAGGATCGAGCCGAGCAGCTCGAGGCTGGCGATCAGGAACAGGGGAATGAGGCTGGCGGTGACCGGGACATCCTCCGATTCGATCGAGATGGAGGCGAGGTTGGAGATCAGCATGGTGGAGACCAGTTCTTCGGGCTGCAGCTCCCCCAGCTGGCGCTTGCCCATCAGCCGCATGGCGAACAGGACGCAGAGATAGATCAGCACGGTGCGGAAGAGTAAAAGCTTCAAGGGGGCAGACCTCCTTTACATAAACGGGAAAACGTTCGGGCATACTGAGGCTGCAACGGATGCAAAGGGAGGATGCGGGATGCAGCTTTCATCAAACCTCAGCGAAAACCTGGCGGCCTTTCATACCATGTTTGGCCAGTCGGCGGATTATTATGCAAAGCAGGTGACGGTGGCCGGATGCCCGGCCGCCATCCTTCTCTTTGACGGGATGGCGAGCCTTTCCTCCCTCTGGACGCTGCTGCTGGACGCGGTCGACCGGGCGGACCGGTTTGCCGGGCAGCCGCCGGCGGGCGGACGGGAGATTTTTGAGCGCCTGCTCTACCACTCCGACCTGCCGGCCCAGAGCGGCCCGGTGCGCACGGACGAGGAGGCGGTGCAGCTGCTGACGGCGGGCTTTGCCGTCCTGCTGCTGGACGGCTGGGAACAGGGGATCGCTTTTTCGGTGCAGAACCTGCAGTTCCGCGCTGTCAACGAGCCCTCAGGGGAGGGCAGTCTCCGGGGCAGCCGGGAGGGCTTTGCCGACCTGCTGCGGGTCAATCTGAGCTTGCTGCGGCGGCTGGTCCGCACCCCGGAGCTGGTGATGGAGGTGGCGCAGGCCGACGGCGCCATGCGGACCGAGTACGCCCTGTGCTACTGCCGGGACAAGGCCGACCGGGCGATGGTGGCCAGGGTGCGCAGCCTCTTGCAGAAGGCAAAGCCGGAGCTGCTGCTCGATTCAAGCTACTTTGTTCCCTGGCTGCTGCCGGTCCGGTACCGGCTGTTCACCCCGGCGGGGTACACCGAGCGGCCGGCGGTGGCGGCGGCCAAACTCTGCGAGGGGAAGCTGGTCATCCTGGTCAACGGCAGTCCTTCGGCCATGGTGCTGCCCGCCCTCTTTGCCGAAAACTTCGAGTGCCTGGACGACTACGCCGCCACCGCCTTTTTTTCGTCTTTCCTGCGGGTGATGAAGTACGCCTCCTTCTACCTGACCGTTTTTCTGCCGGGGGTGTTCGTCTGTCTGGCGGTCTACCTGCCCGAGCTGATCCCGCCGCAGCTCCTTTATAAGATCACGGCGGCCGAGAAGGGGACGCCGCTGCCCCTCTTTGCCGAGATGGTGATGGTCATCCTGATCTTGGAGGTCATCCGGGAGGCGGGGCTGCGGATGCCGCAGTCGCTGGGACACTCGGTCAGTCTGGTGGCCGCCCTCATCATCGGGGACGCGGCGGTCTCGGCCGGGCTGATGAGCACCCCGGTCATCCTGACCGCCTGCCTGACCGCGGTGGCGGTCTTTATCACCCCTTCCCTCTACGAGCCCGCCACCCTGCTGCGGCTGGCCGTGGTGCTGGCTGCCGGGCTGGCCGGGCCGGTGGGGCTGGCGGCGGTCTTTCTGGTCTTTCTGTTCATCCTGTCCGATGTCTCGGCGCTGGGGGTGCCCTATCTTTCTCCCCACCCGTTTCCCACCAACCCGCTGGCCGACGACGGGGTGATCCGGCGCAACTACCGTCGGGTGTCCCGCCGGCCTTTTAATATCTGGCAGAGGAGGGGCTGAGATGAAGCAGATCCCAAAGGAATGCTGCGGCTTTTCGCCTGCAGCGGTGGCGCTGGGGCTGACCGCCGCGGCGCTGGCCGAGAGCTTTTACGGCCCGGCCGGGGTCTGCCCGCCCCGCAGCGCGGCCCTGCTGGGGCTGGCGGGGGCGGCGGCGCTCTCGCTGGCGGCCTGGCTGTTCGGGTTCTGGGCCGCCCTGGCCGGGCTGTTCAGCGGCCGGGGGCCTTTGCCGAGGGCGGCCGGCTGGCTGTTCTTCGGCTGGTTTGCGCTGGAGTTTGCCCGCACCGCGGCGGCGGCGCAGACCGTCTGCCGGGAGGAGTTTGGCTCCAACGCCCTGATCGCGGTCCTGCCGCTTTTGCTGCTGGTCACCTGGCAGATGGACGCCGGCGCGCTCGACCGCTCCTCCCGGGCTCTCTGGTGGCTGCTGGGGGTGGGGGCGGCAATCTGCCTGTTCGGTCTGGCCGATCAGATGCGCTGGCAGCGGCTGTTTGAGGCGGGCGGCGGGGCCGCCGGCTGGCCGCCGGTGCGGGTCTTTCCGGAATATTTTGCCCTGCCGCTGCTCTGTACCGAACAGGACGTCCGCCGCAGCAGGGCCGCGCTGCTGCCCTTTTGGGTCTGGGCTGTGCAGGCGGGCTATGCCTTTGTCCTGGCGCTGGTGCTGGGCCGGCCGCAGGCGGACGGCTACACCGGCCTTGAGCTGCTGCGGGCCTGGGCGATGGGCTATTTTTCCCGGCTGGACGCTTTTCTGCTGCTGGTCTGGCTGGCGGCCGCCCTCTGGCGGCTCTGCCTGCTGGCCTTTGTCCTGCGCCGCCTTGCGCGGCTGAACGGGGGACAAAAAGCGCCGGCCCAACAACCGGAGAAGGGGGCGCAAAGGTGAAAAACACAGGCCGTACAACAGGAAAGGGACGCCGGCTGCGGAAAATCGGCGCAGCCTACTGTCTGGCCGCCCTGACGGCGGCGCTGGGCTGGCTGTACAGCAGCCTGCCCGACCATGTCTCGCTGGAACCGGGGCAGGCGCTGACCCTGCCCCGCTTTGCCTATATCCAGCCGATGGGCGCTGCCGGGGCGAGGAATGTGGCCAGCACCCGGACGGCGGGCAGCTACCAGACGACCCTTTCGATCGGCGGGATCTTCCCGGTCAAGACGGTGCGGGCGACCATCACCCCGCGGCCGCAGGTGAAAGTCTGCGGCACCCCCTTCGGGGTCAAGATGTTTTCGGAGGGGGCGCTGGTGGTGGGCTTTACCGATTCCAGCGGCCCCGACGGCGCGCCGGTCAACCCCGCCAAGGAAGCCGGCCTTCGGCTGGGCGACCGGGTGATCTGCATCGGGGAGACCGTCACCGAAAGCAACGACGCCGTCAAGGCCGCCCTGGAGGGCGCCGCCGGCCGTCCGGTGCGGGTGGTCTATGTCCGGGAGGGCAGCCAGCAGCAGACGGTGCTGACCCCCTGCTGGGACGCCGCGGCCGGCGAATGGCGCGCCGGCATGTGGGTGCGGGATTCCTCGGCCGGAGTGGGCACCCTGACCTTCATCGACGAGGAGAACGGGGTCTTTGCCGGATTGGGCCACTCGATCAGCGACGGGGACACCGGGCAGAGCATCGCGCTGCGCAGCGGCGAGATCGTCCCCTGCGAGATCGTGGGCTGCACCAAAGGCTCGGCCGGCAGCCCCGGCGAGCTGAAGGGCAAGTTCCTGGGCAGCCACGCGGTGGGAAGCATCGAGCTCAACGGGGAGAACGGGGTCTACGGCGCCGCCCGCGCCACCTTCGACGGGCAGGTGATGGAGGTGGCCTTTGCGCAGGAGGTGGTGGAAGGCCCGGCCCAGATCCTGACCACCACCCGGGGCCAGACCGCAAGGATCTACGACGTCGAGATCGAAAAGGTCACCGACGCCGAGCAGGTCCGCAACATGGTCATCCATGTGACCGACCCGACCCTTCTGGCCGAGACGGGCGGCATCGTGCAGGGGATGAGCGGCAGCCCCATCCTGCAGAACGGGCGGCTGGCCGGCGCGGTGACCCATGTGCTGGTCAACGACCCGACCCGGGGCTACGCCATCTTTGCCGAGACCATGCTGGCCCAGGCCGAGAGGGTGGAAACCGAAGAGTGAACCGCAGGGCAGGCCGGGCGCGTCCCGGTCTGCTTTTTGGTTCTAAACGCCCGCCAGTTGCATAGGATAGGGTAAAACGGACAGGGAGGAAAAGAGATGGACGAGTATTTCCAGGCGGTGGGGGCGCTGCCGGCCTGCTTTGCGCGGCCGCTGGCCGACATCGCGCCCGAAACGGCGGCGCAGGTCCACGAGGTGCGGCTGCGGACGGGCTGTCCGCTCTGGCTGAATGTGGGCGGAGCCCTGCGCCCGGCGGGTCGGCTGCCCGGCTGCCCGCCCGCGCTGGCGGCCCTGCGGCCCACACGGCAGCAGATGGAGGAAGCCCTCTACGCCCTCTGCGGCGGGTCGGTCCCCACCCATCAGACCGAGCTGGCCGAGGGCTATCTGACCCTGCCCGGCGGGCACCGGGTGGGGGTGGGAGGCCGGTACTTATCGCACCCCCGGGAAGGGGTGGTGCTGCAGACCGTCACCTCTCTCAACCTGCGCGTCGCGCGGGCAAGACAGGCCGTCCTGCCGCCCCGGCTGACCGAGCTGCTGCAGGGGCGGTTCACCGGGCTGCTGGTGGCCGGGGAGCCGGACAGCGGCAAGACCACCCTGCTGCGCGGCATGGCGGCATATCTGGCCGGGCTGGGCCGGGCGGTGGCCGTCATCGACGAGCGGGGGGAGTTCTGGCCCGAACAGCTGCGGGCGGCCCGCCCGCCGGTGGACACCATTGCCGGGCTGCCCAAGGCGCGGGCGGTGCAGATGGCGCTGCGGACACTGGCCCCGCAGGCCGTCCTGCTGGACGAGCTGGGGGGCCTCGAGGAGGTGCGGGGGCTGGAGCAGGGCTTTTTCAGCGGGGTGGACTACGCCGCCAGCCTCCACGCCGCCAGCCTGGAAGAAGCCCTCCGCCGCCCGCAGGTGGCCTACATGAGGGAGCGGAGGATGGTCCGCGCGGTGGTGCTGCTGGCCGGCCGGCAGGCCCCCGGGCAGGTGGCCGGGGTGCATCTGCTGTGAGCGGGCTGCGGCTGGCAGCCGCCCTGCTGCTGACGGCGGGGGGCTTTTGCGCCGGAGATGCCCGGCGGCAGCGGCTGAGCGCCCGGCGGCGGGCGCTGGAAGAAGTCATCGGGCTGCTGACGCGGCTGCGGCAGGAGATCGGTTACCGCCGCGCCGATCTGGGCCCGCTCTGCCGGGCCCTTGCGGCCGAATATGACCCGGACAGTGCTCTGGGCCGCGCGCTGGCCGGCGCGGACGGTTTTGCCTGGCTGGCCCCGCCCGCCCCGCTGGAAAAAGGAGAGGCGGCCTGCTTTACCGAATGCTTTGCCGGGCTGGGCCGGTCCGACGCCGGCCAGGAGTGCGCAAGGCTGGACTACTACCTGGCCCGGTTCGAGACCTTTCTCGCCGGGGCGCGGGAGGAAGAGGCCCGCTCGGCCTCCCTCGACCGGCGGCTGGGGCTGGCGGCGGGGGCGGTGCTGGGGCTGCTGATCTTATAAAAACAAAGGAGATGACAGGGCTTTGGAAATCGATCTCGTGTTCAAGATCGCGGCCATCGGGATCATCGTGGCGGTGCTGAACCAGCTGCTGATCCGCTCGGGCCGGGAGGATCAGGCCATGATGACCACGCTGGCCGGGCTGGTGGTGGTCCTGTCCATGCTGGTGCAGCAGATCAGCGACCTGTTTGTGACCATCAAGGCCCTGTTCGCCCTCTAGGCCGCCATGCTGGACAGCCTGCTGCCCACGTTGGGGCTGGCGGCCGCGGCGGCGCTGCTGGTCGGGCTTTTGCGCAAATCGAACCCGGCCTTTGCCCTGCTGCTGTCGCTGGCGGCGGGGCTGGCCATCCTGGTCCGGCTGGCCGGCGTCCTGCAGGGGATGCTTGCCGGGCTGACGGCGCTGGCCGCCCGGGTGGACGGGGTGGCCTTTGCCAGCCTTCTGCGCTGCGCGGGGGTGCTGCTGCTGACTGATTACGCCTGCGCCGTCTGCAAGGAGGCCGAGGCCGAAGCCGTGGCCTGGTGCGCCGGCTTTGCCGGCCGTGTGCTGACCCTGGCCGCCCTGTGGCCCCTGCTGGAGGAGGTGTGCGGAATGATATGGGAACTGACCGGTTGAAGCGCGTCCTTGCTGGCTGCGCGGCGGCGCTCTGGCCGGCGCTGGCTGCGCCCGCCGCCCTCGCCCTGGGGGAGGCCGGACAGGCCCTGCCGGGGCAGGAGCGCTGGCAGCCCTACCTCGACGGCGCGCCCGCTTCCCTCGAGGACTTTGTCTCCGACCCGCTGGGGACGGTGCGGGCCCTGCTGCCGGGAGATCTGGCCGGGACCATGCGGGAGTCGGTGGCGGGGTATGCCCAGCTGCTGCTCTTCCTTTTGCTGGTGGTGCTGGTCTCCTTTTTTGTGGGGGAGGGCAGGGCCGCCCTGCTGGACCTGGCCGCGGCGGGAGGCAGCGCCCTGCTCTGCTGGACCTCGCTGGCAGATCTAGCCGAAACGGTCTGCGGCAGGCTGGAGCAGTGGCGGCTCTTTCTGCTGGGTTTTGTCCCGGTCTACGAGGGGGTGCTGATCGCCGGCGGGGAACCCTCGGCCGGCGCTGCCGCCGGAGGGCTCTTCCTTGGGGGGCTGTGCCTGCTGGCCCAGCTGCTGGGCAGCTGGGTGCCGCCGCTCTTCCACTGCTACCTGGCCCTCAGTATGGGCTGCTGCATCAGCACCGAGGCGCCGCTTGCCGCCGCCTGCCGCGGGGCGGGCCGGCTGCTCTGCCGGGGGCTGAGCTGGGCCGGACGGGCCTTTGCGGCGCTGCTGGGGCTGCAGCGGGTCTTTACCGTGCAGCTGGACCGTACCAGCCGGCAGCTGGGGCAGCTGCTGACCGGTACCGTGCCCATCATCGGGCAGAGCCTCAGCGCCGCCGCCGGCACCGTTCTGAGCGGGATGCAGCTTGTGAAAAGCGGGCTGGGCTTTGCGGCCATCGCCTTTCTGGCGGCCGAGTTTTTGCCCCTGTACATGATCTTGATGGTCCACACGGCGCTGCTGCTGGGGTGCGAGCTGCTCTGTTCGGCCGCCGGCATCGGCCGATGCGCGGCCCTCTTCGGCTGCCTGCGGCAGGCGGTGCAGGCGCTGGCGGCGGCGACGGCGCTGGTCTTTGGGATCGCCGTGCTGGGCACAGCCCTTTTGTTTGCGATGGGAGGCGGTTAGGGTGCAGCAGCTCAAAACGGCGGCCGCGATTTTCTGCACCGCCTGCATCTGCGCCGAGCTGGTCGGGCAGCTGCTGGGAGACGTCCGGGGCCGGCAGTGCATAAAGGCCGCGGCGGGGCTATATATTCTAGTAACCCTTTTTCATGCCCTGCCCGGCATCCGGGACGGCGCGGCCGGGCTGGCTCTGCCCGTCGTCGAGGCGGAGCAGTTCGGCACCGCCGAAAGCGCCATCCTGCGGCAGGCCGAACGGGACCTTGCCGAAACGCTGGAAGAGCAGATCGAATTGGCCGCCGGCCTTGCGGCAAAGCTGACCGTGACCCTGGCCGAGTCGGACGAGGGAGTCTATGCCGCCCGGGTGGAGATCCGGCTGCCGGCCGGCGCCGGTCCGGCGCAGCGGACTGCGGCCGAACAGCTGCTCTGTGAGGCCCTCGGCGCCGGGCCGGAGGCCATCGTCTGGACAGAAGAGGAAGGAGGGTGAATCTTGCCGCTGCGGGAATATTTCGCCGCCTGGTGCAAGGAGGGAAAGGGCGGAACAAAGCCCCGCGCCGCCTCGCTGGCCGTGCTGCTGGGGGCGGCGGCCATGGCGCTGATCGTGTGCAGCGAGCTCTGGCCCGCGCCGGGCGGCGGAACAGGCGCCGGCGCAGCCCCCGCCCAGACGGCTGCGGACTATCAGGCCGCACTGGAAGAACGGCTGGCCCGTCTGATCGGCCAGATGGAGGGGGCGGGGGAGACGGCCGTCATGATCACACTGGAAAACGGAGAGGAGCGGGTCTATGCGACCGACATCCAGACCGGGGCGGAGCAGAGCCGGCAGACCCACGTCCTGCTGGAGGACGGCACCGCTCTGGAGGAGACGACCTGCCTGCCCGCCGTCCGCGGGGTGGCCGTTGTCTGCGACGGGGGCGGGCAGGTGGAGGTCGAAGCGCGGATCACGGCCCTGGTCTCGGCGCTGCTGGATGTGCCGGCCAACCGGATCTGCGTAGAGCAGCGCCGCCGTTGATACATTGCTATACCAAGCCCGAGGGAGGAACCGACTTATGAGAAACATCGCCAAAAACACCCGCCGCGCCACCGCCGTGACCCTGGCTGCCGCCCTGGCGGTGGCCTGCTATTTGAACTGGCAGTACGCCCGCACCGATCTGGACACCCTCGCGGTGGAGACGGCTGCGGCGTCTGTCCCGGACGGCGGCGAACCCGATGCGTCCGGGTCTTCGGGCGGGGTGACCGACGCGCTGCTGACCGAGGCGGAAGCCGCCTCGGCTGCGGGCAAAAACTACGGCGAAGCGCAGCTGGTCAGCGTCGTCAACGACACCGGCAGCCAGTTCTTCGACGAGGCCCGCCTCAACCGGGAGAAAGCCCACGACGAGGCGCTGGACACCATCCGCAAGACCCTCAAGGACGCCTCCCTCTCCGAGAGGGAAAAGGCCGAGTACACTGCCCAGATGACCGCGAACCTCGAGGACATCAACGCCGAAAACGAGATCGAGACCCTGATCAAGGCCAAGGGCTTTGCCGACTGCCTCTGCTTTTTGCAGCAGGGGCGGGCCGACTTGACCGTGATGACCTCGGGCGGGGCGCTGACCGCGGCGCAGGTGGCCCAGATCCGGGATATCGTCATGAGCAAAAGCAGCGTGACGGCCCAGAACATTACGGTGGTGGAGGTCAAATAAGAAAGTGTTGTATAAAAATAAAAACAATGGTATAATATCTGCATAAGAAGCGATTCGCCCGGCGGCAGCCCCCGCCGGCGCAGACAGAAAGCAACGGCATCCACCATGCCGGAATGAACGGAGGACCGTAGAATGGATATGCAGAATATGGACCTTATGGGCGGCAGCCTTCAGATCTCGACCGACGTCATCGCCAAGATCGCGCGCTGCGCCGCGCTGGAGATCGACGGGGTGGCCGACGTTTCCTGCGGCAGGCAGCAGAGCAAAAAAGCCAAGGAGCTGCTGGAGATCGTCAACATTCAGCCGCCGGTCACGGTCGAAATGCGGGAGGGCACCGCGGACATCACCCTGAACCTGATCGTTCGTTTCGGCACCTGCGTGCCGGTCATGGCCGAAAAGGTGCAGAAAAACGTCAAGAACGCCGTCCAGAACATGACGCGGGTCACCGTCAGCCGGGTCAACCTGATCGTTGCCGGCCTTGCCGCCGAGGAGTCCGCCGCGGCCGAATGACCGAACAAGCAAACCCCAGCCTCTCTGCCGGCGCGCTGGCAGAGAGGACTTTGATGTTGTGAGAGGAATACTATGGAGAATCAGATGCCTCGCCGCCAGGCCCGCGAACATGCGTTCCTGCTGGCCTTTTCCCAGACTTTCGGCGAACTGCCCCTTGAAGAGGCGCTGGCCGCCAACCGCGAACAGGACGAGGAGCATCCGGTGGACGATTTTGGCGCCTGCCTGCTGCGGACTTACTATGACCACTCGGCCGAGGTGGACGACCTGATCCGGAGCCATCTGCGCGGGTGGACCATGGAGCGGCTCTCCCGCGTCTCCATCACGGTGCTGCGGCTGGCCATCGCCGAGATGCTGTACGGCGCCGAGCACAAGCCCGGCGTCGCCATCAACGAGGCGGTCGAGCTGGCCAAGAAGTACGGCGCGGACGAGGACTATCAGTTTGTCAACGGCCTGCTGGGCAGCGTCGCCCGGGAATCGGGCCTGACCGCCTCCGAGGAGGACGGCGCGCAGGAGGAGCCTGCACAACTGTGAGCTATACACTGGGCATCGATACCAGCAACTATGCGACCTCTCTGGCTGTTTTCGACACGGCCGGGGAGGTTGTTTGCGCAAAAAAGCGCTTTTTGCCGGTGAAGGAGGGGCAGCTGGGCCTGCGTCAGAGCGACGCGCTCTTTCACCACACCGCCGCGCTGCCCGGGATGCTGGCCGAGCTGGCGGCCGAATGCGACCTGACCCAAATTGCCGCGGTGGGGGTGAGCGAAAAGCCCCGCCCAGCCGAGGGCAGCTATATGCCCTGCTTTCTGGCGGGGGTCAGCGCGGGGCAGGCCTTTGCCCTGGGACGGGGGACGCCGCTGGTGCGCACCACCCACCAGCAGGGGCACGCCGCCGCGGCCCTCTTTGCCGCCGGGGGCGAAAGGCTCTTCCGGGAAAAAGTGCTGCTCTTCCACATCTCGGGGGGCACCACCGACCTGCTGCTCTGCGACCAGGTCCGCCGCATCGAGCTGCTGGGCACCAGCAGCGACCTGTATGCCGGGCAGGCCGTCGACCGGCTGGGGGTCAAGCTGGGCTTTGCCTTCCCGGCGGGGGCCGAAGTCTCCCGCCTCGCGGCCGAATGCGCCGAAGAGATCCGGCCCAAATCCAGCGTGAAGGGGACGGCGTGCAGCCTTTCAGGGCTGGAAAACCAGTGCGCCGCCCTGCTGGCGGCCGGCAAAAGCCCGGCCTACGTCTGCAAATACTGCCTGCTCTGCGTGGCCGACACGGTGGTCCGGATGACCAGAGCGGCCCTTGCGCAGCGCCCCGGCCTGCCGGTGGTCTGCGCCGGCGGGGTGATGAGCAGCGGGATCATCCGGGACTGGGTCCAGCGGCGGCTGCCGGCGGTGCAGTTCGTGCCGGCGCAGTACGCCAGCGACAACGCCATCGGCGTCTCCATCCTGGCGGCAAGGGAGGCGGGGCTATGGCTGAAGTGATCACCGTCACCGCCCTCAACCGCTATGTCAAAGCCCTTCTGGACGGCAACGACCTGCTCTATGACCTGGCCCTGCGGGGCGAGGTGGCAAACTTTGTCCGCAACGCCAAGAGCGGCCACTGCTATTTCACCCTGCGGGACAGCCAGTCCAGCGTCAAGGCGGTGATGTTCCGCTCGGACGCGCAGCGGCTGGCCTTCCGGCCCGAGGAGGGGATGCGGGTGGTGGTCCGCTGCCGGGCCACCCTCTACGAGGCGGGCGGCGCCTTTCAGGTCTATGTCAACGCCATGTTCCCGGACGGCATCGGGGAGGCGCAGCTGGCCCTCGAACAGCTGAAAGCGCAGCTGCAGGCCGAGGGCCTGTTTGCGCCCGAGCACAAAAAGCCGCTGCCGGCCTACCCCGAGCGGATCGGGCTGGTCACCAGCCGGACCGGCGCGGCGCTGCAGGACATCAAGAACGTCATCGGCCGGCGGTGGCCGGCGGTGAAGCTGCTGCTTTGCCCGGTCAGCGTGCAGGGGTTTGAGGCGGCGCAGGAGGTGGCCGACGCCATCGCCCTGCTGGACCGCCGCGGGGTGGACGAGATCATCGTGGCCCGGGGCGGCGGCAGCCGGGAGGACCTGTGGGTCTTCAACGCCGAGTGCATCGCCCGGGCGGCCTACCGCTGCAGGACGCCCCTCATCAGCGCCATCGGGCACGAGATCGACTACACCATTTTGGACTTTGTGGCCGACTGCCGGGCCCCCACCCCCTCGGCCGCGGCCGAGCTGGCCGTCCCCGACCGGGCGGCGCTGCGCCGGCAGTTGTGGGAACTGAGAGAAAATATGCAGCAAAATATGCAAAAACGGCGGGAAATATGCTATAATAACTGCAAAGGCTGTGCGGAGGCGCTGGTCGCCGGCCTGCCCTGGCGGCAGGTGCGGGCGGGCGAGGCGCAGCTTGCGGCCTGCCGCGCGGCGCTGCGGGCGGGCAGCCGGGCCTGCTGGAAGGAAAAGAACCGTCAGTTTGCCCATGCGGCGGCTCTGACGGCCACCCTCAACCCCTACCAGGTGCTGGCCCGGGGCTACGCCATGGTGGCGGGCCCCGACGGGACGGTCCGGCAGGCCGGCCAGCTGGCGGCAGGGCAGACCATCCGCCTGATCGCCGCGCACCGCCGGGCCGAGTGCCTGGTCACAGCAGTGGAGGAGACCGATGAAAGCACCCAAGACATTTGAAGAAGGGATGACCCGCCTGGAGGACATCCTGACCAAGATGCAGAGCGAGGAGACCACCCTGGCCGAATCGGTCAAGCTGTACGCCGAGGCGGCCGGCCTTGTGGAGTACTGCAGCCGGACGCTGGACAAAGTCTCCCTGCAGATCGAGGAGATCGACGGGCGGCTGGCCGCCCCGAAAGCCCAGGCACAACCAGACCAGACGGATGCGGAGGAACAGGCATGACGTACCAGGAGCAATACGACGTTTATCTGGCCCGGGCCAGACGGGCGCTGGAAGAAGCCTGCCGGCGCTATCTGCCGGCCGAATCACAGGTCTGTCAGGCGGCCCGCTACAGCCTGATGGGCGGCGGCAAGCGGGTGCGGGCGGTGCTGGTCCTCAGCGTCTGCGAGATGCTGGGGGGCGACGGCGCGGCGGCCGAACAGTTCGCCGCCGCCGTCGAGATGCTGCACTGCTACTCCCTCATCCACGACGACCTGCCCTGCATGGACGACGACGACCTGCG
>DXHQ01000079.1 GCA_019113345.1 Candidatus Faecalibacterium intestinigallinarum
GGTGGATGTGACGCGGCTGCGGGGGTGGTGCAGGCGGGAGGGCGCGTCCTTCTACCCGGCCATGGTCTACGGGGTGACCAAGGCGATGGAGCGGGTGGACGCCTTCCACTACAAAGACCGGGGCGGGCAGATCGTCCGGGTAAAGCGGCTGGTGCCGAGCTTCACCGACCTGCACCCCGGCAGCGAGCAGTTCCACATCGTGACGCTGGAGGCGGGGGAGGACCTTGCCGACTTCTGCCGGCGGGCCAAAGAGAAATCGGCGGCGCAGACCGCCTTTATCACCCACGGCTCCTGGGCGGAGGACGAACTGGTCTACTTTTCCTGTCTGCCGTGGTTCCCCCTGACCGCCGTCACCAACGAGCGGGACGCCGACCCCGCCGACTCCATCCCCCGGGTGACCTGGGGCCGCTGGCAGGAGGAAGGGGAGCGCACCATCCTCCATCTCAGCCTGGAATTGAACCACCGCCTGCTGGACGGCGCGCATGTGGGGAAGTTTTACGCAGAGCTGACGGGGTGGATGGAACGGCTGTGACATTTTCTTTTCTGGAAAAATTATACAAACGCAAAAACCGGCTGAAAGGCCGGATGAGAGCGTCCGCGAAAGCGGGCGCTTTTCTTTTTGCAGCCCTCTCAGTCACAGGGAGCTTGCGCCCCCCTGTGACAGCTCCTCTTGCGCTTAGCCGTTTTTGCCGCAGGCATGAATGCCTTTGCAAAAATCGGAGCGCTGCGCCACTCACAGCTCCCTGTTTCGTCCGCAGGATGCGGTCGCTGTTCGTGCCCCCGCAGGGGGAGCCAAGTTACCTGCGTCAATCAGGGCGGACTTGGCGGTGAGGCAAAGAGAGAAGGGAAGAATAAATATACATAAAATAAGCATATACAAAATAAGTATGCAACGACGCTGTCCGGCCGGGATAAAGAAAAGAAAGCAAAAACGAAAAAATAATAAATCGGGCCTTGACACCGGGGGGGGTATGCTATAATGCCTTTGAAAGGAAAGGACCTTCCTTTCAGCCTGTTTTGGGTCTCTATCTTTTATACACCATAAGGAGGAAAAATTCACTATGAAACTCAAGAAGATTGCTTCCCTGGCTTTCGCTGGCATCATGGCCGTTTCCATGCTGGCTGGCTGCGCTACCACCAGCAATGAGCCCGAGCAGCCCAATCAGCCCGAGGAGCCCAGCACCACCAACTACGCTGCTCTGCTGCAGGAAGACCTGGAGGACGAGAGTGTCCTGAAGCTCAAGGCTGGTGACAGCTCTAAGCTGCAGAGCTCTCTGGAGACCGTTGTTGGCTACGTTGGCAACAATGCGGTTACTGACGAGTTCCTCGACACTCTGAACGATGGCCGTGTGCGTTATATTTTCACCACTGGCAACAACTGGGGTGGCACTAACCTGGCTATGGGCACTGTCAACAACAAGCTGCGTGATGCCATGGATCCTGAGGTTACCCAGCTGCCTTCTGCTAGTGAGACTGTCCGTCACCTGAGCCCCGAGATTGCTGACAACGCTTGTGGTTGGGGCTGCCTGGCTGATTACAAACGCAATGGCATCAACACCACCCTGCTGTTCGTCGTTGACCGCGGTGTGAAAGTTGAGAATGCTATCGACGAGATTGCTGACGAGATCATTGAGGGCGTTAAGGGCCTGAACACCGCTTACGATCACATCGACGACAAGGGCGATACTTACAACTATGAGTACACCGCTTCTGTTGCTGTGGCTCCCTACTACTTCGATGCTATGCACGGCATCGGCGTCAACTTCATCGCTGTTGACATTGTCCGCTCCATTACCTACTAATTTTACTTATAACAGTTCCGGCCGCACCATACCGGAATTGATATAAGGGACTGACAAGCATCAAAGCCAGTTGGTCCAAAGCTCCACCCTTTTTATGTGGCGACAAAAAGGAATTACTCACCATAATTCCTTCTGTTGTTGATCGCACCAAAACAAAAGAACTTTTGCGTCACGAAAGATAGGGTCCCTCTGCGGGGGTCGGCGTAAGCCGGCCCTCGCATTGTCGACACCAATGGTTAGTTGTGACTGATTTCAGAAAGGAGCTTGTATGATGGAATCTGTGACATTTGAGAACGGCAAGATCATCGTGGGGGATGAGAAGTACGAAATTGAGCACATCACGGCGATATTTGAGGAAGATATGCCGGAGGTGGAGGGCGTTGTGCGCTGCACAAGCGTTGAAGTAGACGCGCCTTCAGAGTACAACGACAAGGCGGAAACGCAGATTTATAACGCACTTGCAGACCGGGAATTCCCTGACCCGGATGGGGAAATGGAATTTGAGGAGGATGCAAAGGATATTATCAGCGACTTGACCGGCGTAGATTGTTCTCGAATTGAGATTGTTCGCCAGTAAGATTTCAGGATAAGCACATAAAAATGGCTATAGGCTGCGGGCCTATAGCCATTTTTACGTCAAATCAGCTCTTCCAGAATCGCATTCTGGACGATCATCCCGGCCGGGGTCAGGGTCAGCCGGTCGGGAGTCAGGGTCAGGTAGCCCGCCTGCTGGCAGTGGGCGAGGAAGGCCCGCTGCCGGGCGGTGAACGCGGGTCCGCCCCGCCGGCGGTAGGCGGCAAGGTCCAGCCCGCTGGAAAGCCGCAGCTGCAAAATCAGGTAGTCCTCGGCGCCGCAGTCCCCGTCGGGCACCGGCTGCGCCGCCCCGGCAAGAAAGGCGGCGGTGTCGGCGGGGTAGTAGAACCGCCTGGCGCTCAGGCAGCTGTGGGCCGCCGGGCCGATGCCGAGGTAATCCCCGCAGTCCCAGTAGATGCGGTTGTGCCGGCCCTCAAAGCCGGGCTTTGCAAAGCTGGAAATCTCGTACTGCCGGTAGCCGGCGGCGGCCAGCCGCTCGACGGCATAGAGATAGAACCCGGCGGCCTGGTCCGGGTCGGGCAGACCGTCGGGCGGACGCCGGCCAAAGGCCGACCCCGGCTCGATCTTGAGCAGATAGGCCGAGATGTGGGCCGCCCCGCCCGCCTCAATGAGGGCGAGGGTCTCGTCAAACTCCGCCCGGCTGTAGTGGGGCAGGGCCAGCATGATGTCTCCGCTGAGATTGGCGAAGCCGGCCTGCCGGGCCATCGCAAAGGCGGCGGCTGCCTCGCGGGCGGTGTGGGGCCGGCCGAGGGTGCGCAGCTGCTCATCCCGCGCCGACTGCACCCCGATGGACAGCCGGTTGACCCCGGCGGCCCGGTAGCCGGCCAGCCGCTCGAGGGTGACGGTCTCGGGGTTG
The DNA here is from genome assembly GCA_019113345.1 of Candidatus Faecalibacterium intestinigallinarum. GTDB lineage: Bacteria > Bacillota > Clostridia > Oscillospirales > Ruminococcaceae > Faecalibacterium > Faecalibacterium intestinigallinarum. The sequence goes on from DXHQ01000079.1 coordinate 3,253, forward strand.
GCCTCGAGGGTCACCTCGGCCCCGGGGCGGGGCGCGGCGGCGGCCAGCAGCCGCCCGACCTGCGCCGGCGTCAGCAGGCTGGGGGTGCCCCCGCCGAAATAGACGGTGTCGGGCGGGCCGGGCAGACGGCCGGCAAAGCCTTCGAGGGCCCGCAGCAGGGCGTCGACAAAGGTGTCCGGCACGGCGCGGGCGGCCCCGGCGGCGTAGAAATCGCAGTACCGGCACCGCGAAAAGCAGTACGGGATATGAAAATACACTCCAAACGACAAAACAGTCACAGCCTTTTCATGAATCGTTCATTTCTCTATAGTATACTAAAACCATCAGAGCGGGGCAATAGGCCGTAGCCCCCGCCTGCAGAAAAAGGAGTGTCATTATGAACTACTACAACAACGATTACGACCGCGGCTACACCGAAGCGACGATGTCCGCAGCCGATTATATGGCCCGGACCTACCGCTGGATGGCCGGCGGCCTTGCCGTGACCTTTGCCGTGGCCCTGCTGACCGCGGCCACGCCGCTGTTCTACCTGGTCAATTCCCTCTACCTGCTGCTGACCATCGCCGAGCTGGGCCTGGTCTTTTTCCTCAGCGCCCGCATCCAGCAGATGTCGGTCGGGACGGCGCGGGGCGTCTTTCTGGCCTACTCGGCCCTCAACGGCATGGTGCTGAGCTATTACTTCCTGCTGTTCTCGGTGGGCACTTTGGTGATGGCCTTCCTGAGCACGGCGGTCTACTTCGGGCTGATGGCTTTCTACGGCCACACCACCAACCGCGACCTGACCAGCTGGGGCCCCAAACTGATGATGGGCCTGATCGCCATGATGGTCACCGGCCTGGTGGGCTCCCTGTTCGGCTTTGGCATCGGCTCGGTGCTGCTCTACTGCGGTATTGGCCTGGTGGTCTTTATGCTGCTGACCGCCTACGACACCCAGAAGCTGCACCAGATGTACGCCTACTACTCGATGGACAGCGCCCTGGCCGAAAAGGCCAGCGTCTACGGCGCACTGACGCTGTACCTGGACTTCATCAACATCTTCCTGTTCGTCCTGCGCCTGCTGGGCATGGGCGGCCGCAGCAACAACGACTAAAACCCGCCCGCCCCTCCGCGGTATCCCCCGCGGGAAAAATTGAATCGACCAAGCAAAAGCGCCTGTCACGTGTTCCCCACGCGGCAGGCGTTTTTATGTTCAGCGGTCCAGACGGTATTTTTGGACGCGCTTTTCGGCCAGTTCATAGACCTCTTCGTCGGCGCGTACGCCAACGACAATGACCAGCATGGATGTTTCGGTGCGCTGGAGTTTGTAGACGGTCCGCAGCCCGGCGGTTCGCAGCTTGATTTTATAGCAGCCCGCCAGGCTGCCGCTCAGCGGCTTGCCATAGCCGCCTTCCGTGACCGGCAGCGGGTTTTGACTTACTTTTTTGAGGGCTTTCTGAATCAGAACCCATTGGCTTTTGTCCAATGATTTGATATCTTTCCTTGCCTCCGGCAGGAATTCAACCGTCCAGTTCATTCAATCTCCACGTCCTCCCAACCGGCCAAATCGTCCTCGGAAAGGCCCAGTTCGCCCATCATCTCATTCCAGGAAACCAGCGTCTTGGGGTCGTAATGGGCCAGCCGTTTGGCGGCGAGGGCTTCCAGTTTGGCGTCGTTCACCGCGTCCATCAGCCGGACGTATTCCTCCGGCGAGAGCAGGACGCACTCGGCGACGTTGTTCTTCATGACCACCTTTGCGCCGCTTTTGCGGACTTCTTCAAAGATTTTGCCCGCCTGTCCCCGGTTGAACAGCGAAATGGGGACGGTGTTCTTGATTGCACTGATGACAGATGCCATACAAATCGCTCCCTTCTACCTATAGTATAGCATAGGACAGGGAAAAGGACAACAGATTTGTCGATGAATTTACTGTCAAATGGGCGCTTTCGCCTCAAGCTGAAGGCGACTTAGCCGGGTGCCAGTAGAGCTGCACCCCGCCGTAGGAGCGGGTGCGGAGGTCCTCGGAGCCGGCAGGCTGCCCGGGGTCGGTGCCGTCCAGAGCATCGGACAGGATCTTCAGGACGGCGTCCAGGAGGGCGATGGAATCGGAACAGAGCTGGGCCGGCTTCAGAGCGCCGAAATGCCCGTGGTAGATGCGGTCGAATGCGGATGCGTAGGCCCGGATATGGAGCAGGTCGCCGTAAACGGTGCGGATATCGGCAGCGGTGACGCTGAACCGGGACGAAAGGCCGTCGCCGGCAAACAGGATGCGGGACTGGAAGTCCAGCACGGCAATCTCGCCGGCGGTGTGGCCCCGTTCTTCCAGAATCTGCACCTGACGCCCGCCGAGGTCGATCACCTGGTCGGGCTTCAGCGGGTGAAATCGGTGGACGGCGTATCGGTCCGGTAGGACGCCGCCGGGGATGACAAAAAGGTTGTCCGGGTTTGTGTCAAACTGCGCTTTGCAGTTGGCGACGAAAGCCTGCTGCGGGAGGGGCGGCTCCGCCTCATCGACCAGATGAGAGGCGGCAAAAGCCTTTGCGCGGGGGATGTCTGCCGGGTGCAGATAGATGTCCTCAAACTGTCCGATGCCGCCCATGTGGTCGCTGTGGGCATGGCTCAGGACCAGCATAATGGGCTTATCCGTGACCCGGCGGACCTGCTCTGTCATATCTACATTGCCCAACCCTGTGTCGATCAGCATGGCCCGCTCCGCGCCGACGATCAGGGCGGGGGACTGCATCCCCATCAGGTTGAAAAGATAGGTGTCCTTTGCCACCTCCAGAATAACGGGTTCTTTGAGCATAACATTCCCTCCTTATGGCCCAATCTAACCACAAGGGCCATCGGATGTCAACACAAAAGACCCCCGTCCTTGCGGACAGGGGCCGATGATGCTTCACTTTACCGCGCAGCCTGCCCTGCCTGACGGACAGGACAGAAGGGGGCGCAGCTTACAGGTTGAAGTACCGCTTTGCGTTGTCGAAGCAGATGCCGCGGACGATCTTCTCCAGAGCCTTCTCGTCGTTGGGATACTCGCCGTCCTCGACCCACTGGCCGATGATGTTGCACATGATGCGGCGGAAGTAGTCGTGCCGGGTGTAGCTCAGGAAGCTGCGGCTGTCGGTCAGCATGCCGATGAAGTTGCCCAGCAGGCCGAGGTTGGCCAGGGACTTCATCTGGTTCTCCATGCCGATCTTCTGGTCGCAGAACCACCAGGCGCTGCCGGCCTGGATCTTGCCGGGCACCTCGTCGGTCTGGAAGCAGCCGCAGATGGTGCCGATCTGCTCGTTGTCGATGGGGTTCAGGCTGTAGATGATGGTCTTGGGGCACTCGTCGGTGTCGTTCAGCGCGCTCAGCAGGGAGGCGATGGCGCCGCCGCAGGTGTTCTGGTTGATCATGTCAAAGCCGGTGTCGGGGCCCAGCAGAGCGTTCATCTTGCGGTTGACGCCGCGCAGGCAGGAGTAGTGCAGCTGCATGGCCACGCCGTGCTTGTGGTACAGCTTGCCCAGGTGGATCAGGATGAAGGTCTGGTACTTCTCGGCTTCCTCGGTGGTGACGGCTTCGCCGGCCATCGCCTTCTTGTAGATGGCGTCGACTTCGTCGATGGTGGCCTCACGGTAGGGCACATAGTCCAGGCCGTGGTCCGCTGCGCGGCAGCCCAGCTTGACAAAGAACTCCAGCCGCTCGGTCAGAGCGTCCATGACGCAGTGGATGCAGGCCAGCTTCTCCTTGCCGACGCTGGCAGCCAGCTTGCCCATGTACTCCACAAAGCCGGGCTTGTTGATGTTGACGGCCTTGTCGGGACGGAAGGAGGGAGCCACGGTGAACTTGATGGCGGGATCGTTCTTGATCTTCTCGTGCCACTCCAGGCTGTCGATGGGATCGTCGGTGGTGCCGATGAAGGCTACGTTGGACTGCTCGATCAGGCCCCGGACGGTCAGCTTGGGATCGTTCTGCAGCTTCTCGTTGCACAGGTTCCAGACTTCCTCGGCGGTGTCGCCGTTCAGGACGCCCTCATAGCCGAAGTATTTCCGCAGCTCCAGGTTGGTCCAGTGATACATGGGGTTGCCGATGGCCATGGGCAGGGCCTCGGCAAACTTCTGGAAGCGCTCACGGTCCGACTTGGAACCGGTAATGTACTCCTCGGGCACGCCGTTAGAACGCATCACGCGCCACTTGTAGTGGTCGCCGGCCAGGCTGCCGTCGGGCTGCCGGCCGCCCAGCCAAACCTGGGTGATGTTCTCAAACTTGCGGTTCTCATAAATTTCCCGGGGGGAAATGTGGCAGTGATAGTCGCAGATGGGCATATCGGCTGCGTATGTATGATACAGGTGCTGGGCGGTGGGCGACTGAAGCATGAAGTCCTTATCCATAAATGCTTTCATGGTTGTGATACTCCCTTTCCTTGC
>DXHQ01000080.1 GCA_019113345.1 Candidatus Faecalibacterium intestinigallinarum
CAGGACGCCGAGAGTTTCGTCTGCATGGAGCCCTGGAACGGCTGGGCCAACAGCGTCAACGAGGAGGGCAAGCACGAAGTGCTCGAACCCGACGAGGCCATGACCAGCACCTGGAGCATCACGATCGACAAGGTCTGAGAGGACCTTGCAATTCTGACAGCATAAAATCGCCCGCCGCGTGTTTCCACGCAGCGGGCGATTTCTGTTTGTTACGTTTCAGGGGGATGATAAGTACCAGCCAAAAGCGACCGTATGCTTTCTTCGGACCAGAAAGCATTGGGGAAGATGGCGGTTTGGTCATTGCGAATGGAAACAATCAGATCAGGCCCGCCTTCATTTCGTTCGGCGCTGTTGTCAAAAATAAGCACGCGCTGGCATAAAGGAATGACCTGCGGCAGAAGGGCAAGCGATTTCCAATAGCGAGGAATAATTTTTTCTTCCGCTACAAAGTTTCCGCCCGCAGCAATGCGGGATGCGACGCGGGCTGCATTGATGTGTGGGTCGTTGGTGAGGACGTAAATCAGTGTGATTTCGTATCCAACTCGGAAGGCGCTTTGAATGACGTCAAAGCTGAAAGGGGAGGACAGAACGGTTTCCATGGTAAAGCTCATCCGCTGCTGAATGCAGTAGTTTCGTGCGGCGGCTGCGCTCTGCGCAGCAGTCAAAGCGTCGCAACGCAATTCTTCCTGGATTTTGTCGGCGTTGATATAAACGCCGGTGACAGGAATCGTTTGCGTGATACTGGATTTACCGGAGCCGTTGGGACCGGCAAATACCAGAAGCTGAGGAGCTGCCATATCATCTGTCCTTTCCTTGTTATTTTGTCATTTTGGGAACACCTGTTTGCGGGTCGATATAGAGAGAGGGAGGCAGAACAGGTACACTGTTTCCCTCCCGGACGCCCAATTTGGCAAGCTCGGTGAGGTCGCTGTCTGTCATGGAGTGGACGTTATAGTGGACGGCCTTCACCTCAAAAGGGAAGCCCTGTTCGGCGACAAAGCGCTTGAGGAAAATACCAATGGCAGAACTCAGCGAAATGCCGATGCTTTCGGCAACGGAATCGGCGCGTACTTTCAGGTCGTCATCAATTCTGGCAGATACGGTGGCCATGGTGTGCACCTCCTTACGGGCAGCCGGGATGTGGCCGGCGCAGATGATATGGATAGAAAAACTTATACATTACGGCTTTCTGTAATTATTATATATACTTTTGTGTGTGTTGTCAATACAAACAGACACGAAATGCAAGAATAATCCCCTGCACGGAAAGTGCAGGGGAAGATTGAAAAGTTTTTGCGCCGCTTTTTTCAAAAAGCGGCAGAAAGCCGTTTAGGCCGGCTGGTGGCCCAGGTAGGCCAGGATGCCGCCGTCGGCGTAGAGGATCTGCCCGTTGACGAAGTCGGAGGCGTGGGAGGCCAGGAAGACGCAGGGGCCCACCATGTCCTCGGCTTCGCCCCAGCGGCCGGCCGGGGTCTTGGAGATGATAAAGGCGTCGAAGGGGCTGCGGCTGCCGTCAGGCTGGCGCTCGCGCAGGGGCGCGGTCTGCGGGGTGGCGATGTAGCCGGGGCCCATGCCGTTGCACTGGATGTTGTACTGGCCGAACTCGGAGGCGATGTTCTTGGTCAGCATCTTGAGGCCGCCCTTGGCCGCCGCGTAGCCCGAGACGGTTTCGCGGCCCAGCTCGCTCATCATGGAGCAGATGTTGATGATCTTGCCCGCCCGCTTTTCGATCATGGCGGGCAGCACCGCCTTGGAGCAGTTGAAGGCGCCCACCACGTGGACCTTGATGACACGCTCGAAGTCCTCGCTGCTGGTCTCCAGCATCGGCTTGCGCTGGATGATGCCGGCGTTGTTGACCAGGATGTCCACCGGGCCCACCTCGGCGGCGATCTTGTCCACCATCGCGCTGACGGCGTCCCAGTCGGTGACGTCGGCCACATAGCCGTGGGCCTCGATGCCGGCGGCCTGGTAGGCCGCCATGCCCTTTTCATAGCTGGACTGCGACGAGCAGTTGAAGCAGATGGTGGCGCCGCAGCGGGCCATCCCCTCGGCGATGGAGAAACCGATGCCGTGCGCGCCGCCGGTGATGAGCGCGACCTTGCCGCTCAGGTCAAATGCAGAGAGTTCCATGGGGTTGCTCCTTCCTTTCCTGTTGTATCCTTCGATGTATCCTAGATAAAACCTTAACAAAAGGCCCCGCACCCGGCGTGCACCGGATGCGGGGCTTTGTGACCCCGGTCATCCCGGAGTGTGATTTGATTTTGCTTTACCGCAGGTCGGTGGTGGCGATGTTGTCCATGTCGTCAAACTCCATGTTCTCGCCGCCCATGGCCCAGATAAAGGTGTAGTTCGAGGTGCCCACGCCGCTGTGGATGCTCCAGGAGGGGCTGATGACGGCATCCTCGTTGTGCATCACGATGTGACGGGTCTGGGTGGGCTCGCCGCACATATGGAAGACCACCTGCCCCTCGGGCAGCTCGAAATAGGTGTAGATCTCCATCCGGCGCTCGTGGGTGTGGCTGGGCATGGTGTTCCAGTTGGAGCCGGGCTCCAGCTCGGTCATGCCCATGCTCAGCTGGCAGGTCTTGAGCACGTCGGGGTGGATGAACTGATTGATGGTGCGCTTGTTGCAGGTCTCGACGCTGCCCAGCGGCCGGTGATTGGCGTCCGCCATCTTGATCAGGCGGGTCTCGTAGGCACAGTGAGCCGGAGCCGACACCATGTAGAACTTGGCGGGGTGGGCGGGGTCAGCCGATGCAAAGGTGACCTCCTTGGTGCCCTGGGTGATGTACAGGCAGTCCTTGTAGCCCAGCTCATACTTGACGCCGTCGGCGACCACGATGCCGGTGGAATCCTTGCCGATGTTGAACATGCCGATCTCGCGGCGCTCGAGGAAATAGTGGGTGCCGAAGTTGGCCCAGATGTCGATGCCCTTGTCGATGGGCACCACCTCGTTCACCGGCATACAGCCCAGGGTGACCATCCGGTCGACGTGGCTGTAGACGGCCACCACTTCGTCGGCCTTGTACAGGCCGGTGATGAGCATCTCATCCCGCATCTCCTCGGTGGTATAGCGCTTGAAGTCCTTCTGGTTGCAGGAATAACGGATATCCATTCGATAACGCCTCCCCGTGCAGCCGGCGCTTAGCGCTGGATGCGGCCGGAGCCGTCGCCGCCGGCCAGCTTCTCGACCTCGGAGACGCTGACCATGTTGTAGTCGCCCTCGATGGAGTGCTTCAGAGCGGAAGCGGCCACCGCGAACTCGACGGCATCCTGGGTGCTCTTGCCGTTCAGCAGGGCGTAGATCAGGCCGCCGCCGAAGCTGTCGCCGCCGCCGACGCGGTCGATGATGCGCAGCTCATACTTCTTGGAGAAGCAGTACTCGTTGGAAGCGGCGTCGTACAGCATGGCGCTCCAGCCGTTGTCGGAAGCGCTGTGGCTCTCGCGCAGGGTGATGGCCACCTTCTCGAAGTTGAACTTGTCGGCCAGCTGCTTGGCAACGCTCTTGTAGCCCTCGTGGTTCAGGGTGCCGCCGTAGATATCGGTGGCCTCGGCCTCGATGCCGAAGACGTCCTTGGCGTCCTCCTCGTTGGAGATGCAGACGTCGACGTACTGGCACAGATCGGTCATGGCGGCGCGGGCCTGCTCACGGGTCCACAGCTTGCCGCGGTAGTTCAGGTCGCAGCTGATCTTGACGCCGTGGGCCTTGGCAGCCTTGCAGGCCTGACGGCAGATCTCGACGACGTTCTCGCCCAGAGCCGGGGTGATGCCGGTGAAGTGGAACCAGTCGACGCCCTCGAAGATCTTCTCCCAGTCGAAGTCGGAGGGCTGAGCCAGCTGGATGGCGCTGTTGGCGCGGTCATAGATGCAGACCGAGCCGCGCTGGGAAGCGCCCTTTTCGTTGTAGTAGATGCCCACACGGTCGCCGCCGCGGACGATCATGCTGGTGTCGACGCCGTAGCGGCGCAGGCTGTTGACGGCGCACTGGCCGATGGCATGAGCGGGGAGCTTGGTGACGAAGGCGGCGTCCACGCCGTAGTTGGCCAGCGAGACAGCGACGTTCGCTTCACCGCCGCCGAAGGTGAACTCGAGGTTGCTTGCCTGGACAAAGCGCTCGTAGTTGTACGGCTGCAGACGGACCATCAGTTCGCCAAAGGTAACGACTTTCATTGTAGTGTTCTCCTTCACTGTTTGTTTTCTGTGTGGGTAGCGTGTTCAAAATACCCCGCCGCAGCAAGCCCGCGGCGGGATACCGCTGCAAAAGAAAGGGGGGGATCAGACCTTGACCAGGTGGATGGCAAAGCCGGCGATCTCGTCCGCCATGTAGCAGGCGATGGTCTTGCCGTTCTTGACGTTCTTGGAGTCGAGGTCGAACTTGACGCCGCGGCGGCTGAGGTGGTAGATGGCGCGGTCGACGTTGTTGCAGCCGATGGCGATGTGGCCATGGGTGCCGCGGCCGGGCTTCTTCATGATCTCGAACTCCTTGTTGCCGACAAAGATGCTGGAGTTGCCGGGGGCGACCTTCATGTTCAGCAGGGCGGCCAGGGCGTTGGCAGTGGCGGAAGCCTCCTCCTCGTTGGCGCTGTTGATGCCGACGTGGACCAGCTTGAGGCCCAGCATGGTGTCGACGGCCTCCTTGCACATGGCGGTGATCTTGGCCCAGTCGCCGGCCTTGATCACGTCGCTCTTGCACATCCAGGTGCCGCCCACGGCAAAGATCTGGTCATAGCCCAGGTAGTCGTTGACGTTCTTGGCGTTGACGCCGCCGGTGCACATCCACTTGGCGGTCTTGAGGGCGCCGCCGATGTTCTTCAGCATCCCGACGCCGCCGTTGGCCTCGGCGGGGAAGAACTTCAGGGCCTCGCAGCCCATGTTCATGGCCTGCTGCATCTCGCCGGCGGTGGCGGTGCCGGGCATGGCCAGGCAGCCCTTGTCGATGACGTACTGGGTGACGTTGGGGTCAAAGCCGGGGGCCACGATGAAGGAAGCGCCCGCATCGATGGCGCGGTCGACCTGGTCCTTGGTCAGGACGGTGCCGGCGCCCAGCAGCATATCGGGCATCTCCTTGTGGATCAGCCGGATGCACTCTTCGGCGCAGGCGGTGCGGAAGGTGACCTCAGCGGCAGGCAGGCCGCCGTCGGACAGCGCCTTGCACAGGGGCAGGGCCTCCTCCACGCTGTTGAAAGCGATGACGGGGATAATGCCGATCTCGTACACACGCTCCAGGACAGGATTCGTAAACATAACGCATTTCTCCTTTTCTTACTGGCTTGCGCAGTATGACCACAGCCATGGGCATGGCTTGTCCAGGCACACTGTTGTATGCTACTAGTATAAACCAAGCCGGGCCATTTGGTAATACTCACAAAGCACAAGATTTGCAGGGATATCTTGTATACATTGCATAAAATCGCTTCGGGAGGGGCTGTTACAGGCCGGTCAGGCCCAGCCGTTCAAACAACTCGGCCACGCCGTCGTGGTTGCAGTCCCGCTCGGAGACGATATCAGCCAAAGATTGGATGGAGGGCATCCCGTTGGCCATGACGGCGGCGACGCCGGCGGCCTCCAGCATTTTGCGGTCGTTCTCGCTGTCGCCGACGGCCAGCACCGCCTGCTGCGGGATGCCCAGATGTTCGGCCAGGGCCAGCAGGGCCGACCCCTTGTTGACGCCGGCGGCGGTGGCCTCGACGTTGTCGGGGGAGCCCTGGGTGGCCTCCACCCCGGGGATGGCGGCCAGCAGGGGCAGAACCTCTTCCGCCTGCTCCCGGGAGCCGAAGAACATACAGAACTTTTCGATCCCGCCGGCGTGGGCCTCAAAGTAGGGGTGCAGGTCGGGCAGGATGGTAAAGCGGCCGTCGTCGGCCTGCTTGGCCTCGGTGGACAGCAGCCGCTGCATCCGCGCCCTGGTCCAGGCCAGGCCGGCGGGGGTCTTGAAGGTCCGCCCGTCGGCGAAGTAGTTCAGCTCGCCCTCGTACCGGTCCAGCAGGGCGTAGACGGCCCGGGCCGTTTCGGCCGGCAGGGTGTGCCGGTAAAGGCAGACCGGCTCGGCCACCGGCTCGGGCCCCGGCTCGCCGTAGCGGCTGCGGACGGCGGCCATCGGGTCGGGTCCGAGGTCCCAGACCGCCGCGCCGTTGGAGGTGAGGGCGTACCGCACCCCCGGGATGGCGGCCGCCACCCGCGGCAGGGAAGAAAGCCCCCGCCCGGTGGCGGGCAGAACCACCACCCCCCGGCGGATGGCCGCGGTGAGCGCTTCCATGGTGTGCGGGGTGATCCTGCTGGCGCGGTCCAGCAGGGTGCCGTCCAGATCGAGGGCGGCCAGTCGGATGTCGGGTGCTGTCATAGAGCCTCCTTGCCAAGCACGAACTTTTCCACCGCCAGGGCCACCCCGTCCTCGTTGTTGGAGGCGGTGACAAATTTGGCGGCAGCCTTCACCTCGGGGAAGGCGTTGGCCATCGCCACGCCCAGGCCGGCGGCTTGGATCATGGCGGTGTCGTTGCCGCCGTCCCCGCAGGCCATCAGGGCGCCGGTGGGCAGGCCCAGCTGCTCGGCCAGGGCCAGCAGCCCGGCGCCCTTGTCCACCCCGGCGGCGTTGATCTCCATATTCAGGGGCAGGCTGGACACCACGTCCACCCCCAGCGCCGCCACCTCGGCCCAGGCCTTCTGCCGCTCGGCCTCCTCCAGAAAGAAGATGGTCAGCTTTTCGATACCGCGCTCCTGCGCGGCGATGAACTCCCGCAGGTCGGGCAGGACGGTGCGGGTGCGCAGGACGTAATCCCGCAGGTTTTCGGGCACAAAGCGGTAAGCCGCGGCCCGGTTGGCCTCGGTGGTGTAGCCTTTGCCGTCCTGGAACAGGTCGGTCACGCAGTCGTACCGGGCCAGGATGTCAAAGGCGGCCAGGGCCTTTTCCCGGGGCAGATACAGCTCCCGGACGGCGCGGCCGGCGGCAAGGTCCATCATCCGGGCGCCGTTGGAGGTGATGGCATAGCGGACCCCCGGCAGGGCGAGCAGTTCAGCCGGCAGGCCGGCGGCCGTCCGCCCGGTAGCGGGCACGATCTCCACCCCGCGCGCCGCGGCCGCGGTCAGGGCGGCGGCGGTGCGGGGGGTGAGCTGCTTGCGGTCGTTGAGGACGGTGCCGTCCAGATCGACCGCAATGAGACGAATGGGTGAAGTATACATCACAAAACCTCGAACTGTCAAGTTTGACACAGGCGAAACGAACCCGCCCGGCGCGCGGGCGGGGCTCCCCTCTATTTTACTGGAGTTTTCCCGTTTGCGCAAGGGCGCGGGATGTGATACAATACTACCCGCGGCGACAAAATATTCTCCGCCGCCCAAGTCTGTCAAAAACACGAAAACCGAAGGTAAAATAAAAGGAGCACGCCATGCTGAAGATCCTGAAGAGCCGGCCCCATCTCTGGTTCCAGCTCTACTGGGTGATCTATCTGGTCTGGTTCTTCACCCTGGACTGGACCATCACCGACCCCACCTATATCATCCACCATCCCCTCGACGACCTGATCCTCTTCAACGAGTGGTTCATCTTCCCGTATTGCAGCTGGTTTTTCCTGCTGGCGGGGGTGACGGGCCTGCTGTGGTGGTACGACACCGCCTCTTATGACAAGCTCTGCCTGATGATGTTCTCGGGCATGACCTTCTGCCTCATCCTCTACATGATCCTGCCCAACGGGGTGGACCTGCGCCCCACCGTGGAGCAGGTGGGCCGGGACAACATCGCCATGGATATCATGCAGCTGATCTGGAAGGCGGATGCCTCCAACAACGTCTGTCCCTCCATCCACTGCCAGAGCTCGGGCTGCATGGCCCTGGCCTTTGCCAGGAGCAAACTGGCCCAGGGCCGCCCCTGGCTGAAGGTGCTGGCCTTCGGCTGGGCGGGGCTGATCTGCGCTTCGACCGTTTTTACCAAGCAGCACTCGGTCGTCGACATCGTCTGCGGGCTGGCGCTGGTTGCGGTCTGGTACTGGCCGCTGTACGGCCGAAAGCGGACCGGGCAGCCCGCCTTGTAGGAACGAGTGGCGGAAGTGTAGAAAATTCCGCATGAAATTTGAACAAAAGGCCCATTGACGCGGGTGGAATATCAGTTTACAATGGTAGATGAAAAAACCCTGTAATACAGGGCGGACAGAAAGGAGACACGCCGTATGGCAGCACCTGCAAGCGCGCGTGAGGCGGCGTACCAGACCCTCTGGGGCCGGATCGTCACCATGGAGCTCAGACCCGGCGATCCGCTCAACGACCGGCAGCTGGCCGAAGAGATGGGGATCAGCCGCACCCCCGTGCGGGAAGCCCTCATCATGCTGAACATCGCCCACATGGTCACCATCAAGCCGCAGAGCGGCACCTATGTGGCCCCCATCGACCTGAAGCTGATGCGGATGGAGCAGTTTGCCCGCTTTACGCTGGAAAAGGAAATGCTGTCCCATGTCTGCAGGCACTGCCGGCCCGAGCAGATAGCGGCCTACCGCACCAACATCAAGGAGTATGTGGCGGCGGGCGAGGGCCCCAACAGCCCCCTCAAGACCAGCCATATGCTCGAGATCGACAACCGCTTCCACCGGCTGGCCTTCGAGTTCTGCGGGATGGAGGAGCATTTTGACCATATGCTGTCCACCTTCAAGCACATCGAGCGGCTGCGGATGTTCAGCCTGATGCTGGAGGAGAACTTCTCGGTGCCCGGACAGCACGGCAGGATCGTGGACGCCATCGAAGCCGGCAGCACCGAGGCGCTGGAGCGCGCCCTGCGCGAGCACCTGACCCGCTATAAAGTCTCGGTGGAGGCGGCCCGCAAGGTCCATCCGGACTTTTTCACCGAAGGGTAAGTTGTGCACATCTTTGACACGTTTTTGGTAAAAACAGAAAAATAAACCGTGAGAACCTGTAAATTTTTCTCACGGTTTTTTTCATTTGGGAACAATACACAAAAATCTGACCCAAAGAATGGATAGATTACCACTTGCCAAATCCGGATTGATATACTAGAATAAGAACAACAGGATGCCGCTCTGCGCCCGGCGCGGGGCGGCCGCGTAAATTCAGCACAAAGGAGAGAAAGACTATGCCAATGCAAATGGGTTTCCGCTGGTATGGCGAAGGCAACGACAAGATCACCCTGGCCGACATCAAGCAGATCCCCGGCGTCACCAGCATCGTCTGGGCCCTGCACAACAAGATGCCCGGCGAGATCTGGGAGGTCGATGAGATCGCCGAGGTGCAAAAGCAGCTGGAGCCGTACGGCTTCAACATGGACGTGGTCGAATCGGTCAACGTCCACGACGACATCAAGATCGGCCTGCCCACCAGAGATCAGTACATCGCCAACTACATCCAGACCATCCGCAACCTGTCCAAGTTCGGCGTGAAGGTGATCTGCTACAACTTCATGCCCATCTTTGACTGGACCCGCACCGACCTGTTCCACCCGGTGGGCGACGGCTCGACCGCTCTGTACTACCAGAAGGACATGATCCAGAGCGACTACAAGGCGATGGCCGACTACATCATGAGCTTCACCGAGAAGTACAACATGACCTTCCCCGGCTGGGAGCCGGAGCGGATGGCCAAGCTCGACGAGCTGTTCAAGGCCTACGCCCCCGTCACCAAGGAAAAGCTGTGGGAGAACCTGAAGTACTTCCTCGAAGCGCTGATGCCGGTCTGTCATGAGTGCGACATCAAGATGGCCATCCATATGGACGATCCCCCCTGGGACATCTTCGGCCTGCCCCGCCTGCTGACCAGCGCCGAGAACATCGACCGCTTCCTGTCCATGGTGGACGATCCCTACAACTGCCTGACCCTGTGCTCCGGCAGCCTGAACGCCGACCCCAACAACAACGTGGCCGACATCATCTACAAGCACTGCGACCGCATCGCGTTCGCCCACATCCGCAACGTCAAGCACTTCCCCAACGGCGACTTCTCCGAGGCCAGCCACCGCGACTGCGACGGCGACACCGGCATTCTGGACATCATCAAAGCCTACCACGACTGCCACTTCGAGGGCTACATCCGCCCCGACCACGGCCGTCACCTGTGGGGCGAGGGCCCCGGCACCGTCCGCCCCGGCTACGGCCTGTATGACCGTGCCCTCGGCATCATGTATATGTGGGGCATCTGGGATATGCTGGACAAGCTGGACGGGAACGGCTGACGCCGTTCTCCAGGGTGGACCAATTTCTGCGCGCAGCCGCGCGGCAGAAATTCTTCCCCCCTGGTATCCCCCTTTTGGACAAAATTTGGTGCAGAGTCGCGCACGCGCCGCAAAAGCGGCTTGTACACTCCCTGCGCCAAATTTCCCTGTTGGTGTCCGTCCCGTCCGCACATGTCAGCCGGGACGGACAGATTTTGCATGAATCTCCCATGTGAGATTGGAAAGGGAGCGTATTTCCACATGAAACTGACTGACATTGAACACGGCCCGATCAGCCCCGTCTGGGCGGAAAAGGGCTATCAGCTGCCCAAGTTCGACCGCGAGGCCGTCAAGGCCAAGACCGCGGCCGAGCCCACCTGGGTCCACTTCGGCGCGGGCAACATCTTCCGCGCTTTCCCGGCGGCCATCCTGCAGCAGGTGCTGGACTCGGGCAAGTATGACCGCGGCGTCATCGTGGCCGAGAGCTTTGACTACGAGATCATCGACAAGGCTTACCGCCCCTACGACAACCTCAGCCTGCTGGTCTGCCTGCAGTCCACCGGCACCATCGAGAAGAAGGTCATCGCCTCGGTCACCGAGAGCCTGAAGGCCGATCCTCAATTCGCCGAGGACTGGGCCCGCCTGGTCGAGATCTTCCAGGCCCCCAGCCTCGAGATGGTCTCCTTCACCATCACCGAGAAGGGCTACGGCTTCAGCCCCGCCGACCTCGAGCGCGGCTTCGGCGCACAGTTCGCCATGGGCAAGATCACCGCCCTGCTGTATGAGCGGTTCAAGGCCGGCGCCATGCCCCTGACCCTGCAGAGCATGGACAACTGCTCCCACAACGGCGACAAGGTCAAGGCCGGCGTCTTTGCCTACGCCGAAAAGTGGGCCGAGATGGGCCTCGTCCCCGCCGCCTTCGTCGAGTACGTCAAGGATGAGAGCAAGATCTCCTATCCCTGGAGCATGATCGACAAGATCACCCCGCGCCCCGACGCCAAGGTCCAGAAGATGCTGGAAGAGGACGGCTTCGAGGACAACTACACCATCATCACCGAGCGCCACACCTTCACCGCGCCCTTTGTCAACGCCGAGGAGACCGAGTACCTGGTCATCGAGGATAAGTACACGGGTGGCCGGCCCCCGCTGGAGCTGGGCGGCGTCATGTACGCCGACCGCGAGACGGTGGACAAGGTCGAGAAGATGAAGGTCTGCACCTGCCTCAACCCGCTGCACACCGCCATGTCCATCTACGGCTGCCTGCTGGGCTACACCCTCATCAGCGCCGAGATGGCCGACGAGGACATCCGCGGCCTGATCACCAAGATGGGCTACATCGAGGCCATGCCGGTGGTGGTCGATCCCGGCGTGCTGAAACCGGCCGACTTCATCGACGCGGTGCTCAACCGCCGCCTGCCCAACCCCTTCATGCCCGACGCGCCCCAGCGCATCGCCACCGACACTTCCCAGAAGCTGTCCATCCGCTTTGGCGAGACCATCAAGGCCTACAAGGAGCGCGGCCTGGATATGAACGACCTCGTCCTGATCCCGCTGGTTCTGGCCGGCTACGCCCGCTACATCAAGGGCATCGACGACGAGGGCAAGGCTTTCGAGCCCTCTCCCGATCCGCTGCTGGCTGAGCTGAGCGCCATCGTGGCTCCCCTCGAAGTCAAGGAAGGCCCGCAGGACTTCAGCTGCCTGAAGGCTCTCTACACCCGCAAGGACGTCTTTGGCGTCGACCTGTACGAGGTCGGCCTGGGCGAAAAGATCGAGGGCATGGCAGCCGAGCTGTACGCCGGCCCCGGCGCTGTCCGCAAGACCCTGCACAAGTACGTTTCCGCCCGCTGACCGTTAAGCTGAAAAGCGATCCCCGCCCCGCGCTGCGTTTGCTTTGCCGCAGCGCGGGGCTTTTTTTAGCGTACTTTCAGTCGCTCCAAGGGGGACCCATTTCTGCGCGCATCCGCGCGACAGAAATTCTTCCCCCCTGGTATCCCCCCGGGGACAAAATTTTTCAGCGAACCGCGCACTCGTCGCTGGCTCGCACACTCCCGCCGAAAAATTTCCCTGGCGGTGTCCCGCCCGTCCGTACATGCCGGCCGGGCAGGACGGATTGAAAAAGGCGTGCGGATTTATGGTCTGTTCTTGCTCTTTTTATAGCAGATTATGTACTTGGGATACAAGATGCCGCCCGCGCCTTGACATCGGGGCGGCCGGGCGGTATCATTAAATCAACGAGCGGCGCACTCCCTGCGCCGCAAACCAGACCGGCGCAGCCCCGGCTGCGCTGTGACAGGAGGTATACAAACAATGTCTGTCTGTACTGCAAAATCCTTTGATCTGACCGGCAAGATCGCCCTCATCACCGGCGCTTCTTACGGCATCGGCTTCGCCATCGCCACCGCCATGGCCAACTGCGGCGCCACCATCGTCTTTAACGACATCAAGCAGGAGCTGGTCGATAAGGGCATGGCCGCCTACAAGGAAGCCGGCATCGACGCCCACGGCTACGTCTGCGACGTCACCAACGAGGAGGCCGTCAACGCCTTCATCAAGCAGGTCACCGAGGAAGTCGGCCACATCAACATCCTGGTCAACAACGCCGGCATCATCAAGCGCATCCCCATGTGCGAGATGACCGCCGCCCAGTTCCGCCAGGTCATCGATGTCGACCTGAACGCCCCCTTCATCGTCTCCAAGGCCGTCATCCCCGACATGATCGAGCAGGGCGGCGGCAAGATCATCAACATCTGCTCTATGATGAGCGAGCTGGGCCGCGAGACCGTCTCGGCCTACGCCGCAGCCAAGGGCGGCCTGAAGATGCTGACCAAGAACATCGCCTCCGAGTACGGCGCTTACAACATCCAGTGCAACGGCATCGGCCCCGGCTACATCGCCACCCCGCAGACCGCGCCCCTGCGCGAGATCCAGCCCGACGGCAGCCGTCATCCCTTCGACCAGTTCATCATCGCCAAGACCCCGGCCGGCCGCTGGGGCGAGGCTTCCGACCTGGGCGGCCCGGCCGTCTTCCTGGCTTCGGAGGCTTCCGACTTTGTCAACGGCCACATCCTGTACGTTGACGGCGGCATCCTGGCCTACATCGGCAAGCAGCCCCAGTAACCTGCTTTGCTGACCTGCTGTTTTGAAAAAGCAGGCAAAAGGCTTTGCCCCCTGCCGGGGAAAGAATCCAAAGAGAGACTGCTCCTTCGTCCGCGTCATGCGGGCGGAGGGGCAGTTTTTTTGCGGCTCCTGAGATAGCGCCGGGTCTCTTCCGCCACCTCGCCCGACAGGGCGAAGAGGCCGATCAGGTTGGGCAGCATCATCAGGCCGTTGAAGGTGTCGGCCAGGGCCCACACGGCGGCAAAGCCGGCGGTGCACCCCGGCAGGATCAGGGCCAGAAAGGCCAGCCGGTAGGCCCAGAGGGTGTCCGGGCCGAAGAGATAGCACCAGCACTCGGCGCCGTACTGGCTCCAGCCCAGCACCGACGACCAGGCAAACAGGAGCATCGCCGCCGCCGCAAAGCCCGGCCCGAGCGGGCCCATCGCGGTGGAAAAGGCCGCACCGGCCATCTCGGGGGGCGGGACGCTGCCGTCCAGCCCGGCGGTCAGGATGGCCAGGGCAGTCATGGTGCAGACCAGAAAGGTGGAGACAAAGACCTGAAAGATCCCCCACATCCCCTGCCGGGCGGGCTCCCGGGTGGAGGCCGCGCCGCTGGCGATGGCCGACGAGCCCAGCCCCGCCTCGCTGGAAAAGCTGCCGCGCATAAACCCCCAGCGGACGGCCGCGGCCGCGCCGCAGCCCACCACGCCGCCCCCGGCCGCCCGCAGGCCGAATGCGCCCCGCAGGATGCTGTCCAGGGCCGCCGGCAGGGCAGACGCATGGGTCAGGATGACGAGGGCCGTCCCGGCCAGGTAAAACGCCGCCATCAGGGGCACCAGCCTGCCGGCGGCCGAGGCCACCCCTTTCATCCCGCGCAGCAGGACCAGGGCGGTGACGGCGGTCAGAGCCGTCCCCGTCAGGGCAGGGGAGAGGCCAAAGGCCCCCTCCAGGCTGCCGGCAATGGCGTTCACCTGGGTGAGGTTGCCGATGCCGAAGGAGGCCAGCAGGCAGAACAGGGCGAAAGCCCCCGCCAGAGCCCGCCCCAGGGCGCGGCCATGGGGCTTTGCCCCCAGACCGGCCGCAAGATAGTACATCGGGCCGCCGTGCCAGCTGTCGCCCCAAAAGCGCCGGTATCGCAGGCCCAGCAGGTTTTCGGCGTAGGCGGTCATCATGCCGAACAGGGCCATCACCCACATCCAGAAGACGGCCCCCGGCCCGCCGCTTGCAAGGGCCGCGCCCACCCCGACCACGCTGCCGGTGCCGATGGTGGCCCCCAGGGCGGTGCAGAGGCTCTCGAGCGGGCTGATGCTGCCCGCCTCCTCCTGCGCGAGGTCGGGGCTGCGCCGCAGGATGGCCCCCAGCGTCTGCCCCAGCCAGAGGGGCAGGCGGGTCAGCTGAAAAAAGCCGGTTCGCACCGTCAGCCAGACCCCGGCCGCGGCCAGCAGCCCCACCCCCGGCGCGCCCCAGAGCGCCGCGTTCACCGTATCCAGCAGCTGCATCATCCCAAATCCCCCCGGACGCAAAAAAACAGGAGCCTTGCCGCCTTGGCAGGGCTCCTGTTATCTTTATGCGGGGAGAAAAGCGGTTATGCCTGTTTGGTCTGGTGGCCGTTCGTCCGGGCCTTCGGGTGCAGCAGCCCGGCCCGGTCGAGGGCGGGGCGGACGGCAAGGTACAGCAGCACCGCGCAGGCGGTCGAGACCAGGCTGTTGACCAGGGTGACCCCGCCGGCGATGCCGGCCAGGGCCTGCGCCGCCGAGTAATCCTGCCCGAAGATGTAGACATTGCGGAAATAGCCCAGCAGCGGGTCGGTCAGGACGTTGACCAGCAGGCCCGACCCCGCCGAGACGGCCACCCGCACCGTATAGGACAGGCGGCGGGCAGGGTCGGCGCTGTCGATCTTGCACAGGCGGTGGGCGGTCAGCCCGCAGACCACGCCGATGATGAACTTGAGGACAAAGGTGGTGACGGCGTAGCCGGGGTCTCCGGCCAGAACGTCGGCCAGGGCCAGCCCGATGGCTCCCGCCAGCCCGCCCGAGACGCCGTCCATCAGCAGGGCGGCCAGGGCGGTGAAGGTGTTGCCCAGATGAAACGACGACCCGCCGTAGAACGGCACCCGGAAAAAAAGGTAGGCCGCAAAGCTCAGCGCCGCCATGACGCCGGTCAGAGCCAGCTCGTGCGGGGTGAAGGTGCGCTTGTACAGCGCGCTTGCAAACAGAATGACGATGACGACGGCTGCCAGAAGCAGCCACATCGCAGTGGATGACATGGCGATCCCTCCCGGTTGACAGATTCTGCCCGCCCTCTTGACATTTTGGGTCCCGGCGGGTATGCTCCTATTATAGCGAAAACTGATGCCATGAAAATACCCAGAACAGAACTTTTTTATGGGGTCAGTTCAAAAAGGAGGGAACGCTCATGCTGCATTTGACCGCCGCGCTGGACCCGGCTTCCGGCGTGCCGCTCTACGAACAGCTCTACCGCAGCATCGCCGCCGAGATCAGCGCCGGGACGCTGCCGGCCGGCGCCCGGATGCCCGGCAAGCGCAGCCTGGCCGAAGAGCTGTCGGTCTCGGTCAACACGGTGGACGGGGCATACCAGATGCTGGCCGCCGAGGGGTATCTGGCCAGCCGGCCCCGCAGCGGCTTTTATGTACAGGAATACCCGGCCCGCCCGGCCCCCGGCAAAGAGGCGGGGGCGCCGCCGGCCCTGTCCGCCCCCCCGCCGCCCGCCGGCCCGCCGGTCCGGTACGACCTTTCGACCAGCGGGGTGGACACAAGGCTTTTCCCGGCGCGGACCTGGGCACGGCTGCAGAAGGAGCTGCTCTACACCTCGCCCGGGCTGCTTTCCCGCGGCGACCCGCGGGGGGAGCCCGAGCTGCGGCAGGCGCTGGCCGGCTATCTGGAAGAATACCGCGGGGTCCGCTGCGGGCCGGAACAGATCGTGGTGGGGGCGGGCATCGAATACCTGCTCAGCCTGCTGGCCCCGCTGCTGCCGGGCCCGGCGGCGGTGGAAAACCCCGGCTACCCCCGGGCGCGGCAGGTGCTGGAAAACAGCGGCCGGCCCTGCCGGTTTGTCCCGGTGGACGAGGGCGGGCTGTCGGTGGCGGCGCTGGCGGCGTCGGACGCGGCGGTCTGCTACGTCACCCCCAGCCACCAGTTCCCCACCGGGGCGACCATGCCGGCCCCCCGCCGGGCCGAGCTGCTGGGCTGGGCGGCTCAGCGCCCGGGCGGGCGCTACATCATCGAGGACGACTACGATTCCGAGTTCCGCTTTGACACCCGGCCCCTGCCCAGCCTGCAGGGGATGGCCGGGGCGGCCGGTCCGGTCATCTACCTGTCGACGGTGGCCCGCAGCCTTGCGCCCGGCATCCGCATCGCCTATATGGTCCTGCCGGCCCCGCTGCTCCCGGCCTGGCAGCGACGGTACAGCCTCTATTCGGGGACGGTGGGCCGCTTTGAGCAGCAGACCCTGGCCCGCTTTATCCGGGAGGGGTACTTTACCCGGCACCTGGCCCGCAGCCGGGTGGCCTACAAGGCGCGGCGCACCGCCCTGGCCGGGGCGCTGGAACAGGCGTTCGGCCCGGCGGCCGCCCTCTCGGGACTGCACACCGGCCTGCATCTGCTGCTGCGCCTGCGGGGAGAAAACGTTCCCCCCGACACCGTCCTGGCGGCGGCGGCCCGGCAGGCCGGCATCCGGCTGTCGGCCCTCAGCAGCTACTACATGGACGATTCCGCCTCCTGCCCGCCGGGCACACTGGTGCTGGGGTACGGCGCGCTGGACGACGCGCTCTGCGCCCCGCTGGCCGCTGCCCTCTCGGAGACATTGAAGAAGGCCTGCACCGCCTCGTCCGCCCCTTCGTCCGGGAGATAGAAGCCGCTGCGCCGGTCATAGCGGCCGGGCAGGACGGCGCTTTCCACCGCCGCGCCGCCGTTGGCCAGGAATTCGAGGGTGTCCTCGAGGGTCAGCAGGTCGGGGGCGGTCAGGTCGGTGAGGAGAGCGCCGCTCTCGCTCCGCAGCGTCTCGGGCAGGGCGGCGGGCAGGAGGTCGAGGTTCTGCCGGAAGAAGGCGTCCCAGACCGCCGCCCGGGCGGCGGCCGCCGTTTCGGGCGCGAGGGCGGCGTCCAGCTCCCGCAGAAAGGCGTGGGCCGAGGCGGCGTCCCAGTCCCCGACGCCCGACTGTTCAAAGCGGGCCAGCTCGGCGGGGGAGAGCGCCCCCGAAAACCCCACCCGCCAGCTGCCGTATCCGGCACAGAGGGCGTCCAGCGTTTCGGGGCTGGCGGCCAGGTAGTGGGCGTCCTCGGGCAGGTCGAAGACTGCGCCGAGCCCCTGCAGGCAGCGGGCGGGGCCCGCCGCCGCGTAGCAGTCGGCGAGGGACGCCTCCCCGTCGCTGAAGGGGACGGCCAGCTGGCCCGGCACCGCCAGCAGATGGATGCAGTTCTGGCCGGCGTTCAGGTAGAGCAGGACGAAAGCCGGCTCCTCGCCGGCGACGCAGGCCAGCAGGGTCAGGTGATGTTCCTCCCGGGGCATCCGCACCGGCACCCCGCTCTGCTGTTC
Source organism: Candidatus Faecalibacterium intestinigallinarum (assembly GCA_019113345.1). GTDB lineage: Bacteria > Bacillota > Clostridia > Oscillospirales > Ruminococcaceae > Faecalibacterium > Faecalibacterium intestinigallinarum. The sequence continues at coordinate 17,794 of DXHQ01000080.1, forward strand.
GGACGCCCGCACCCGTCCCGCCGCCTGCCGCTGCGCGAGGACCGCCGTCCCCGCCACCAGCGGCAGCAGGACCAGCAGGCTGACCCACAGGGCCGTCCAGAAACTTTTCCAGCCTTTGGTCTCCATCAAAACGCCTCCCTTGCGGATAGAGTATGCGCCGCCGGGGCAGACTGTATGCACAAAGGAGGCGATCGCCCATGACCGACAAGACCACCCGCGGGCAGCCCCAGCGCAAGCCCGCCGCCCGCCTGCCCGAACCGGAGGACTTCTGGCTGGAACTGGGCCCCCCGTCCGCCTACTACGGCACCGACGCCTATGAAACCGCCCGGCGGGAAGGGGACGCATCCCCCGACGCCGAGCGCCTGGGCTGGACCGGCGCCGAACCCGGCCGGAAAGACCGATAAAACCCGCCCCGCAGAAATTTGAAAAAAGTGCTTGACAATCCGCCGCGATGTGGTATAATAACACACGTCCCAGCCAGCACGGCCAGGACGCAAAAAACCAGATAAGCGGATATGGCGGAATTGGCAGACGCGTTAGATTCAGGTTCTAATCGGGGCAACTCGGTGGAGGTTCAAGTCCTCTTATCCGCACCACAAGCACAAAATCCGAACCTTTTTCCAATAGGAGAAGGGTTCGGATTTTTCGTTTTCTTCGGGGAGCTGAATCACGGGACTGTTTTCTGCCCGTGGCCGTGCCAAAAGGCCGGGAGAAAGGGGACGAAACAGCCCTCGAAAGACCTTATTACAAAAAAGCAGAGCGCTGCCCGTTCAATGGCGACGCCCTGCTTTTTATTTCACCCAAGCAAAAACCCCGCAGGGGCAGCGAACACCCTGCGGGGAAAGGAAGAGAAAGCAAAACGCTTTTCGGGAAAAGTTCGGTTTACAGCCCGGCGTCCTCCAGGCGCTGCATGGCGGCGCACATCAGCAGGAAGGCGCCCACGCCGTGCAGGTCGTTGACCGAGCAGGGGCGGCCGCAGTAAAAGTCGTAGGTGCCGACGCCGGTGCCGACGCAGACGCCGCCGATCTGGATGTCACCGTCCTGCCAGGTCAGGCTGCGGATGACGCCTTCGTAGGCGGCGTGGGCCTTGGCGGCGTACTCCCTGGGCAGCATCCCCAGCAGGACCGCACGCGCCAGCGCCGCCGCGAACAGGCAGGTGCAGGAGTTCTCGGGCCAGTTGGCCGGGTCGTCGGGCTTGTTGACCACCTGGTACCAGCGGCCGTCCGCGCCCTGGTAGCGGCAGATGCTGCGCAGCAGCTCGGGCACAAGGGCGCACAGCTCGTCGTAGCCCTCGTCCGAGGGGGAAAGCTGCTCCAGGTCGTCCAGGACGGCCACCGGCACCCAGCCGAGGGACCGGCCCCAGAACTCGGGCGCAAGGCCGGTGGCGGGGTCGCACCAGCCGGCGCTGCGGCTCTCGTCCCAGGCGTGGAACCACAGGCCGGTCTGCGGGTCGCGGGTGTGCTGGCGCATCAGCAGCACATGGCGGATCACTGTCTGGCGCAGTTCGGGCCGCTCATAGCGGCGGCCGTACTCGGCCAGGAAGGGCCCGACCATGTACAGCCCGTCCAGCCACATCTGGCCGGTCAGCTTGACCTTGTGGTAAAAGCCGCCGCACTGGCACCGCGGCACGTCGGGCACCTGGGCGTAGACCGACTGGATGGCCTTTTCGTAGCGCGCCTCGCCCGTCTCGTCCAGCACCGGGTAGAGCAGGATGCCGGGCTGGATGTCGTCGAGGTCAGCGTGGTCGTACTTCAGGATGCGGCCCTCTTCGTCGATGACCGCGTCCAGCCAGTCCTTCGCGTACTGGAAATAGCGTTCTTCGCCGGTCAGCTGCCAGGTCTTGAGGACGCCGGAGAGGAACACCCCCTGGTGGTAATGGAAATGTCCCCTGGGGGGCAGGTCGGCGGCGGCGAACTTCCGCATCATGGTGTCACAGGCGGCGCGGGCGTAGTCTACAGGCGTTCTCATGGGGTGCAGCTCCTTTGTGTTGTGAGGGGTGATGGGCTTTTGTGCCCCCATTATACCGGCCGCGGGCGGGCATTGTACATATAAATCATTGCACAAAGTATCAAAATTTATGGTTTCCGCCCGAAGATAGCCTCCGGCGGCTTGTATCCCATCCGCATGCTATGTTACTATAGCAGTATCATCGTGACAGTGCTGCGGTATGGGAGGATGTTTATGTATCGGGTATTGCTCGTGGACGACGAAGAGAGCGTCCTGAAAGTGCTGAAGACCAGCATCGACTGGCTGGCCCTCGGGGTCGACACCCCGGTGACCGCCGCGGACGGGGTGCAGGCGCTGGAGGCGATGGAGCGCAGCCCCTTCCACCTGCTGATCGCCGACATCAAGATGCCGCGGATGGGCGGCCTCGAGCTGATCCGCCGGGTGCGGCAGCTCTACCCGGAGACCCGCTGCATCCTGCTGACGGCTTACAGCGAGTTCGACTACGCCAAGGAGGCCATACGCCTCGGGGTGGAAAATTACCTGCTCAAGCCGGTGCAGAAGGAAGAGCTGGAGAGCACCGTCCAGAATGCGATGGCCAACCTCTACAGCCACCGCGGCAACGGCGGCAACCTGCTGTATGAGAACATCCTCCACCGCTGGCTGGCGGGGGCCATCTCGGGCGAGGAGCTGAGCGAGCGGGCCGGCGTGCTGGGGCTGAACCTGTTTTTGCCCCAGTACTGCGCGGTGGGCATCCTCAAGCGCCGGCAGGACAGCAGCACCGCCCTGTTCCGCTCGGCCTGCCTCGAGCAGCTGGGCCGCCAGTACGAGGTCTACCACTGCTGGAACGAGCGCGGCATCTTTGTGCTGATCCTGGGCGGGCGGCTGCTGGGCCGGATGGAGCTGGAACACCAGCTGCGCGCCCTGGCCGGGCAGCTGGACGCCGCCGGCCATGCGCTGGTGGCGGTGGGCAGCGCCGTCACCGACCCGCAGGCGCTGCACCTGAGCTACTCGATGGTCTGTGATATGGCCGAGCTGGCCGACCCTGCCCAGCCCGACGTCATCCTCAGCCTGCAGGCGGATACCCACTCCCTGGACGCCGATTCCCTCATCGAGGACCTGCGCAGCTTCTGCTACGGCGCGCCCGGCGCCAAGGACAGCCATGCCCTCGCGTCCCAGCTGTACTGGAGCGTGCCCTATAAGGACGCCGCCAGCTGCCTGCAGCACCTGCTGTATGCGTACCTGCGTGTCAAAAGCGGCGAGTTCCCCGGCAGCGAGAATGTGCAGGAACAGCTGCCCGAACACTTCATGTCCCGGCTGAGCGCGGCCTCCGGGGACGAGGCGGCCCATCTGCTGGGCGTGGCCCTCGACTGGATGCACGCCGACTTCGACAAGCGGCTGGACGCCCTCAGCCCCATTGTGCGGCTGGCCATACGCTACATCCACGACAGCGTCCGCACCGGCGACGGCGGCTCCATCAAGGAGTTCAGCGCCAAAAGCGGGGTCAACCCCGCGTATCTGGGCCACCTGTTCAAGGAGGAGACCGGCAACTTCTTCAACAGCTACCTGACCCAGTGCCGCATCAACCGCTCGGTGGTGCTGCTGCAAAAGCCGGGCAGCAAGATCAAGGACGTGGCCAGCCAGGTGGGCTTTGCCTCCACCAGCTATTTCGTCCGCTGTTTCCGGGAGAGCAAGGGCGTATCCCCCGCCCGCTTCCGGCTGGGAAGGGAGGATTGAACCCTTGCAGCACAAAAGACTCTCGGCGCAGTTCGGCCTGCGCTGGATGATGGCGGCCCTGCTGGCCCTCACCTGCGCCATTGGGGCGCTCGCCTGCCGCTATGCCTACCAGCAGCGCCGCAGCGCCCTTTTGCAGGAGCTGGACCTGCGCTTGCAGCGTGTCGCCACCGAGTACGAAAACCTGGTGGACGACTTCTGGTCGCTTTATATCTCGGTGTTCTCCCACCGGGATGATATGTTCTTTTTCTACAACTATTACTCCGAGCCTTCGGCTGAGCCCCTCGGCTCGGAGGACAGGGTGGAGCTGCGGCGCATCCTGACCGAGATGGCCCTGCGGGACGGCGCGGTCCAGTGGATCGCGGTCTACGCGCCGCTGCGCGCGGTGAACTACCTCTACTTCACGGCGGACGGGGCCATGATCGAGCTGCCGGCCGACTTTGCCTACCAAAACGAACTGGATATCAAGACCGAACGCATGGAAATCTACCCCGTCAAGCGGGTGACCACAAGCGAAAACTCCTACTTCGGGCTGGCCATCGCCGGGGGTGTGCCCAGCTTTGGCAATTTGGAGGGCTCGGTGCTGGCCAGCTACAACATCAATAACCTCGTGCAGCTCTGCCAGATCGAAAGCCAGTTCGACAGCCTGCAGTTCGACATCGCCGCCGAAGGCAAGAGCATCTTTTCCTCCGGGCAGTCGGTCCGGCTGTGGGGGGAGGGGGCGCAGCCCGGCGCAAGCGGGGTGCAACACAGCGCGGACGGGCAGCGCTGGTACGTCAGCACCTCCGAGATCGTCCCCCACGGGGCGCGGATCAGCTATTCCGTCGCTTGGGACGAGCTGGTCTGGAAGGCCAGCGCGCCCGCCCGCACGATCCTGTTTTCGCTGCTGTTCTTCTGGGTCATCGCGGCGGTGCTGTTCTATCAGTTCATGGTCAAACGCATCCAGCGCGAGATCGAGGTGATCCGCGGCGGCCTGGCCCGCCTGGGCGGCAACGAGCTGGACTACCGCCTGCCGATGGATTTCCGCCAGCCCGAGCTGGGGGTCATCGCCGGATCCATCAACCAGATGGCCGCCGACCTGCAGCAGATGATCGCCCGCGTCTACGACTACGAGCTGCGCCGCAAGGAGGCCGAACTGCAGGAGCTGCAGGCCAAGTTCAACCCCCATTTCCTCTACAATACGCTGGAGATCTTCCGCGCCCGCTGCTATGAGAACGGCGACGAGGAGACGGCCGAGCTGATCGCCCAGACCGCCGCCAACTTCCGCGGGCTGATCGGCTCGCGCAACTTCATCCCCATGCAGGAGGAGCTCAGCGCCAGCAAGCGCTACATCGCCCTGGGCCGCGCCCGCCACGACGACGGGGTGGAGGTGCAGTACGACATCGACACCGAGGTGCTGCAATACGGCATCATCCGCAACGTGTTCCAGCCGCTAATCGAAAATTACTTCGAGCACGGCTACGACAGCGGCAACGCCGAGGAAAACTTCATCCACATCCGGGGGCGCCTGGCGGCAGACGGGCTGATCCTCTTTGAGGTCGAGGACAACGGCTACGGGATGGACCCGGCCCGGATGGCCCAGATGAACGAACGGCTGCAGGCCCCCATCCGCACCGAGCAGGAGAGCTACGGCCTGAAAAACCTGCATCAGCGGCTGCGGCTGTTTTACGGCGAGCCCTGCGGCCTGACCCTCTGCCCCCGCGCCGAAGGCCGCGGCCTGCGCATCGAAGTGCGGGTCAGACAGATGAAGTGCGAGGACGCCGCGCAGCCATCCGCCCCGCCGGCCCCCTGATACAGACAAAGGCCGCCGCCCGCTTTCTGCAACGGGCGGCGGCCTTCTTTTGTCCGATCACAGCCGCGTGACTGAGACGTTTTTCTGGGTGACGTTCTGCACGCAGCCGGGCAGTTCGAGCCCCTCGCTTGCGCGCACACAGACTTCCTCCAGCGTCAGCCCATCGAAGTGATAATCGCGGCCGCCGCCGGGCATATCGAAGCAGGTGCCGCAGGTAAAGTCGCAGCGGCGCAGCGCGACCTGTTCGGCCCGCGACACCGGGATATCCGCGCGGCCTTTGGCATCGAAGAACTGGGTCCAGCCCGAGACGTTGAAAAAGTGGTCCACCGTCCCTTTCGCGTTCTCCACCGCTACATATTCGTAGAGCTGCGGGGTGTCGGGGCGCATCTTGAACCAGAGGAAATTGAGCGAGGCGTCCACCGTCACCCGCCGCAGCAGGACGTTGCGGCTGTGCACACACTCGCTGCCGAAGGTCAGGCAGCCGTGGCAGAAGCCGTAGGAGCAGTCCTCGATCAGGATGCGCTCGTTTGCGCCATTTTCGGGCAGGGTGTCGGCCCAGGGGCCCTTGCCGCCCTTGAGCACCACCGCGTCGTCGTTGACCTCGAAGCGGCAGCCCTTGATCAGCACGTCGGTGCAGACGTCCAGGTCGATGGCGTCGGTGCTGGGGGCCTTGACCGGCTCGGCCGGGGAAAAGACCCGGCAGTTCAGATACCGCACATGGTCGCACTTGTACAGGTGGTTGGTCCAGAAATGGCTGTTCTGCATCCGCACCCCCGCCACCAGCACGTTGGAGCAGTGCGAGAGATAGACCAGCCGGGGCCGCTGCTCATCTTTGTTGGTGCAGGCGGGGTTCCACTGACGGCGCAGCCAGAAGGCCCGCCAGGCGCGCAGCCCGTTGCCGTCGATGGCGCCGGGCCCGCAGATGGTAAAGCCGTCCAGCCCGTCCGCGTTGATCAGCGCGGCGAAGTAGGGGCAACTCTCGCCCTCGATGCGGGTGGGCAGCAGGGGATAGTCGGCGATGTCGTCGCTGCCCCGCAGCATGGCTCCCTCGCCGAGGTACAGGCTGACCCCCTGCTTGAAAAAGAGGGAGCCGGTCAGATAGACGCCGGCCGGCACCACCATCACGCCGCCCCCTTCGGCGGCGATGCGGTCGATGAGGGCCTGCAGCTCGGCGGTGTGCAGCCGGCCGTCGTCCAGCACGCCGTAGTCGGTCACCCGGTAGGGGCGGCCCAGCTGCTCCAGAGTGGGGACGGAATCATCATAGAACCAGGGGCCGATGGGCGTCCCGTCGGGGAAATGTTCGCGCATCTGTACAGGGCGTTGCATAAAAAGCTCATCCTTTCTGTTTTGGCTGCCGCCAGTATACCACGCGCCGGCGGCAAAATCACCCGCCTGTGTTCACAAAGCTGTAATTATTTACACAATCCGGGATTTTTTCTATATACACAAAAACCATCGTCGAATACAATAAGAACTGTAAAGATTGCTGGCGCCGCACCGCAAACCACCCCCTCTGTGAACGTGAAAAAGGAGCTGACGATTTATGAGCCATGAAGCGACCGCCAGGCTGCGGTCCCACATTCGGAGCAAAAAGTGGGAATCGTATAAGCTGTTCCTGCTGGCGCTGCCCGTCATCATTTATATCTTTGTATTCAAGTATATGCCGCTGTGGGGCTGGTCCTACGCCTTCTTCTCCTACCGGCCGGGCCTGTCGCTGGCGCAGTGCGACTTTGTGGGCCTGCAAAACTTCGAGAACCTGTTCGGCAACGCCGTCATGCGCCAGAACCTGTTCCGGGTGCTGCGCAACACCTTCGGCATCCAGATCCTCAACTATGTCCTGATGCCGGTGCCCATGCTGTTTGCCATCTTCCTCAGCGAGATCAAGAGCAAGCGCTTCCAGAAGGTGATCCAGACCGTCACCACCCTGCCACACTTTATCAGCTGGGTCATCATGTTCTCGCTGGCGTCCAGCATTTTCGGCTCGTCGGGCCTGATCAATTCGATGATCCACGATATGGGCTTTGAGGCCACCATCAACATCCTGACCACCGACGACCACGTCTGGATCACCCAGGCCCTGCTCAATCTGTGGAAGTCAATGGGCTGGAACGCCATCGTCTACTTCGCCGCCATCACCGGCCTGGACCAGCAGGTGTACGAAGCCGCCGAGATCGACGGCGCCAACCGCTGGCAGAAGATCAGCAAAATCACCATCCCCCTGCTGATGCCCACCTTCTTCGTTTTGCTGGTCATCAACATCGGCAACTTCCTCAACTCGGGCATCGACCAGTTCCTGGCCTTCAGCAACGCGCTGAACATGAGCCAGATCGAGGTGCTGGACCTCTACGTCTACAACCTCGGCATCGGCAGCGGCCAGATCTCGTTCAGCGTCGCGGTCGGCATCATGAAGTCGGTGGTCGCCGTCATCCTCTTCGCGTCGGCGAACTTCGCCTCCAAGAAGATCCGCGGCACCAGCGTATTCTAAGCAGGAAGGAGCATCAGCCATGACCGGTATTCTCAAACATAAGCCAGACGCCGGCGAGACCCGCCACATCAAGATGACGCCGGAGGACAAAGTCTACAACATCATCTTTACCATCGTCTTTGCCCTCGTCGGCCTGATCTGCGTCTACCCCTTCTATTACCTTATCATCTGCACCATCAGCGAGCAGCAGGCCGTCAGCCTGAACCAGGTCTTCCTGCTGCCCACCGGCATCAATTTCGACAACTACATCGAGATCTTCCAGGTGCAGGGCCTGGCCCAGGCGGCCTTCATCTCGGTGGCGCGCACCGTCATCACCACCGCCATCAGCCTGGTCTTTACCTCCTACGGCGCGTACATCTTCACCAAGCAGAATATGTGGGGCCACAAGATATGGTACCGCTTCGTCGTTGTGACCATGTACTTCTCGGCCGGCATGATCCCCATCTACATGAACAACCGCCTGCTGGGCCTGACCAATACCTTCTGGATCTATGTGGTGCCCCTGTGCCTGTCGGTCTACAACATGGTGCTGGTCAAGACCTCCATCGAGTCCATGAGCCCCGAACTGGAAGAATCCGCCTACCTGGACGGCGCGGGCTATCTGACCCGCTTCTTCCGCATCGTGCTGCCCTTGCAGGGGCCCATCCTGGCCACCGTCTCGCTGTTCACCGCCGTCAACCAGTGGAACGACTTCTTCACCACCCAGATGTACGTCACCAACACCAAGCTCTACACCCTGCAGTTTTTGCTGTATGAGCTGCTGAACCAGGTCACCGCCGCGGCGGACCAGATCGCCAACGAAAACCCCTACGCCACCATCACCCCGGTGGGCATCCGCCTGACCCTGACCGCCATCGTCACCATCCCCATCATCTGCGTCTACCCCTTTGTCCAGAAGTTCTACGTCAAGGGCATCATGGTGGGCGCGGTCAAGGGCTAAAGCCTCCCTGTTTTGAACGCCACACGATATAAAACCAGCAAGAAAGGAAATCTACCATGAAAAAGATCTCTCGCCGTTCATTCATGCAGCTTGTGGGCGCGGCCTCGGCCGCCGGTGCGCTGGCCGCCTGCGGCGGCGGCTCGGACGCCTCCTCCACCGCCGGCTCCGCCGCGGGCGGGGCCAGCAATGCCGGCGCTGCCGGCGGCACCCCCACCATCACCTTCTACCCCAGCGCGGCCAACGTCTCCTCGGGCACGGTGGGCGGCTACAAGGGCGAATACTTCGCCTCCCGCGGCTTCAACCTCGAGGTCTGGGCCTACTCGGACGAGCGCACCAACGCCATCCTCGCCTCCGGCGACCTGCCCGACGTCATGTTCATCCCCGAGGACAGCCTCGACGTGATGATCCAGGGCGGTATGCTGCTGAACCTGGACGACTACATGGACAAGCTGCCCCACCTGCAGGCCTTTGAGGCTTCGGCCACCGCGCTGAACTATGTCCGCGCCTATAAGAGCGCCGGTACGAACGGCGTTTACGGCATCCCCACCTCCATCGGCGACAACTACAATAAGTTCCTCTACCAGGACTCGACCGAGCGCAACGCCGTCAAGCTGCGCTGGGACGTCTACGAGCAGATTGGCGCGCCCGCCATCAACAGCATGGACGACCTGCTGGACGTGATGGAACAGATGATGGCCGCCAAACCCACCGAGGACGACGGCACCCCGAACTTTGGCACCGTGCTGAACAGCGGCTCGGACACCAGCTACTGGGCCTGCATGGTCATGTGGTACCGGATGCAGGGCTATAAGGAGGACCAGCTGGGCTACCTGCTGGAGATGGATATGGTCAACGGCACCGTCTCCTCCATCCTCTCCAAGGACAGCATGTACTACAAGGGCCTGCAGTGGTACAACGAGGCCTACCGCCGCGGCCTTGTGGACCCCGACAGCATCAGCAACGACCGCGCCACCCAGAAGGTCAAGGTGGACAGCGGCTACGCCATGATCCCTTCGGGCTACCTGCCCGGCTGGGCCCCCAAGTACCAGCCCTACCTCGTGCCCGGCACCAAGGTGTACTACAACGCCTCCCGCCCCTACGGCGACTCGGCCTATATGATCGGCATCAACGCCAAGACCCAGAATCTGGACGCCTGCCTGGCCTACCTGGATATGCTGAGCGACCCCGACGCCTATCTGGTGGTCAACTCGGGCCCGGACGGCGAGTTCTGGGCCTCGGACAGTGAGGGCAACGCCTTCCTGACCGAAGAGGGCCTGGCCTGGCTGGAGGGCGGCAACGCCTCCGTCGTGGACTTTGAGATGTCCACCGGCGAGAAGATCGAGTACTGGAACACCCCCTGGATCATCTGGAACGGCACCCTGTCCAGCTACGGCGACGGCGAGGGCGAAAAGCGCTGCTGCTACACCTCCGCCTGGAAGGAGCTGAACGAGATCAGCACCAACAACGACCTGTACCACCAGTGGCAGGACACCGTCGGCTACGAGACCTGGGCCGACTGGCTGGAGGCCGAGGGCGCCTTTGCCGACAGCAGCGACCTGGACTACATCTCCAGCTTCACCTCTCTGCCCGACGACATGATGCAGCTGACCATCGACGCCATCCGCGACAAGGTGGTCAACGCCAGCTGGCGGATGGTCTATGCCGAGGATCAGGCCACCTTCGACGCCGAGTGGGACCAGATGATCGCCGACTGCGAGGGCCTGGATGCCCAGAGCGTTATCGACTGGCGTCTGGCCGATATCCAGAACGCTTTGTCCATCCGCGATTCCCTCCAGGCATAAACCTGGCGCAAAATTTTCTCCTTCCCCATTCCGGCAGGCGCTTCTGTTTCAGGCAGGGGCGCCTGCCCTTTTGATCGAACGGCCTGAAAGGAGGACCGGATGGAACTTGTGCGACTTTTGGACCAGCCGGGGCGGGAATACACCCCCTTCCCCTTCTGGTTTTTGAACGATACCCTCACCGACGCCGAACTCTGCCGCCAGCTGGAGGACTTTGCGGCCCACGGGGTTTACGGGGTGGTGCTGCATCCCCGCATCGGCCTGCCGCCGGAGATGGGCTACCTCTCGGACAGCTTTTTCCACGCCATCGAGACGGCGGTGCGCGCGGCCGAGCGGCTGGGGATGCGCGTCATCCTCTACGACGAAGGGATGTACCCCTCCGGCTCGGCCTGCGGGCAGGTGGTAGCGGCCAACCCCGCCTATGCGTCCCGCGGCATCGACCTGGTGCAAAACCCCGAGCCGGAAGACACCGTCCTTGCCCGCACGCCGGCGGGAGTGCTCGTCTCCCGCTTCAGCCGCGGCACCATCCGGGGCATCCACTTCGGCGAGGACGACGGGGAGCCGAACGCGCCTCCCAGCGCCGACCTGCTCAACCCCGACGCGATGGATCTCTTCGTCCACCTGACCCACGACGCCTATTACGCGCGCCTCGCGCCCTGGTTTGGGCGGACCATCATCGGCTTTTTCACCGACGAGCCCAGCGTCCTGGGCCGCAACCCCCGCACCCCCTTTGCCTGGACGCCGGGCCTTGAGGACGAATTCACCGCCGCCGGGGGCGACCTCGCCGGGCTGACTGCCCTCTTTTCCGGGGAGGAGAACGCCTCCACCCGGCTGTACCAGAAGCTGATCCTCGACAAGGAGGGCGACGTCTATTACCGCCGCCTGTCCGCCTGGTGCGCCGGGCACGGCGTCGCGCTGGTGGGCCACCCTCACCGCAGTGACGACATCGAAGTGGAGCGCTGGTTCCAGATCCCGGGGCAGGACCTGGCCCTGCGCTGGGTCGCGCCCGAAAAGCAGGACGCCGGCATCGACGCCATGATGGGCCACTGCAGCGCCGACGCCGCCCTGCTGATGGGCTGCCGCCGCAACGCCAACGAGTGCTTCGGGGCCTGCAACCGGGACGGCAACCCCTGGCAGCTGTCCGGCGGGGACATCAAGTGGTATCTCGACTGGCTGGCGGTGCGCGGGGTCAACCTCTTTATCCCGCACGCCTTCTATTACAGCATCGAGGGCCCCCGCAAGCAGGAGCGCCCGCCCGATGTGGGGCCCCACAGCATCTGGTGGGGGCGCTACCGCCTCTGGTCGGACTATATGCGGCGGCTGTCCGCCCTGTTGACCGACGCCGAGGTCCTGGTCCGGGTGGCGCTGCCCTGCCGCAACCGGGACCTGCACCCCGAGATCGCCGCCGGCCTCGAACAGGCGCAGACCAGCTGCTGCTGCCTGCCCGAGAGCGTCTGGCCCGACTGTTACAGCAAGGACGGCAGGCTGTACTGCCGGGGCCTGGTCTTTGACGCGGTGGCGGGGGACGAGCGCTTCTTCCCCGAGCTGCCGCACCTGGGCGGCGCGGCCTTTGACGAGGCGGCCCCGCCCGACTGCCGCTGCGACCCGCCCCAGCCCAAGCTGCGGGTGCGGCATTTCCGCCGCTGCGGGGCGGAGTGCTGGCTCCTTGTCAACGAAGGGGAAGCGCCCATCCGGGCGCGGATCGCCTTCCCCGGGGCGGCGCGGCTCGGCGGCTACGACCTGTGGGCGGGCCGGGCCTTCCGCCTGTGCGAAGGGGACACCGCCGCCCTCGAGCTGCCCCGGCGGGGCAGCCTGCTGGTGTTTGCCTGCGGCGCGGACGACTGGGCCGCACTGCCCCCCATGCCGGCCGCCGTGCTGCTGCCGGAGGCGGACTTCCGTCTGACGGCGGAAGACCCCGACGCCGTGCAGAAGATCTACGAGGCGGACTACACTGTTTCTGACGCGCAGCTTGCGGCCGGCAGCCTGCGCCTGCCCGTCCAGGCCGAGGAAATGTGCGAGCTGCGCGTCAACGGCCGCGACGCCGGGGCGGTCTTCTGGTCCCCGTGCAGCTTTGAGCTGAAAGGGTTGCTGCACCCCGGCGTCAACCGGCTGCGGCTGACCGTCACCGGAAGCCTGGCCAACCGCTACGGGCTGCGGCCCGTGCCCTACGGCCTGGGCGTCGCCGAAACCTTGTGAGCGCCGGGAGCCCGGCAGGAAGGAGAGAGCATGAGCATCCTGAGCGACCTTTTCAAGCGGGAGGACCGGCTTGGCCCCGGCGTCGCCCCCGACGAGCCCCGCAAAAAGGGGCTGCGCCGCCTGTGGGAGGTCTGCACCCGGGACCTCGGCAGCTTCTTCTGGGCGGGGCTGCTGGCCCTTGCCGGGCTGGCGGCGTGGTACTTCCTGACGGTTTTTGCCCTGCTGAGCCGCTCGCTGGCGCTGGTGGCGGCGGCCGGGGCGGCGGGCGGCCTTGCCGCCGCACCGGAGCTCTGCGCCCTGACCGACCTGATCCTGCGGGGGCTGCGGGACGAGCCCTTTTACTTCTGGCGCGCCTGGCGCAAAGCCTGGCGGAGCAGCCTGCCCGCCTGCCTTGCGCCGGGCGCGGCGCTGGGGGCCGCCGCCGCGCTGGACGTCTTTGCGGCGCAGCTCGCCTTGGAAGGGAGCGCCGCCGGCGGGACGCTCTGGGGCGTCATCCTGGGCATGGCGCTGCTGGCGGGCTTTGCGCCCTACCTCTGCGCGCAGATGGTCCTGTTTGAGCAGCCCCTCGGCCGCAGCTTGAAGAACAGCCTGCTGCTCTTCCTCGCCGGGCTGCCCCGCAGCCTCGGCGCGGCGGCCATCCTGCTGGGCTACGCGGCGGCCATCGCGCTGTTTGCGCCGCTGGCTTACCTCCTACTGATCCTGGGCAACGTCTGGCTGCCCCTGGCCGCCGCCCTGCTGGCGGTCTACCGGCCGATGGAGCAGGCCCTCGACCTCGAAAAGCAGGTCCGGGCCGTGCAGGAGGAGCGCCGGGGCAGGCAGTGACGGATCGCCTCCGAGGACAAAAAGAAAGACGCACCCCACAGGGCGCGCCTCGTCTGAAAAAAGTCGTTGACGGTTGTTATATAGAGCAGGGCGTTCCCCGGCGGGAGCGCCCTGTTTTTCTTTGGCTGTGAGTCTGGCCTGTTCCGCCTGCCAGGCGGGGCGGGTTTTGGAAAAATACTGCGAAAGAAATAAAACGACAATGCGATTTATTTTTGTTGCTGTAGGCGGGAGGGCGCGTGGGGCGGAAAATTTTCACTAGCGGGAACGTCCTCTCATTGTGCTGCATCGTGCTGCATCTCCTTTGGCCTGCTGCGTCTGGCGCAGCAGCTGCATGAACTCCTCGCCGGTGATGGTCTCCTTCTCGTAGAGGTAGTCGGACAGCTTGTCCAGGGCGGCGCGGTTTTCTTCCAGCAGGCGGCGGGCCTTGGCGTGCTGGGCGCGCACCAGCTCCACCACCTCGCGGTCGATCCGCTGCTGGGTCTCGGCCGAGCAGGCCAGCGAGGCGTCCCCGCCCAGGTACTGGTTGGTGACCGTCTCAAAGGCCACCATGTCAAAGTCGTCGCTCATGCCGTAGCGGGCGATTATGGCCCGGGCGAGCTTGGTCGCCTGCTCGATGTCGTTGGCCGCGCCGGTGGTGATCTGCCCAAAGACCACCTCCTCGGCCGCGCGGCCGCCGGTCAGGGTGGCGATCTTGTTTTCCAGCTCCTGGCGGGTCAGCAGGTTCTTGTCGGCGGTGTCCACCTGCATGGTGTAGCCCAGCGCCCCCGAGGTGCGGGGGATGATGGTGATCTTCTGCACCGGGGCCGAGTCGGTCTGCAGGGCCGCCACCAGGGCGTGGCCGATCTCGTGGCAGGCCACCACCCGCTTTTCCTGGTCGGAGAGGATGGCGTTCTTTTTCTGGTAGCCGGCCAGGACCACCTCGATGCTCTCCTCAAGGTCCGCCTCGGTGACGACGCTGCGCCCCGCCCGCACCGCCCGCAAGGCGGCTTCGTTGATGATGTTGGCCAGCTCGGCGCCCGAGGTGCCGGCCGCCATCCGGGCGATGGTGTGGAAGTCGACGTCGGGGGCCGTCTTGATCTTGCGGGCGTGCACCTGCAAAATGGCCTCCCGGCCGGCCAGGTCGGGCAGCTCCACCGGCACCCGCCGGTCAAACCGGCCCGGTCGGGTCAGGGCGGGGTCAAGGGATTCGGGGCGGTTGGTGGCCGCCAGGATGATGACGCCGTTGTTGCTCTCAAAGCCGTCCATCTCGGTCAACAGCTGGTTGAGGGTCTGCTCCCGCTCGTCGTTGCCGCCCATGCCGGAGCCGGCCGAGCGCTTTTGGCCGATGGCGTCGATCTCGTCGATAAAGACGATGCAGGGCGCTTTTTCCTTGGCCTGCCGGAACAGGTCGCGCACCTTGGACGCGCCCATGCCCACAAACATCTCGACGAACTCAGACCCCGACATCGAGAAGAAGGGCACGTTCGCCTCGCCGGCGACGGCCTTGGCCAGCATGGTCTTGCCGGTGCCCGGAGGGCCGACCAGCAACACGCCTTTTGGCATCGAAGCGCCGACGTCGGTGTACTTTTTGGGGTTGTGCAGGTAGTCGACGATCTCGGCCAGGTTCTCTTTGGCCTCGTCCTCGCCGGCGACGTCCGAAAAGCGGATGCCGTTCGAGGACTGGACGTAGACCCGGGCGTTGGATTTGCCCATCCCGAAGGACAGGCTGTTCTTGCCGCCCATCTGCTCCATCAGCTTGCGGCTCATGTACTGCCCCAGCCCGATGAAGATGGCCAGCGGCAGCACAAAGAAGAGCAGGAAGCTCAAAATGGGCGATCCCTCGTCGCTGACGCTGCCGAAGGCCGCGCCCGCGTCGTGCAGCCGCTCGGCCAGGGTGGGGTCGTACATGGCGCCGGTCTGGTAGAGGTGGGCGTTGTCCTTATCGGTGAAGGTAATCTCGTCGCCCGAAATCTCCACCACGCCGATGTTCTCCTCCTCGATCATATCCATAAAGGTGCCGTAGTCCACCTCGTCGATCCGTGGCCGCATCAGCAAGGGCGAGACGATCAGGTTGAGCAGGGCCAGCACGGCCAGCACCAGGACGTAATAGAAGATCAGAGGTCTTTTGGGGGGTTTGACTTCCTTCATAGCGGTCTCCTCCTCGGTTTGTTTCGGGATGCGTACTGTACGCTATCGTACAATTCACTTACGCCCCCAGTATACCCCCGACATACGGCACCGGCGTGACCAAATTGTTAAGTTTGTGAAAACTCCAAAACCTCCGAAAACTCCAAACCCTCCGAAAACGCCGAAAACTCCAATCTTATACACCCCTTCCGGCCCGGAGGGGGTGTAACTTTTTGGAGAAATTGGAGTTTTTGGCAGGTCTCAGTGTAAGGCTTGTCCTTTTTGGCAGATTGTGGTATGCTATCTGTGAGAGTGCTGTCGGCAAG
>DXHQ01000081.1 GCA_019113345.1 Candidatus Faecalibacterium intestinigallinarum
ACACCAATTATTCCTTCTGTTGTTGATCGCACCAAAACAAAAGAACTTTTGCGTCACGAAAGATAGGGTCCCTCTGCGGGGGTCGGCGTAAGCCGGCCCCCGCATTGTTTGTTGCCCGCATATACAAAAAAGCCCTTGCTTTGCAAAAAAGCGAGGGCCTTGTCATTTGGGGGCGGTTATGGTATTTTATAGTTGGGTGCTGTCGGTCGACGGCAAGCGGTGTGTTCCCCTATTTCGATTGGGGGAGCTTCTTTGTCTCCCGATCCTGCGAAAGGGGGGCTGACGATGGTCACATATTCGGATCTGATCCAGATCGGACTTTTGATCGTTGATCTTCTTTCCCTGCTTGTTCTGCTCAATCAGGCAAAGAAATAAAAAAGAAGTAACCGCATTTAGCTTGCCCGGCTTGCGGTTACTTCTGTAATCCACCGGGGAACCACCGTTTGACCGGCGGCACCCTTTCTATATCTATTATAATGCCGGCCGGCTGGGTTGTCAACCGGTGGACGCCGAATGTTAAAGCCCTGCTTTTTTCGGAAAAAGCGGGGCTTTTTCATAAAAATTTATTGCAAATGCTACTTTACAATGCTAACAAGGTAAAGTATAATAGACGTACAACACCAAACGAACCGAAAAGACAATGCAGGAAAGGGGAACGCGCATGGAATTGTCGCTTGACCTGCTGCAGCCCAAGGAGCGGGCCTCCTTCGGGCTGCGGGCCCTTTACGAGGCGGCCGGGTGCCGCCAATACCACATGGGTCAGTTTGAGGAGTACGCCCTCTATCAGGAGAACCAGAGCTTCCTGCCGTCGCGGCAGGTCATCACTTTCACCGATCTGGACGGGCGGCTGCTGGCCCTCAAGCCAGACGTCACCCTCTCCATCGCCAAGAGCGCGCAGCCCGCGCCCGGCGAGACCCGGCGCTTTTACTACAGTGAGAACGTCTACCGCCCCGCAGCCGGGAGCCATACCTTTAAGGAAATCGCCCAGATGGGGCTGGAGTTCATCGGACGGGTAGGCGAGGCCGAGACGGGGCAGGCGGTGGCCCTGGCGGTCCGGTCGCTGGGGTGGCTGGCCGAGAGCTTGGGCCCGGCCTGGCGGCTGGAAGTGGGCCACATGGGCTATCTGTCGGGGCTGATGGAGGCACTGGCGGTGCCGGCTCTGGCCCGGCAGGGCATCCTGGCCCGGCTGCGGGCCCGCAACAGCCACGAGCTGCGGGCCGAAGCGCTGGCCGCCGGCCTGAGTGCAGAGGGAGCAAAAGCCCTGACCGACCTGCTGACCTTCTGCGGACCGGCGCCCGAGGTGCTGCCCCGGGCCGAGGTCGCCTGCCGGAACGGCGCCATGCGGGCCGCCGTCGCCGAGCTGCGGGCGGTCCTGGCCGAGGCCGGGCAGGATGTGCAGGTCGACCTGTCCCTCTCGGGGGAGATGGAATACTACAACGGCCTGGTGATGCAGGGCTTTTTGCAGGGCGCGCCCCGGCCGGTGCTGCGGGGCGGCCGCTACGACCTGCTGGCCCGCAAGTTCACCCCCGGGGCGGGGGCGGTGGGCTTTGCCGTCTATCTCGACGAGCTGGACCGCCTGACCGCCCCGCCCGCGCCGGCGGCCGCCCCCGCAATGCTCAATGTGGCCCTGCCCAAGGGCCGGCTGGGGGACAAGGTCTACCGCCTGCTGGCCGCCGCCGGCTGTCTGGCGCCCGAGGACTACAACGCCACCCGCAAGCTGGTGGTGGAGGACAAGGACGCCGGGGTGCGCTGCTTTCTGGTCAAGCCCAGCGACGTGGCCATCTACGTCGAGCACGGGGCGGCCGACCTCGGCATCGCCGGCAAGGACATCCTGGCGGAGTCGGAGGCCGACGTCTACGAGCTGCTGGACACCGGCCTGGGCCGCTGCCGGATGTGCGTGGCCGGACCGGCCGGCTTCCGGGAGGACCCCGGCCGCCCCCTGCGGGTGGCCACCAAGTTCCCCCGCATCGCCAAGGCGTACTACGCGGCGCAGGGGCGGGATATCGAGATCATCAAGCTGAACGGCTCCATCGAACTGGCCCCCATCCTGGGCCTGGCCGACGTCATCGTCGACATTGTGGAGACCGGCACGACCCTGAAAGAGAACGGCCTGGCCGTCCTGGCCGAGTTTCTGCCCATTTCGGCCCGGGTGGTGGCCAACAAGGCGAGCTATCAGTTCAAGCGCCGCGAGACCGACCGGTTGCTGGCCCGGCTGCGGGCGGCGCTGGCCCAAAAGGAGGAAAACCTGTCATGATGAAACTGTACCGTTTGGAGGACCTGACCCCCGATCAGGTCCTGAACCGCGACCTGCGGGCCGAAAAGGACGTCGAGGCGGTGGTGGACGCCATCATCGCCGACGTCCGCGCGCGGGGCGACGATGCCCTGCGGGACTACGCCCGCAAGTTCGACGGGGCCGAGCTGGACCGGCTGGAAGTCTCGCAGCAGGAGCTGGACGAGGCGCTGGCCGCGGCCGACCCCGATTTCCTCGAAACGCTGCGGCAGGCGGCGGCCAACATCGAGGCCTTCCACCGCCGGCAGCTGCACGATAACTTTGTCATGACCGAGCAGGACGGGGTGGTCCTGGGCCAGAAATACACCCCCGTTGAGCGGGCGGGCGTCTACGTGCCGGGCGGGACGGCGGCTTACCCCTCCACCGTCCTGATGGACGTCATCCCGGCCCGGGTGGCCGGGGTGCCCGAGATCGTCATGGTCACCCCCGCCGGGAAGGACGGCAGGGTCAACCCCGCTATCCTGGCCGCGGCGGCGGTGGCCGGGGTCACCCGCATCTTCAAGACGGGCGGGGCGCAGGCGGTGGCCGCCCTCGCCTACGGCACCGAGAGTGTGCCGGCGGTGGATAAGATCGTCGGCCCCGGCAACGTCTACGTCGCCACCGCCAAGCGCAAGGTCTACGGCAAGGTGGGCATCGATATGATCGCCGGCCCCAGCGAGATCCTGGTCCTGGCCGACGGCGGCTGCAACCCCGCCTGGGTGGCCGCCGACCTGCTCAGCCAGGCCGAGCACGACAAACTGGCCAGCCCGGTGCTGGTCACCGACAGCGAGCCGCTGGCCAAAGCCGTTCAGGCCGAGGTGGAAGCCCAGCTGGCCGTCCTGCCCCGGCAGGCCATCGCCCGGGCCAGCGTGGAGGAAAACGGCAAGATCATCCTCTGCCAAAGCCTTGACAAGGCCATCGAGGTCTGCAACGTCATCGCGCCCGAGCACCTGGAAGTCTGCGTCGAGGACCCCTTTGCGGTGCTGGGCCGGATCCAAAACGCCGGCAGCATCTTTTTGGGCCGCAGTGTCCCTGAGGCGTTGGGCGACTACTTCGCCGGGCCCAACCACACCCTGCCCACCAGCGGCACCGCCCGCTTTTCCAGCCCGCTGGGGGTGGACGACTTTGTCAAGCGGTCCAGCTTCATCTATTACACCCGGGAGGCGCTGGGCCGGGTGAAGGACCGGGTCGCCGGTTTCGCCGAGGCGGAGGGGCTGCACGCCCACGCCCGCAGCGTGACCATCCGCTTTGAAGAAGGAGGCGAGGCGCAATGAGCCGCTATCTGACCCCCCGAATGCAGGACCTGACCCCCTACACCCCCGGCGACATCCCCCGCAAGCGGAACGTCCTCAAGCTGAACACCAACGAAAACCCCTATCCGCCCCCGGCGGCGGTGCTGGAAGCGATCCGCCATGCGTCCGAGGACCTGCAGCTCTACCCCGACCCCTGCTGCCTGGCCCTGCGCAGGGCGGCCGCCAAATACTACGGCCTTGAGCCCGACCAGGTGATGGCCGGCAACGGCAGCGACGAAAACCTGTTTTTCGCGCTGCGGGCCTTCTGCGACGAGGACCACCCGCTGGCCCGCCCCGACGTCACCTACGGGTGCTACGGGGTCTGGTGCGACCTGATGCACATCCCCCAGCAGATCATCCCGCTGGAAAAGGACCTGACCCTTGACCCGGCCCGCTACCACGGCCTGGGGGTGACCATCGTCATCGCCAACCCCAACGCCCCCACCGGGCTGGCCCTGCCGGCCGCCGCCATCGGGGAGATCGCGGCCGCCAACCCCAACAACGTGGTGATCGTGGACGAGGCCTATGTGGACTTTGGGGCCGAGAGCTGCGTGCCCCTGATCCGGGAGCATGAGAACCTTCTGGTGGTGCAGACCTTCTCGAAATCGCGGCAGATGGCGGGGGCGCGGCTGGGCTTTGCCCTGGGCAGCCCCGAGCTGATCGCCGACCTCGAGCGGGTCCGCAACAGCCTCAACCCCTACAACGTCAACCGGATGACCCAGGCGGCCGGCATCGCCTCGCTGCAGTGCGAGAACTATTTCCGCGAGACCTGCCGCCAGGTGATCGAAACGCGGGAGTGGACCGCCGCCGAGCTGCGGGCGCGCGGCTTTACCGTCACCGACAGCAAGGCGAACTTCCTCTATGTGCGGACCCCCAAGCGGCGCTCCCGCGTCC
Organism: Candidatus Faecalibacterium intestinigallinarum; assembly: GCA_019113345.1. GTDB lineage: Bacteria > Bacillota > Clostridia > Oscillospirales > Ruminococcaceae > Faecalibacterium > Faecalibacterium intestinigallinarum. The sequence continues at coordinate 4,456 of DXHQ01000081.1, forward strand.
TGTTCCGGGACCTGCGGCAGCGGGCGGTGCTGGTGCGGTATTTCGACGCGCCCCGCACCGAGCACTGGCTGCGCATCACGGTGGGCACCAAGGAACAGATGGAAGTGCTGCTTGCAAGGCTGGATAAAATCTTGAAGGAGGACTGACCCATGCGCGACGTGCGACTGGAACGCAATACCGCCGAGACCCAGATCGAACTGACCCTCGATCTGGACGGTGCGGGTATCTATCAGGTGGACACCGGCTGCGGCTTTCTGAACCATATGCTGGAACTGTTCGCCCGGCACGGCCGGTTCGACCTGGTGCTGACCTGCCATGGAGACGTGGAGGTGGACTACCACCACACCGCCGAGGACATCGGCATCGCCCTGGGACAGGCCTTCCGCAAAGGGCTGGGGGAGATGCGGGGCATCCGGCGGTACGGCAGCTTCTGCCTGCCGATGGACGAGGCGCTGGTCCTCTGCGCGGTGGACCTTTCGGGCCGCTGCACCCTGAACTGGGAGGTGCGCTGCGCCGCCGAAAAGGTGGGCGACTTTGACGTCGAGTGCGCCAAAGAGTTCTGGCTGGGCTTTGCCCGCAGCGTCCCGGCCACGCTGCACTTTGTGCAGCTGGCGGGGGAGAACAGCCACCACATCCTCGAAGCCTGCTGGAAAGGGATGGCGCGGGCCCTTGCCGCCGCCGTCCGGGTGGACCAAGCACACCGGGATGAGATCCCCTCAACGAAAGGACTGCTGGTATGATCGCCGTTGTGGATTACGGGGTGGGCAACCTGTTCAGCCTCTGCTCCAGCCTGCGGCAGCTGGGGCTGGAAACCGCCGTCACCGCCGACCCCGCCGTCATCCGGGCGGCCGACCGGGTCATCCTGCCCGGGGTGGGCGCCTTCGGCGACGCGATGGAAAAGCTCGCCGCCGCCGGCCTGGTCCCGCTCATCCGGGTGGAGGCCGAAAAAAAGCCGCTGCTGGGCATCTGTCTGGGGATGCAGCTGCTCTTTGACAAGAGCTGGGAGTTCGGCGAGCACGCCGGCCTCGGGCTGGTGCCGGGGCAGGTCTGCCCCCTGGCCCCCGACCTGGCCGACCCGGCCCTCAAGGTGCCGCAGATCGGCTGGAACGCTTTGCACATCCTGCGGGACGACCCCCTCTTCCGCTACATCCGGGAAGGGGAGTATGTCTATTACGTCCACAGCTACTACGCCAAAGACTGCGCCGCAAACACCCTTGCCGTCAGCGACTACTCCATCCCGGTCACCGGGGTGGTGCGGGCGGGCCGGGTCTACGGCACCCAGTTCCACCCCGAAAAGAGCGGGGACACCGGGCTGCGGATCTTAAAAGCCTTTGCCGAATTGTAAGGGCCCCCTCAGTCAGCTGACGGAGGGGACAGATAAAGGAGAGCACATGAAATTATTTCCAGCCATTGACCTGCGGGGCGGGCGGGTGGTCCGCCTGACCCAGGGCGACTACGGCCGGATGACCGTCTACGGCGACGATCCCGCCGCCCAGGCCGCTGCCTTCCGGCAGGCGGGGGCCGACTGCCTCCATCTGGTGGACCTGGACGGGGCCAAAGACGGCGCGCCGGCCAACTTCGAGGCCATCCGGGCCATCGCCCGGCAGGGCGGCTTCTACATCGAGGTGGGCGGCGGCATCCGCACCGAGGCGCGGATCGAAGCCTATCTCGCCCTTGGGGTAGGGCGGTGCATCCTGGGCAGCGTGGCCGTCACCGATTTCGACTTCACCGCCCGGATGCTGCACCGGTATGGCGACCGCCTCGCCGTCGGGGTGGACCTCAAGGACGGCAGGGTGGCCATCCACGGCTGGCGGGAGACGAGCGAGGTGGACGGCCTCGCGTTCTGCCGCCGCCTGGCCGACGCCGGGTGCAGCGCCGTCATCGTCACCGACATCGCCCGGGACGGCGCGATGCAGGGGACCAACCTCGCGCTCTACTGCCAGCTCCGGCAGGAGCTGCCCGGCCTGGCCCTGACGGCCAGCGGCGGCATCAGCCGGATGGAGGAGCTGGCCGCCCTCGACGAGATGGGCGCAGCAGCCGCCATTCTGGGCAAGAGCCTCTATGCCGGCGCGCTTGATCTGGCGGAATGCGTCCGCCGGTACCAACAGAAAGGATAACGCCTATGATTACCAAGCGGATCATCCCCTGCCTGGACGTGCGCAATGGACGGGTGGTCAAGGGGGTCAACTTCGAGGGGGTGCGGGACGTCGCCGACCCGGTGGAAATGGCCCGGATGTACAACGCCGCCGGCGCCGACGAGCTGGTCTTTTACGACATCACCGCCAGCTATGAGGGCCGCGCCCTCTTCACCGATATCCTCCGGCAGGTGGCCAGCGAGATCTTCATCCCGCTGACGGTGGGGGGCGGCATCAACACCCTCGACGACTTTGACCGGGTGCTCAAGTGCGGGGCCGACAAGGTCTCGGTCAATTCTGGGGCCCTGCGGGACCCTGCCCTCATCCCGGCGGCGGCAGAGCGGTACGGCAGCCAGTGCGTCGTCCTCTCGGCCGACGTCAGGCGGGTGGACGGGCAGTTCCGGGTCTTTGCCAAGGGCGGCCGGGAGGACACCGGCCGGGACGCCCTGGAATGGATCGCCTGGTGCGTCGGCCACGGCGCGGGGGAAGTCTGCCTCAACAGCATCGACACCGACGGGGTGCGCCGCGGCTTTGACCTCGAAATGCTGGACGCGGTGGCCGCCCGGGTGGATGTGCCCATCATCGCCTCGGGCGGCGCGGGCAAAAAGGAGGATTTCCTCGAACTGTTCCGCCACAAAGGGATCGACGCCGGGCTTGCGGCCGGCATTTTCCACCAGAAACTGCTCGCCATCCGCGACCTGAAGGAATATCTTGCAAAAAATGGTGTGGAAATGCGGCTCTGACCCCTTGCATATCGGGCCGGAATACGATAAACTGTTAGTGTCCCACTTACGGGCAGGAGAACGTATGGAACTGAAATTTGACGACAAGGGCCTGATCCCCGCCATCGTGCAGGATCACTATACCAAAGAGGTGCTCACCCTCGCCTACATGAACGCCGAGACCCTCGCGCTGACCATCGCCGAGGGGCGGACGGTGTTCTGGAGCCGCAGCCGCCAGGAGGTCTGGCGCAAGGGCGAAACCAGCGGCAGCATCCAGCGGGTGGTGTCCATCACCGCCGACTGCGACGGCGACGCCCTGGTGGTCGAGGTGGTCAAGAGCGGACCGGCCTGCCATACCGGCGCCGAGAGCTGCTTTTTCAACCCCGTCTACCTCAGCGAGGAGCTCAAGCAGTTCAGCTGGCAGGGCCTCTACCGCCTGATCGAGGGCCGCAAAACGGCCCCGCAGCCGGGCAGCTATACCTCCTACCTGTTTGAAAAGGGGAAGGAAAAGATCCTCAAAAAGGTGGGCGAAGAGTGCACCGAGGTTATCATCGCCGGGGAAAAGGAGGACAAGGCCGAGACGGTCTACGAGATCAGCGACCTTGCCTACCACGTTCTGGTGCTGATGGTCCAGGCCGGCATCACGGTGGAGGACATCACCCGTGAGCTGGAAAAGCGACATATCATTGACCACAAGGTCAAACAGGAAAGGATGCAGTGAGCAAGGTTATGGCAGACTTCATGAAATCCAGCGTCCACTGCCACTCGACGCTGTGCGACGGCAAAAACACCCTGCAGGAGATGGCTTCCGCCGCCTGCGCCCAGGGACTGACCACGCTGGGCTTCACGGGGCACAGCCATACCCCCTGCGACCGGGAATACTGCATGAGCCCCCGCCGCACCGCCCTGTACAAGGCCACCATCGCCAAACTCAAGGCCGAGTACAAGGGCAAGGTGGATATCCTCTGCGGCATTGAGTGGGATCAGTTCTCGGACGACAGGCGGGCGGGGTACGACTACTGGATCGGCAGCGTGCACTACCTGCACGGGGCCCATACCGGCAGGTACTACGAGATCGACTTCCGCAAGCAGGACCTGGCCGCCTGCATCGACGCCGACTTCGGCGGGGACGGCCTGGCCGCGGCGGAAGCCTACTTCCGCTCGGTGGCCGAAGTGGCCGCCCTCGGGCCCGACATTCTGGGCCACCTCGACCTCATCAAAAAGCTGAACCGGGACGGGACCTTCTTTGACGAGGACGCGCCCCGCTACCGCGCGGCCGCCATGGGCGCGCTGGAAGCCGCCCGCAGCGCCGGCTGCCTGCTGGAAGTGAACACCGGCGGCGTTTTCCGCGGCTACCGGGACGACTTCTACCCCAGCGCATGGCTGCTGGAAGCCTGGAACCGGATGGGCGGCCGGGTCATCATCACGGCCGACGCCCACTCGACCGACGGGCTGACCTTCGGCTACGAGCAGGCTGCCGCCCAGGTCAAAGCCGCGGGCTTCGGCAGCGTCGCGGTGCTGACCGGCGCGGGCTTTGAGACGCAGGAATTGTAAAACATTGAAACGCAGACACGGCTTCCGCTTTCGCGGGGGCCGTGTTTAGTGCGCGGGAAACCACACAGACACGCTATGGAGGCGCAATGGAGACCATACGGACCCCGAGGCGGCAGGTGGACCTGATCCACGGCCCCATCTTCAAAAACCTGATCCTTTTTGCCATACCCATTTTTATTTCCAACCTGTTCCAGCAGATGTACAACGCGGCCGACGCCATGATCGTGGGCAACGTTCTGGGCGACACCTCGCTGGCGGCGGTGGGCGCCTGCGGCTCGATCTATGAGCTGCTGGTCGGCTTCGGCATCGGCATCGGCAACGGCCTGGCCATCGTCACCGCCCGCGCCTACGGCGCCGAGGATGCCGCCAAGGTCAAAAAGACGGTGGCCGGCGCCATCGTCATCGGGCTGGCGGCGTCGGCCATCATCACGGCGGCGGGGCTGATCTTCCTCTACCCGCTGCTGGAAGCGCTGGACACCCCGCCCGAGATCATCGAGGAAGCCTACAGCTACATCCGGCCCATCGCGCAGTATGTGGTGGTCATGTTCGCCTACAACCTCTGCGCGGCCCTGCTGCGGGCGGTGGGCAACAGCGTGATGCCGCTGATTTTCCTGATCTTCTCCTCCTGCCTGAACATCGGGCTGGACTACGCCTTTGTGGCCGGCGGCATGGGGGTCAAGGGCGCGGCGATGGCCACCGTCCTGTCGCAGGCGGTGTCGGTGGTCCTCTGCATCTTCTACATCGCCCGGCGGGTCAAGCACCTGGTCCCCGGCAGGGAACACTTTGCCATCGAAAAGGGCCTCTACCGCGAAATGATCACCCAGGGCCTCTCGATGGGCCTGATGAGCAGCATCGTCTCGGCGGGGTCGGTCATTTTGCAGTACGGCATTAACGGTCTGGGCACCCTGGTCATCGCCGGACACACGGCGGCCCGCAAGCTGTTCACCTTCACCGATATGCCGGTCATCGCCATGGCGACGGCGGGCTCCACCTTTGTCTCGCAGAACCGCGGCGCGGACAAGCCCGAGCGGATCCGCCGCGGGATGCGGCAGATCTGGCTGTTCGGCTTCGGCACCGCCGTCGTCATGACCGCCCTGATGTGGGTGGGCGCGGACGTGCTGGTGCGGCTGGTGTCCGGTTCGAGCGAGCCGGTGGTGCTGGAAAACGGCGCGCGGTATCTGTGCTGGACCGCCCCCTTCTACTCGGTGCTGGGGGTGCTGCTGGCCACCCGCTACGCGCTGCAGAGCCTGGGGCAGAAGATCCTGCCCCTGATCTCCAGCGGCATCGAGCTGGTGGGCAAGATCCTTTTCATGCTGCTGCTCATCCCGCGTTTCGGCTACGACGCGGTCATCCTCTGCGAGCCGGTGATCTGGTGCTTCATGTGCGCGCAGCTGCTCTGGAGCTACTGGCACGACCCCTACATCAAGGGCAGCCCGGCCAAAAAGTGAAAGGGCCAATTGCGAAAAACCTGTGATAAAAATGTTGACAACTTGTGAAAACTATGGTATGCTTTTTACACTATCCGGGTAAAACGGCCTGACCGCCCGCGCGGCGCCGGCTGCCCGGTCAATCTGCTTATCTACGGACCCTTTGCGATATACCCCCGGCGGACACCACATCCGCCGGGGGCTTTGTTTTGACACTGCCCCGTCGGCCTCCCTCCGGCCGGCGGGGTTTTGTGCCGGCGGAGCTTTTCCACAAACTGCCGCCCCGGATGTTGACAACACCCTGCGCATATGGTATGTTTATTACAGTAAAGGGTGGAGCTGGGTCCGTATGGACTGACGCAAAGGTTCAGACTTTCAAGATAGAAAGGATGGATCGTATGAAACTGAAAAAGTGGTTGGCGTTGGCCTTGTCTGCCGTGATGGCAGTCGGCGTGCTGGCAGGCTGTGGTGGTGGCAGCACTGGCGGCGGGTCGCTG
>DXHQ01000082.1 GCA_019113345.1 Candidatus Faecalibacterium intestinigallinarum
TTGAGACCTGCTTCTATTTTTGACTGCTTGCGCCGGTAACGATGAAACCATTCTTTTATTTGCTCCTTCTCAACTCCAAGCCTTTCGGCGATTTCCCTTTGTGTCTTTCCTTCCTTTTTCATGGAAAGAATCTGGTTTTTGTACTGTTCTATTTTTGTGTATTTTCTGGACATAGCAAAACCTCCTCGTGTGGTTCTATTATCCTACACGGGGAGGCTTTTTTCCATTGTCTACTTTTTACGGACCTGTTCAACACACGGCAGGCGGTTTGTTCTCTTTTTATCTTACAGCAGCGTCGCTCCGGAGTGGGCTGGCAGGTCCGGGCCGCCGGGCAGGGTGCGCAGCACCTCGGGCAGGGCGGCGAGGTCGCCGCCGGTCAGGCGGAAGGCGGCGGCCAGGCCCACGGCGGCCAGCACCAGCAGCAGAAAGGCCAGGCGCGCCGGCCAGCGGCTGCGCCGGGGCAGGGCAGCCGAATCGGGCGCGGCGCCGGCGTCCTGCGCCGGGGCGAGGGCCGTTTCCAGCGCGGGGGCGGCGGGCGCGGCCGGCAGCTGCAGCGGCGGATGGACGGCGGAGAGGGCCGGGCGCTCGCCGTGAAGGGTGAAGCTGACCTGCGCGGCCTGCGCGCTGCCGGCGGCCGCCCGGCGGATCATATCCAGCAGCCAGAGGGCGGGGTTGTCCCCGGCCGGGACGCGGCAGAGCCAGCAGCCCCGGCGGCCGGCCAGGGCGGCCAGCGTCCCGTCCGGCAGGGGGATGGCCCCGGCGGCGAAGTCGGCCCGGGTGACCTTGAGGGCCGCCCGCAGGCGGCACAGCTCGTCCCAGACCGGTTCGGCGGGGCCGCCGCCCCGGCACCGGCGGGCCCCCGCCTCGATCCTGGCCAGGGCGTCCGGGTCGGCGCAGCTGCCCGCCCCAAAGTCAAAGCAGGCGTCGATGCCCGGCTGACCCTCCAGCCGGGGGGCCAGCAGGTCAAGGGCCAGGGTGTCGGCGCAGGCAAGCAGGCGGTCGTGCCCGGTCAGGGCGCGGGCGGTGCAGGCGGCCAGCGTCTCGCTGCCTGTGCCGTACAGCCCGGCCCGGAAGGCGCGGCCCAGCAGCGCCTCGGCCTTGCGCAGGCCGGCGGGCGGCGCGGTCAGGGCCAGCAGGGTCTCGGCCCCCTGCGCGCGCGTCTCGATCCCGGTCAGGCCGCACCGGCCGGTCAGGCGGGACGCCGCCTGCCGCACCTCGGCCTCCTCCACCCCAAAGAACCGAAGCACCCGGCTCTCGCTTGCTGCTGCCATCCTGTTTTCCCCCTGTAATTATAAGATCAGCGCCCCGTCCAGAGCGGCCAGGGCCGCCTCGTCGCCGCAGGCCGCCGCGTCGATGCGGTAGCAGCCCGCCGGGGCCTTGCCCTGGGCCAGCCGCAGCGCCAGCTCGAGGGCCGCGTGGGCCGCACGGGCCCGGGTGTTCTCCCGGTCGGGGCGGACGTAGTGGAACTTTTCCACCCAGACGCTCTCCCCGGCGGCGCCGGCGATGTAGACGGTGCCCACCGGGCGGACGGCGTCCCCGCCGGTGGGCCCGGCCAGCCCGGTCACCGCGACCGCAAGGCTTGCCCCTGACGCTTCGCGGGCCCCGCGGGCCATCTGGGCGGCCACCGGCCCCGACACCACGTTGTACCGCTCGATGACGGCCGGGTCCACCCCCAGCAGCCTAGCCTTGGCCTGCTCCCAGTAGGTGACAAAGCCGTAGCCGAACACCTCGCTGGCCCCCGGCACGCTTGTCAGCTGCTGGGCGATCATGCCGCCGGTGCAGCTTTCGGCCGCCGCCATGGTCAGCCCCCGGGCTTTCAGGGTATGGACGACGGTGTGGGCCAGGCCCGGCACATCCTCATCATACACCGCGTCCCCCAGCAGATCATAGAACTTTTTGGCATATGCCCGGCACATTTCCGCGCCGTCCTGGTCGCTCGAGGCCCGGGCGGTGATCCGGATCTCGCTCTCGCCGGTCTTGCAGTAGATGGCGGCGGTGGGGTTTTCGTTTTTCAAAAGGGCGCGCACCCGGTATTCGATGTCGCTCTCGCCCCCCAGCACCCGCAGCGTCAGGGAGTGCAGGGTGCAGTTCTGCATGGCCAGCAGCCGGGGGCGGACCTGTTCGGCCCACATGGCCTTCATCTCGGCGGGTACGCCCGGCATCAGGACAGCGCAGCGGCCCTCCTGCTCGAACCAGGCCCCCGGCGCGGTGCCGTGGGCGTTGGGGATCTTGTGCCCGTGGACCGGCACCATGGCCTGTTTGCGGTTGTTGGGGGCGGTGGCGCGGCCCATCCGGGCAAAGAAGGAGGTAATCTTCTCCCACTCCTCGGGGTCAAAGGCCAGGCTGTCGCCGTAGCAGGCGGCCACCGTCTCCTTGGTCAGGTCGTCGGCGGTGGGGCCCAGCCCCCCGGTAAAGACCAGCAGGTCGGCCCGGGCCTTGGCCGCCTTGACCCACTCGGCCAGGCGGTCGTGGTTGTCCCCGATGGTGCTCTGCCGCTGGACGGTGATGCCCAGCTCTGCCAGCTCCCGGCTGAGGAACTGCGCGTTGGTGTTGAGGATATTGCCGAGCAGCAGCTCGGTGCCCACACTGATGATCTCTGCGGTCATGGCGCTGCCTCCTTACAGTTCCGGCTCGTCGTCGATGCGGATGCGCAGCCGCTCGGTGTTTGCCGCGGCCTCGGCTTCCAGGGCGGGCAGGTCGGGCATGGCGGCTTCGGCCTCCAGCACCTCGTCCAGGGTGGGGCGGAGCTTGGGGTGGGGCGGCGTGAAGATGGTGCAGCAGTCCTCGTAGGGCAGGATGCTGGTCTCAAAGGTGCCGATGCGGCGGGCCGTCTCGACGATCTCGGTCTTGTCCATTCCGATCAGGGGCCGCAGGATCGGCAGGTCCTGGGCGGCGTCGGTGCAGCGGATGGCCTGCACCGTCTGACTGGCCACCTGGGCCAGGCTTTCGCCGGTGATGAGGGCCTCGCACCCCTGCCGCTGCGCGATGGTCCCGGCGATCCGCATCATGCTGCGGCGCATCAGGACGGTGAAGAGCATGGGCGGGGCGTTGTCCCGGATGCACTCCTGCGGGCGGGTGTAGGGCACCACAAAGAGGTTGCAGCTGCCGGTGTAGACGCTGGTGTGCTGAGCCAGCGCGATGACCTTGCGGCGGGCCCGCTCCGAGGTATAGGGGGGCGAGGCAAAGTGGATGTGGTCCAGCGCGAGGCCCCGCTTGGCCATCCGGTAGGCGGCCACCGGACTGTCGATGCCGCCCGAGAGCATATTCAGCGCCCGGCCGCTGGTGCCCACCGGCAGTCCGCCCTCGCCGGGGGTCTTGGGCCCGTGGACGTAGGCCCCGCGGTCCCGCACTTCGACGATGACCTTGCAGTCGGGGTGATGGACGTCCACCTTGAGGCGGGGGTGCCGTTCCAGCAGATAGGCGCCCAGCTCCCGCATCAGGGCGGGGCTGTCCATCGGGAAGGTCTTGTCCGACCGGCGGGCCTCCACCTTGAAGGTTTTCACCCCGGCCAGCGTCCGGCCGAGGTAGCTCTCGGCGGTGCGGCAGATGGCGTCAAAGTCCTTCTCGCAGACGGCGCTGCGGCTGACCGCCGCCAGACCGAACACCTTGCTCACCCGCTCAAAGGCCAGGTCGAGGTCGGCGGCATCGTCCTCCGGCTCGATGTAAAAGGTGGACTGAGCGCACCAGACCCGGAACTGCCCGGCGTCCTTGAGCCGGTAGCGCAGAATCTTGATGGTGGCCGATTCAAACTGATTCCGGTTCAGCCCCTTGAGGGACATCTCCCCCTGGTAGCCGATGATAACTTCCTGCATAAATACTCCCCTCTCCGTCATGCCGCTCTGCGGCACGACACCTCCCCCCAGGGGGAGGCAAGTGTACGTTCATCATTCCCTGGTTCGCCGCGCGGCAGGGCAAAGCCGGATGCCCCGGTTTCCCCCGGCAGGGGGCGCCTTTCGGTCAAACCCCTTGCAGCTGCTTCATCCCCGCCTCAAACCGCTCAAGGAAGGCGTCGACGTCCTCTTCGGTGTTGTCGGCGCAGAAGGACACCCGGATGGCGGTGTCCACCGCTTTGGGCGGGCGGCGCATGGCCTGCAGGGTGTGGCTGGGTTCGCCCCGGCCGCAGGCCGACGCCGACGAGACATAGACCTTCGCCCCCGCCAGCCAGGCCAGCATGGTCTCGCTGCGGACCTTGTTTTCACTGAAGTTCAGAATTTCGGGCACCGCGTCGGCCGGGCTGTTGAGCTCCACCGTCGGGAAGGCGGCCAGCCCCGCCCGCAGCCGCTCGTTGAGGGCGCGGATGCGGGCCGTCCGTTCGGTCAGGCCAGGGGCCAGCTTTTGGGCGGCGGCCGCCAGCCCCAGCGCGTAGGGCAGGTTCTCGGTGCCGGGGCGCAGCCCCCGCTCCTGCTCGCCGCCCAGATACGGCGGCCGGAAGCTCTGGGCCAGCTTATCGTTCAGATACAGCCCGCCCACCCCCTTGGGGGCGTGGATCTTGTGCCCGCTGACCGTAAAGCTGTCGATGCCGCTGCCTTCGAGGCGGACCGGCAGCCGCATCCAGGCCTGCACCCCGTCCACATGGACGACGGCCCGGCTGTTCAGCCCCTTGACCTCCCGGGCCAGCCGCTCGACGTCGCAGCGGGCCCCCGTCTCGTTGTTGACCATCATGCAGGCCACCAGAACAGTGGAGCGGTCCACCCGGTCGAGCAGCTGCGCCACGTCAAAGCTGCCGTCGGCGGCCGGCGGCAGGAACTCCACCTGCCAGCCCGCGTCAGCCAGCGCTTCCAGCGGGCGGCGGACGCTGGGGTGCTCAAAGCCGGAGCAGAGGATCTTTTTGCCGAAGGTGCGGGTCCTCGCCGCGCCCAGCAGGGCCAGGTTGTTCCCCTCGCTGCCGCAGGAGGTGAAGTAGAACTCCCGGCTTTTGCAGCCGAGGGTCCTGGCCAGAGCCGCCCGGGCGCGGCTCAGCGCCGCCTCACTCTCGGCCCCCGGCGGGTAGAGGGAGGAGGGGTTGGCCCAATGCCGGAGCATGGCGTCGTGGATGACTTCGGCCACCGCGGGGTCCACCATGGTGGTGGCCGCGTTGTCCAGATAGTGCAGCGTGGGGTCTGTGCGCATGGGGTGATACCTGCTTTCTTTTGTGATTCCATCATTCCAGGGGGACCCGTCTCTGCCTGCTGCGCAGGACAGAAATTCTTTCTCCCGCAGTCCTATTTAGTAAGTATAGCATAAATCCGGGCAGGAAAAAAGCCCCGGCGCCTTCTTGCCGCTTGCGCCCGGGGCGGCAAACCGCTATAATAAAAGCAGAGATTCGACACGCCCCCGCCGGGGCAAGGAGGTGCCTAGTCTATGGCAGATTATCAGGAATACCGCCGCCACGTCCTGCACAGGCGCTGGCGCAGAATGTTCGCCACCTTTCTGGCGCTGGTGATGCTGGTGCTGCTGTGCGGCGTCTGGGTGCTGTGGCGCCAGCTCTACCCCACCCCGCCCGACCGCAGCGAGCCCCAGGTCACCCTGCTGGCGCAGGCCATGCCCAGCGCCGAGTGGCGCACCCTCAGCTACACCCGCCAGACCAGCACCACCGTCCAGAAACTGGCCGACGGCGTCACCACCGCGATGGATTTCCGGCTGGCTTCCATGCCGTCGACCGTCTCCGAGCCGGTCGACCTGAGCCATTTCGACACCGCCGTCTTTCTGGGGGACAGCATCACCCAGGGGATGCAGATCTACGACACCGGCCTGCCCAACGCCCACTACTGCGCCTACAAGGGCGTCGGGCCCAACACCATCGTGAACGGTGCCACCTGCAAGCGGACCGACGGCGTGGAGGAGGTGCCCCTTGAAGCGCTGGTTTCCTACGCGCCCCAGTCGGTCTACATCCTGCTGGGCACCAACGTCCTGACCCAGGACCGGGACTATTCCAGCTTTTTGAACTACTACGGCCTGATGCTGGACCGCATCCGGGAGCTTCTGCCCGAGGCGGACATCTACGTCCAGTCCATCACGCCGGTCCGGCCGGAAGTCTCGGCCGAAGCCCGCCACAGCGGGATGTATGCCGAGCGGTTCATCCGGGTGAACAACGACCTGGCCGCCCTGGCCATCGAGAAGGGATGTTATTTCCTCGATCTGTGGGAGGTGCTGGCCGACGAAAACGGCGACCTGCGGGCCGAATACGCCCAGCCGGACGGCTACCACCTGACGCCGGAAGGCTACACCGCCTGGGTGGGCTACCTGCGCACCCATGTGGCCCACAGCACCATCGTCGACCCGGCTGCGCCGGACACGGCGGCCAGCAGCCAGCCGGCCGCCTCCTCGCCGGAGAGCGCGACATCATAAAACAGATTTGAAAAAGGCCCTGCTTTATCCCAACCAGGATAAAACAGGGCTTTTTGACCGCTTATTCAAAATTTCTACCGCTTAGGCTCCCACGCGTGCGGGACTGCGCAGCTGAGGCGCGTCCAGCGGACGAAACAGCCGAAGCAGAGCAGGGGCAGCGGTCTGCTTTTTGCAAGCGGGCTGCCGCCCGCGCAGCAAAAGCAGGACACCGCAACCAAACCTGTCAGCGGAGCTGACTGAGAGGGCGCTTATCTTTTGGCGATGCACTCGATCTCGAGGCGGGCGCCCTTGGGGATGGCCGCCACCTGCACGCAGCTGCGGGCCGGGTAGGGCTGGGCGAACGCCTCGGCGTAGACGCCGTTGACGGCGGCAAAGTCGTTGATGTCGGCCAGGAAGATGACCGTCTTGACGACGTTGGCCATCGAAAGGCCGGCCTCGGCCAGGATGGCCCTGAGGTTGGCCAGGCTCTGGGCCGCCTGGGCCTCGATGGTGTCCGGCATGACGCCGGTGGCGGGGTCGACGGGCAGCTGGCCCGAGACAAAGACCAGGTCCCCCAGGTCGAGCGCCTGGCTGTAGGGGCCGATGGCCGCAGGGGCGTTGGCGGTAGAAACAACTTTCATGGAATCTTCCTCCTTTGATATACGTTTTGTACAATCAGGTGCGTTCCGCTACCAGCTGGAAACCGGCTTTGGCCAGTTCGGTGCGGATCTGCTCGATCTGGGCGGCGTCGCGGGTCTCCATGCCCAGTTTGAGGAAGCAGCTGGAGATGGGCATATTGGGGTCGGAGCCGTCGTACTGGACCGACACCACGTTGCCGCCGCAGTCGGCCACGATGCGGGAAACGAGGGTCAGCTGGCCGGGCTTGTCCTCCAGGGCGATGGTGAGGTTGGATTTGCGGCCGCTCATGATGAGGCCGCGGGTGATCACCCGGCTGAGGATGTTGACGTCGATGTTGCCACCCGACACCACGCAGACCGCCTTTTTGCCCTGGATGGGCAGCTTGCCGAAGAGGGCAGCCGCCACCGGCACCGCGCCCGCGCCTTCGGCCACCAGCTTCTGGTTTTCCATCAGGGCCAGGATGGCCGCGGCGATCTCGTCCTCGCTGACGGTGACCACCTCGTCCACATATTTTTCGCACAGCTCATAGGTCAGCTCGCCGGGGGTCTTGACCTGGATGCCGTCGGCAAAGGTGGCGGCGGTGTCCAGGGTCTGGTAGCAGTGGTCCCGCATGGACAGGTACATGCTGGGCGCCCCGGCCGCCTGCACGCCGTAGACCTTGACGTCGGGCCGCAGGCTCTTGATGGTAAAGGCGATGCCGGCGATCAGCCCGCCGCCCCCGATGGGGACGATCACCGCGTCCAGGTCGGGCAGCTGGTCCAGGATCTCAAGGCCGATGGTGCCCTGCCCGGCGATGACCAGTTCGTCGTCGTAGGGGTGGATGAAGGTCATGCCGGTCTCCGCCTGCAGGCTGACGGCGTAGTCGTGGGCGTCGTCGTAGGTGCCGGGCACCAGACAGACCTCCGCGCCGAGGTTTTTGGTGTTTTCCACCTTCATGATGGGCGCGCCGTCCGGCATACAGACGATGCTCCTGATCCCCATCCGGGTGGCCGCCAGGGCCACGCCCTGGGCGTGGTTGCCCGCCGAGCAGGCGATGACCCCCTTGGCTCGCTCTTCGGGCGAGAGCTGGCTGATCTTATAGTACGCGCCCCGCACCTTGAAACTGCCGGTCACCTGCAGATTCTCGGTCTTGAGGTAGAGCCGGCTGTCCCCGTGGGACAGGTGGGGCGCTTCGATCAGGTCGGTGCGGCGCGCCGTGTCCCGCAGCACAAAGGCGGCGTGGTAGATTTTGTCGAGTGTCAGCATACTGTTTCCCTCTCTTGTCTCAATGCGTCGATAGAGAACAGTATAGATTAAAATTTGTGATTTGTCAAATGAAAGTGTTTCAAGACAGTGGGCCGGCCGGTCAAAAAAATCCCACCCGGCCGGCCAATGCAGACGGGTGGGATAGCATCAGAAAAATTTGCCGCAGAAATCAGTCCATCTCCGCCAGGATGGCGTCGCCCATGGCGGCGCAGCCCAGGCAGGTGCAGCCCTCCGACATATTGTCGGCGGTGCGCAGGCCCTTGTCCAGCACTCTGCCGACGGCGGCTTCGATGCAGTCGGCCTCAGCGGCCATCCCGAAGCTGTAGCGCAGCATCATGGCGGCCGACAGGATGCAGGCGGTGGGGTTGACCCGGTCCTGCCCGGCGATGTCGGGGGCCGAGCCGTGGATGGGCTCGTAGAGGCCGCGGGTGCCGTCCCCCAGCGAGGAGGAGGGGATCATCCCGATGGAGCCGGTGATCATGGACGCCTCGTCCGAGAGGATGTCGCCGAACATATTCTCGGTGACGATGACGTCGAACTGGGCGGGGTTCTTGACGATCTGCATGGCGGCGTTGTCCACGAACATCTCGCTGTACTCGACGTCGGGGTACTCGTCCTTCAGGCGGTGCATGACCGCCCGCCACAGGCGGCTGGTGTCCAGCACGTTGGCCTTGTCCACGCAGCAGAGCTTTTTGCGGCGCTTGCGGGCTGTCTCAAAGCCGATGCGGCCGATCCGCTCGATCTCGTGCTCGGCGTAGGGCATGATGTCCACCGCCTGCTTTTCGCCGGTGGGCAGGGTGTCGGTGCGGTGCTCGCCGAAGTAGACGCCGCCGGTCAGCTCCCGCACGATGATAAAGTCGATGCCCTTGGCCACGATCTCGGGTTTGAGGGGGCTGGCCGGGGCCAGCTGGGGCCAGATCCTGGCCGGACGGCTGTTGGAGTACAGGCCCATCCCGGCCCGCAGCCGCAGCAGGCCCTTCTCGGGGCGCTGCTCGCCGGGCAG
>DXHQ01000083.1 GCA_019113345.1 Candidatus Faecalibacterium intestinigallinarum
CTGCCCGCCATAGGGGCCTGTAGCTCAGTTGGGAGAGCGTTCGGTTCGCATCCGAGAGGTCAAGGGTTCGAATCCCTCCAGGTCCACCAACAGCCTCCGCCGGTTTTTGCCGGCGGGGGCTTTTTGCTGCGCGCAGGAACGGTTACCTCCTTCCCGCCATTCGCAAGTGCAAAAAAAGCCGCAGCCGATTTAGCGGGCTGCGGCATTCTGGCGTCCTCGGGCAGATTCGAACTGCCGGCCCCTCGCTTAGGAGGCGAGTGCTCTATCCAGCTGAGCTACGAAGACAAGGCGCTGCCGGCGGTGCAAGCCGCCGGGGTGCCTTTCTATTATAGCGGCAAATGGGGGCGGCGTCAACAGGCAGTTGCGCCGCGCGGCTCAGACGCCCTGCAGCAGGGCGGGGTCGATGGGGCGGTCCTTGTCGTAGAAGGCCCGCTCCCGGCTGCCGATCTCGCGCAGGACGCGGGCGGGGGAGCCCACCGCCAGGACGTTTGCGGGCAGGTCCCGGGTGACGACGCTGCCCGCGCCCACCACCGTGTTGTCGCCGATGGTCACCCCCGGCAGGACGATCACCCCCGCGCCCAGCCAGCAGTTGCGCCCGATGCGCACCGGCAGATTGTACTGGTAGTTTTTCTCCCGCAGCCCGCCCAGCAGCGGGTGGGCTGCGGTGGCCAGGATGACGTTGGGCGCAAGCATGGTGCGGTCCCCCACATAGATGTGGGTGTCGTCCACCAGGGTCAGGTTGAAGTTGGCGTAGACATAGCTGCCAAAGTGGACGTGCCGCCCGCCCCAGTTGGCGTGCAGGGGCGGCTCGATGCAGCAGCCCTCGCCGATCTCGGCGAACATCTGCCGCAGCAGCGCGGCCCGCTTTTCGCCCTCGGTGGGGCGGGTCTGGTTGTAGTCGTAGAGCCGGTCAAGGCAGACAGTCTGCTCTGCGACGATGTCGGGGTCGTCGGGGAGGTAGAGCTCCCCGCTGTGCATCTTTTCTCGTTCGGTCATGGTCGGTCCTCCTGTCGCCGCGGCGCGGCCTGGTTTGCTTCCCCTTTATTATAAGGGAAGCCCGGCCGTTTTTCCAGCCCCATTTGCGGCGGCGCGGCTTGCCAAACCGCCCCGCGCGGGGTATAATAAAACAACCTGCAGGCACACGGCCTGCGGGCGAGGCGCGGCTGTTCTCCGCGCACGGGAAAGGAAACGACCACATGGCTTCTCTCACCACATTCCGGCTTTTGAAACAGGAACACGCGGCCCGGCGGGGCGAATTCACCACCGTCCACGGCGCTGTGCAGACCCCCGCCTTCCAGAACGTGGCCACCGCCGGCGCCATCAAGGGCGGCCTGTCCGCCCAGGACCTCAAACAGGTCGGCGCCCAGGTCATGCTCTGCAACACCTACCACCTCCACCTGCGCCCGGGGGACAAGCTGGTGGCCGACCTGGGCGGGCTGCACAAGTTCACCCGCTGGGACGGCCCCATCCTGACCGACAGCGGCGGCTTCCAGGTGTTCAGCCTGGCCAAGCTGCGCAAGATCACCGAGGAGGGGGTCACCTTCGCCTCCCACCTGGACGGGCGGCGCATCTTCATGGGCCCCGAGGAGAGCATCCGCATCCAGGCAAACCTCGGCTCCACCATCGCCATGGCCTTTGACGAGTGCGTTGAAAACCCCGCCCAGCACAGCTACGCCCAAGCCAGCTGCCAGCGGACCGTCCGCTGGCTGGCCCGCTGCCAGGCCGAGCTGGCCCGCTGCAAGGCCGAGGGCCGGGCCACCAACCCCGACCAGCTGCTGTTCGGCATCAACCAGGGCTGCACCTTCCCCGACCTGCGGGTGGAGCACATGAAGCAGATCGCCGCCATGGAGCTGGACGGCTACGCCATCGGCGGCCTGGCCGTCGGCGAGCCGGCCGAGGTGATGTACGACATCATCGAGCAGGTCGAGCCCCATATGCCCAAAAACAAGATACGCTACCTGATGGGGGTGGGCACCCCCGGCAACATCCTCGAGGCGGTGGCCCGCGGCGTCGATCTGTTTGACTGCGTCATGCCCAGCCGCAACGCCCGCCACGGCCACCTGAACACCTGGGGCGGCATCATCAACATCAAAAACGCCAAGTACGAGCGGGACGAGCGCCCCATCGACCCCGCCTGCGGCTGCCCCGCCTGCCGCCAGTACAGCCGGGCCTACATCCGCCACCTGTTCAAGGCGGAAGAGCTGCTCGGGATGCGGCTGGCCGTCATGCACAACCTCTGGTTCTACAACCACCTGATGGAGCGCATCCGCGACGAGCTGGACGCCGGCACCTTCACCGCCTTCCACGACAAATACGTCAAGGTGCTGGACACCCGCATCTGAAAAAAGCGCTTTTTTCGCACGATTTGCGCTTTTGGCCTTGCATCCGGGCGTATAAACCGGTATAATAACGATAAACCATTTTGAGAGGAGAATTTGGAAATGACTGGCACTGAAAGCATGGTCAGCTTGTTTTTTACCCTGGCCCTGATGGTGATCCTGCTCTACTTCATGATCTACCGTCCCCAGAAGAAGCAGGAGAAGAAGGACGCAGCGATGCGCAACAGCCTTGAGATTGGCGATCAGGTGACCACCATCGGCGGCGTCATCGGCCGTGTGGTCGCCATCAAGGATGACACCTTCGTCCTCGAGACCGGCAGCGACCGGGTCAAGATTCGCTTCACCAAGACCGCCATCGGCTCGGTCGAGAAGCTGAACATGGACAACGCCCCCGCCGCTTCCGCCAAGTCCGGCAGCAAAAAGTAAATCGTCCCAGGCATACACAGCGCGCCTTTCTGCATAGAGATAGTGCAGGGAGGCGCGTTTTTATGTCTGCAAATCAATCCATTTGGCGATCACCCGTATCCGTTCTGGCCGCCTTTGCGCTGGGCGCCGCCGCCGCGGCCGGCTGCGGGGCGCTGCTGGCGTCCCTGATGGCGTCCCAGAAGATGGGCCCGGCGGCTGCCTGGCCCTTTGCGACGGCGGCGGTCTGCGTGGGCAGCCTGCTGGGCGGCTGGGTGCTGGCCCTGCTGCAAAAAAGCCGGGGCCTTTTGTGGGGCGCCGGGCTGGGCCTTGGCTATGCGCTGGCCCTGCTCTGCGTGCAGCTGGCAAGCGGGGGCATCCCGGATGCCGCGCAGCTGGCCCGGCTGGCGCTGGTGGCCCTGGCGGGCGCTGCCGGCGGTTCGGCCGGGGTCCGCAAAGCCGGCAAAAAGCGGCGTCACTAACAACCAAAAAGGGCCGGGGCCGGGCGTCTGCCTGGCCTTTGCCCGGGAGGACAAGATATGTGGGTCTATCAGCAGCCAGCCAACACCGAACCCAAACCCCTTGCCGCGCTGCCCGCCCCGGCAAAGCAGGCAGGGGAGCGCGTTCCCTTTCAAAAAGGGGAGACGGCGTCTCCGGCCCGTCCGGCCTGTGCGTCCAAGCCCATCCGCACGGCCCGCGGGCAGGAGATACCCCGCGCCTGCGCCGCGCTGGCGGCCGCCTATCTCTTTGGGACGCTGCTTTCCGGGGCGGCGCTGGCCCTCTGCCGCGCCGGGGAGCAGGCATTCTTTTCCGCCTGGATGGACAGCTGGGCAAGCCTCTTTGTCCTGGACGGGCCGGGGGCGGTCTGGACCCTCTTCGGGGCGGAATACCTGACCGTCGCCCTGGGCGCGGGCCTTTTGCTGCTGGCGGGCCTCTCGGCGGCCGGCCCGGTGCTGATCTATCTCTTTGCCATGCTGTTCGGCCTCGGGGTGGGGGCGGCCGGCCTGCAGCTGCTTTTGTCGGCGGGATGGCGGAGCGCTCTGCCGGGGCTGCTTTTGGGCGGGGCGCCCGCGGCGGCGGCCGTCACCGCCCTGTGCCTGTTCGGGGCTTCGGCCCTGGCCGTCAGCAGCCGCCTGCAGCAGGCGGCCTTTGGCCGGCAGGCAGCGCCCGTCCCGGGCACAGCCCGCGCCCTGCTGGTCCAGTACCTGGCGCTGAACCTCCTCTTTCTGCCCCTGTGCGGGGTCTCCACCGCCCTGGCCTGCCTGGCCGGGCAGCTGTGAGCCCCCGCCTTGCGCCCTGGCCCCGGCCGTGGTATCATAGAGGCATCTCACAGA
Source organism: Candidatus Faecalibacterium intestinigallinarum (assembly GCA_019113345.1). GTDB lineage: Bacteria > Bacillota > Clostridia > Oscillospirales > Ruminococcaceae > Faecalibacterium > Faecalibacterium intestinigallinarum. Next base: position 4,076 of record DXHQ01000083.1, read on the forward strand.
AAAAGAAGGGGACCACACCATGCCGAGCAAAGAACCCAAACTGAAAACCGTCTATGTCTGCTCCAACTGCGGGGAGACCAGCCCCCGCTGGATGGGCCGCTGCCCCAGCTGCGGCAGCTGGAACACCATGCACGAAGACGTGGTGGCCGAAGCCCCCAAAGCCGGCAGCCCGGCGGCCAAGGCCACCCCACGGCAGGAGGGCGTTACCAGCCTGACGGCCCGGCGGCTGGCCGACATCAGCACCACGGAAGAAAAAAGCCGGATCGTCACCGGCATTACCGAGCTGGACCGGGTGCTGGGCGGCGGCATCGTGCTGGGGGGCGTCGTCCTGCTCAGCGGCGAGCCGGGGGTGGGCAAGTCCACCATGCTGCTGCAGCTGTGCGGGGCCATCTCGGACCGGTACACCGTCCTCTATATCACCGGCGAGGAGTCGGTCCGGCAGGTCAAGCTGCGGGCCGCCCGCCTCGCCCTGCCCCAGGACAACATCTACCTCGCCGCCGAAAACGACGTGGACGAAATCTGCGGCCTGATCGAGAAGGAGCGCCCCGACCTTGTGGTCATCGACTCGATCCAGACCATGCGCTGCGCTGACATTTCCTCTTCTTCCGGCACCGTCAGCCAGGTCAAGGAGAGCACAGCCCGCCTGCTGGCGGTGGCCAAAAAGCAGGAGATTCCCATGTTCCTGGTGGGCCACGTCAACAAGGACGGCGCCATCGCCGGCCCCAAGGTCATGGAGCACATCGTGGACACCGTCCTTTATTTTGAGGGGGACAAGATGCTGCCTTACCGCATCCTGCGGGCGGCCAAGAACCGCTACGGCTCCACCAATGAGCTGGGGATGTTCGACATGACCGGCCGCGGCCTGACCGAGATCGCCAACCCCTCCCAGATGCTGCTGGAGGGCCGGCCCCTCGGCGTCTCGGGCAACTGCGTGGCCTGCACCATGGAGGGGACGCGCCCCATCCTGAGCGAGATCCAGGCCCTGGCCGCCAAGACCACCTTCCCGTCCCCCCGGCGGGCCTGCACCGGCTACGACTCCAACCGGGTCAACCTGCTGCTGGCCGTCCTCGAGCGGCGGGCGGGCTACTTCTTCGGCAACCTGGACGTCTATGTCAACATTGTGGGCGGCATCGCCCTGCGGGACACCTCCTGCGACCTGGCCGTCTGCATGAGCATGATCTCCTCCCTGCTGGACAAGCCGGTCAGCGACAAGCTGATCGCCATCGGCGAGGTGGGCCTGGGCGGCGAGGTGCGCAGCGTCCCCAACCTCGAGCAGCGCCTGCGGGAGGCCGAGCGGATCGGCTTTGAACAGGCCGTCATCCCGCGGCCCAGCCTCCGCCACCTCGACCAGGCCGATTACCCCGGCCTTGAACTCATCGGCGCGGCCTATGTCTCCGACGCCCTGGCCCTTCTGAAAGGATAAGAACCTATGAAAACCCTCATTCTCTACGGCAGCCAGTACGGCACGACAAAGCGTTATGCGGACGAGCTGTCCAGGCTGACCGGCCTGCCCGCCCTCAGCTATGAAAAGGCCGTGGACCTTGCCGGCTGTGAACAGATCGTCTATCTCGGCGGATTGTACGCCGGCGGGGTCAAGGGGCTGAAACAGGCGGTGAAAAAGTTCCCGGCGGGGGTGCGGCTGATCCTGGTCACAGTGGGCCTTGCCGACGTGCAGGATGAGCAGAACATCGAGAACATCCGCCGCAGCGTCTGCCGGCAGCTGCCCGCCGGCCTCCTGCAAAATACGGTTCTGTTCCATTTGCGGGGCGGCATCGACTACAGCAAACTCAGCCTGCCCCACAGGACCATGATGACCCTTCTCTATAACCATGCCAGAAAGCTGCCGCCCGAGCAGCAGTCCGCCGAGACAAAGGCCATGATCGAGACCTTCGGCCGACAGGTAGACTTTGTGGACTTCGCGTCGCTCGGGCCGGTCGCGGCGGCGATAGAATAAAGAGGAAAAACCATGTCGATCTATTTGGACGAAAAGAACCCGGGCCAGCACAAGCCCTTTCAGGATGCCTCCAAAGACGTTGTGGACTATGTGCGGTATCTGGAAGTCATCGCGGGCAAGAGCCCCAACACGGCCTTCAATTACTACTGCGACCTGCGCAATTTCAGCAAGTTCATGAAAAAGCGGCGGGGCCTTGTGCCCGAGGACGCCGAGATGAAGGAGATCGACCCCAAAGGGCTGGATACGGCTTTCTGGGGCAGCGTCACAAGAGAAGATATCTACGAGTACCTCTACTTTCTGAACCAGACCTGCGGCAACAAAAAGTCCTCCACCGCCCGGCGGCTGGCCAGCCTGCACGGCTTTTACGACTATATGGTCAACCACGCCAGCCGGCTGGAAAGCGACCCCACCGCGGCGGTCAGCCCGCCCAAGCTGGACAAGGTGCTGCCCAAGTACCTGACCGCCGACCAGGCGGTCGAGCTGCTCGAGACCTCCCGCAGCCAGGGGGACTTCCCCGAGCGGGATTACTGCATGGTGACCCTCTTTCTCAACTGCGGGATGCGTCTGGCCGAGCTGGTGGGGATGAACCTGGAGGACATCGACCTGCCCGGCCGGCAGATTCGGCTGTTCGGCAAGGGGCACAAGGAGCGGATGGTCTACCTGAACGACGCCTGCGTCCAGGCGCTGGACCGCTACCTGCAAAAGCGGGGAACGGTGGAGGGGCTTTCCCCCAAAGAGCGGGCGGTCTTTATCACCCGGATGCGGAAGGACCGCATCTCCAACCGGCGGGTGGAGCAGATCATCACCGCGGCCATGAAGGCGGCGGGCCTGCAGGGCTATTCCACCCACAAGCTGCGCCACACCGCCGCCACCCTGATGTACCAGACCGGGACGGTGGACGTTTTGACCCTCAAGGAACTTCTGGGCCACAGCAACGTCAGCACCACCCAGATCTACACCCACCTCAAGGACGCGCAGGTCCGCGCCGCCGTCGAGGCCAACCCCCTCGGCGCAGCCCGCGGCGGCCCTCCCGCGCCCGAAACCGAAGGGGAGGGGGAGGGGGCAGGGGAACCGCTGCCCGACATCCTGCCCTCCCTGCCCGGCGGGGAAGAGGGATAAAGAGCCCCCGCCTGTTGACAGGGCGGGCCGGTTCTGCTATAATGCAGGAAACAGTTAACTGTTAAGCTAAATGTTAAACAGACGTCCCAACCAAAAGGAGGCCCATGATGGAACTGCAATCTCTCCCCACCGTACCGGCCGGCAGCGTCGCCGGAATGATCTTTTCGCTGGCGGCAGCCTTCGGGCTGCCCATCGGGCTGTATCTCTATCTGAAACACAAAAAGTACGCCCGCACGTCCAGCTTTGTGGCCGGGATGCTGGTCTTTATCCTGTTTGCCATGGTGCTGGAAAGCCTGGTCCACTCGCTGGTGTTCAGCCTGACCGGCACAGCCATCACCGGCAGCCTGTTTTTCTACGCGGTCTATGCCGCCCTGATGGCCGCCGCCTTTGAGGAGACCGGCCGCTGGCTTGCCATGCGCTTTGTCCTGCGTCGCCTGGACGGCAAAAACGCCCTGATGTACGGCGCAGGCCACGGCGGCGCCGAGGCCATGATCCTGCTGGGGCTGACCTCCATCAACAACCTGGTCAACGCGACCCTGATCAACAGCGGCGAGCTGCCGGGCGTCCTGTCCGGCCTGGACGAGGCCACCGCCGAGAGCGTCCTGGCCGGGGTGTCCCAGCTGTGGACGGCGCCCGCCTACCTCTTCTTTGTGGGAGGGTTGGAGCGCATTGTCGCCATTTTTCTGCACATCGCACTGTCGGTGCTGGTCTGGCGCGCGGTGCGGGACAAAAAGGCCGGCTGGTACTGGGCGGCCTTCGGCGGGCACTTCGCGGTCGACTTTGCCGCCGTCCTCCTCGGCAGCTACTCCATCCTCGCCACCGAGGCCGTCTTTATCCTGATGACTGCGGCCGTCGTCTGGTACGCCGCCCGGGCCTACCGGGAAGCGGAAACGGAATAAAACGCAGCAGGGAGGTTTTTTGATGAACGAAACCATGACCGTAAACGGCAGGGAATACCCTCTTATCAAACTGCTTGGCAAAGGCAAGGGCGGCTACTCCTGGCTGGCGCAGGCGGACGGCGGGCAGGTCGTCCTCAAGCAGATCCACCACGAGCCCTGCGATTACTATCAGTTCGGGGACAAGCTCGCCGCCGAACTGGCCGATTACCGGCGCCTGAAGGACATCGGCATTCCGATGCCCGAAATGCTGGACGTCGACCGGGAACACGAGCGCATCGTAAAAGAGTACATTGAGGGCGAAACGGTCTACGAAATGGTCCTGCATGACCGCCTGCCCGCAGCCTGCCTGGAGCAGGTCCGGGCCATGTGCGGCAAACTCTATCCGGCCGGGACCAATATCGACTATTTCCCGACCAACTTTATTTTGCAGGGCGGCGTGCTGTACTACGTCGATTATGAGTGCAACCACTATATGGACGAATGGAACTTTGAAAACTGGGGCGTCAAATACTGGTCCAAAACGCCGGAGTTTTTGCAGTATGC